>CAJFNK010000062.1 GCA_904394685.1 Candidatus Heritagella gallinarum
AAATGGTTCGTCCATTCACATAGAGTTTTCTTATTTCCCGTTCACTTGGCATAGGTCAGTATTTTTGCAATACTTCTTTATGCTCCCCTGCCATTTGGCAGCGGCCTTTTTGAGATCAGGCTTGTTTTTCTTCTTCTGGCTTCGGCAAAATCACATTGAGCAGGATGGCTACAATGGTGGCGAGAACGACCGGGGATTTTCCAAAAATGGTGGTGACCCACTCCGGCAGAGTGGCCAGGGCTGCCTGACACTGATAGACGCCCATGCCCAACGCCACCGAAAGCCCCACGATGGAGAAATTGCGGGGGCTCATACCCGACGAGAAAATCAACTTGATACCTGTCATGGCAATCGAGGCAAAAACCGAAAGGGTAGCGCCGCCCAGTACACACTGCGGGATGGTGGTGAGCAGGGCGGAGAACTGCGGCAGCAGTCCGGCAACAGCCAGAATCAAAGCGGCCAACCCCAGCACCCGGCGGTTGATAACCTTGGTGGTGGTAACAATACCCACATTCTGGCTGAAGGTGGCGGTGGGAAGTCCTCCAAACAGAGCGCCCACCATGTTGGTAAAGCCATAACCCACAATGCCGTTTTGCAGTTCCCGGTCAGTGGGGTGGCGGTTCATGGCGCCGGTAGTGGTGGCGGAATAATCCCCAATGGCCTGGATGGAGTTGATAGCAAAGAGGATGGCAATGGCCACGCAGGAGGAAGGTTCAAAGGCAACTCCAAAATGCAGAGGAGAGGGAACCTGGAACACAGAAGCCTGGGTCACGCCGGAAAGGTCGATCATTCTAAAAGGAATGGCTACCAGATAACCAGCGATAATACCAATGAGGATAGAGGCCAGCTTCCAGATACCTTTGGCGAAGTTGTTGAGGAAAACTACTACGCCCAGTGTGAAAAAAGCCACGACCCAATTTTGCCAATATCCATAGGTGGGAGTCCCGGTGCCGCCGGCCATATAGTTGATGGCAACAGGATAGAGAGAAAGGCCGATGGTAAACACCACGGTGCCGGTTACCAGAGGCGGGAACAAGATGCGAATTTTTTTGATGAGCAGACCCATGAGAACGGCCACCACGCCGCCGACGATTTGTGCGCCGAGAATAGCGGCAATACCGTAGTTTTCTGCAATGGCCTGCATGCTGGGAACATAGGCGAAGCTGACGCCCATAATCACCGGCAGGCCGGAACCAATGGCCAGCTTGGTTTTGCTTCCCAGCGGGAAAAGCTGCAAGAGGGTGGAAAATGCGGCCACTACCAGCGAGGCCTGAATCAGGATGACCTTATCCTGATTGCTGAGCCCGCCGCCCGGTACGGCGCTGGCTACAATAATAGCGGGGGTCACACAGCCTACGATCATGGCAACTACATGCTGCAGCGCCAGAGGGATGGCTTCGCCCAGACGGGGGCGGCCATTCAGTTCAAAAATACTTCCCTGTTTCATGTCTTCTCCTGTCCTGTTATTCATAAAAATTAGAAAAACCGGTCTTGTCTGTGCGGGGCCGGTTTTCTTTTTTCAGTATAGCATATCTGTTTTCTGTCTGCAAACAAAAACAGGCTTTTCCTGCTGTTTTGGCGCTTTTTGCAATTTTTTAAAAAATCTCTTTAAAATTAAAAACAGTATTGACATTATTAGCTAATTAGCTAAAATAGAAAATAGAAGGAGGTGGCGCAATGAACGACGCTTTTTTTCAGGCGATGGCAAACGAAACACGGCGTGAAATCATCCGGCTTCTGAAATGGCGGGATATGACGGCGGGGGAGATCGCCTCCCATTTTGCAATTTCAAAGCCGTCGATTTCCCGTCATCTGGATACCCTGAAAAATGCCGGGCTGGTGACTGCTGAGCGAAAAGGGAACCAGATCGTCTATTCGATGAACATGACGGTCTTGCAGGAAATGACCATGGAGTTTTTGTCGCTGGTGGGGAAAAAGGAGGAGTCCTGTCATGAAAACGGATAAGCTGCGTTGGCTGTTGCTGGCATTTTCTCTGGCCGCCATGATGGCCGCCCTGTTGATTCCCTTCCCGGTGGTCAAGCTGGCGCTGTTGTGTGCCTTATCGGTGGCTTGCCTGTTTCTCTTATACCGGAATATGGAAGCGCTTACCGGCATCCCCGAAGATAGCCCTAAAAACCACACCATGAAGTGGGTCACAGTTTTTAACCTGCTACTGTTGGCTCTATGCGTGGGTGCTGTGTGGTTGCAGCAAAACGGGCATCTAGGGGAGATCGAGGAAAGCTGGCTGGCAGTGGCGCTGGTGATGGCCATCATGCTGGTGTTGGGAAACCTTGCCCCCAAGATTCCGTTTAACCGCTATACCGGACTGCGCCTACCGTGGACGATACGGGATGAGGACACCTGGCGGCTGGCCCACCGGATATTGGGATATATCACTTTTCCGCTGGTGTTCCTCTATGCAGCGTTGCTGCTTTGCGGTGTGGGGATTGAAACCGCCACTGGAATTGCCATTTTGTCATGGATTATCATTCCGGGCGGGATATCATATCTATTTTACCGGCGGAAATTCCTGTGAGGTTTTCCACCGGATTTGAAAAAGCTGTTGAAAAGAAAGTCGGGCAAAAACAAAATCGCCCCTGTGCAGATTTCTCTGTACAGGGGCGATTGTTATATGCGATTCAGGATTTCAAAGCCTCAAAAGGAATTATTCAATACCCTTTGCACGCTTCTCCAGTTCCTCATAACGCTCGGCAGCACGCTTCTCAGCCTTGTCGAACAGTTCCTGTGCACGCTCCGGGAAGGAGAGCTTCAGGCGGTTGTAACGAGTTTCGCTGGAGATGAACTCCTTATAGTCAGCAGTTGCGGGCTTGCTGTCCAGGATGAAGGGGTTCTTGCCTTCTGCCTTGAGGGTGGGGTTATAACGGAACATGTTCCAATAACCAGCAGCAACAGCCTTCTTCATCTCAGCCTGGCAGTTAGTCATGCCGCCCTTAACACCGTGCATCTCGCAGGGAGCATAGCCGATGATGAGGGACGGGCCATGATAAGCCTCAGCCTCAGCGATTGCCTTCAGGGTCTGAGCCTGGTTTGCGCCCATGGCGATCTGTGCCACATAGACATAACCATAGCTCATAGCGATGTCAGCCAGGCTCTTCTTGCCGATAGCCTTACCAGCAGCGGCAAACTGTGCCACCTGACCGATCTGGCTAGCCTTGGAAGCCTGTCCACCAGTGTTGGAATATACCTCGGTGTCGAATACCATCACGTTGACATCCTCACCGGAAGCCAGCACATGGTCCAGACCGCCGAAGCCGATATCATATGCCCAGCCGTCACCGCCGAAGATCCAGATGGACTTCTTGGCCAGATAGCTCTTCTTGGGCAGGATTGCCTTGCAGTATTCGCAGTCGGGGGTCTTCTCCAGCTCTGCGATCAGGGCACGGGCAGCGGGGCCATTGGCCTTGCCGTCGTCCAGAGTGTTCAGATAAGCGTCGATGACAGCCTTTCTCTCGTCGGACTCGGTAGCCTCACGGAGAGCCTTCACCTGACCGATCAGGAAGTCACGAACTGCCTTCTGGCCCAGATACATACCGAAGCCGTGCTCAGCGTTGTCCTCGAACAGGCTGTTTGCCCATGCGGGGCCGAAGCCGCTGACCTTGTTAACGGTATAGGGAGAAGTAGCAGCAGGTCCGCCCCAGATAGAGGAGCAACCGGTTGCGTTGGAGATGAACATACGCTCGCCGAACAGCTGAGTGATCAGACGTGCATAGCTGGTCTCGGCGCAGCCTGCGCAGCTGCCGGAGAATTCAAGCAGCGGCTGGTTGAACTGAGAGCCCTTCACGGTGGTCTCGGCCATCATGCCGTCCTTCTTGCGGATGTTGGCGACAGCATAGTCG
>CAJFNK010000063.1 GCA_904394685.1 Candidatus Heritagella gallinarum
TCCAAGTATCAGACAAAGGGAACCAGACCCCATCTTTTGCCTGGGGACCCATATCCCATTCTCCATGATCCAGCTGGTTTTCTATCAACCAGTCTCTCACAAAACCCAAGTGCTTTCGTCCGTATCGGTATTTTGCAAGAAGCTCGATTGCCGCCAGGTATTTTACGGCCTGTTTGGATGTAAAACTATTGGGCAAACGATTGAGAGGCTGTTCATACACATAGTAGATTCCCGATGGATGGTGCAAAATATGGGAAACTACGTGAAACTGGGTGCCTTTTCCCAAGCAATCCGCAGCCAAGGAAACCTGATAAAAGCTAACGAAATCTTTTAGTCGGCCTCCGCATGGCTTTTGGTCAAACTGATTCTCATATTCCTGATTATAGGCAGCGGACGAGAATTCTCCGGATGCGAAGCTTTTTTGTAAAATTTTTGTCCAGCTTTCCGCTATCTGGTTTGCCTGAGGACACTCCTTTGTAAATTCACGAATCCACGCAGCCAACATCATAGAAACAAAAATATCCCAGCTTAAAATTTTTTCCCGTCTGTCAGGAATCTCCTTTCTGTGGCAAAGGCATTCCTGCATATAGGATACTGCCCGTTCAATGGATGGGTCCTGTATGGTATACCCCAATATTTTCAAGCGGCGTAACGCTTGTTCGGTGGTAATGTGTTGGGAATTTTTTACCGAAAGTGAATGAAAATTCCCCCATGACCCATCCGGCTTTTGTAGAGCGAGAATTTGGTTTGCCCATTTTGTATTTTTGTGCAAGCTGAATTCCCTCCGTTTCCTTTTATTTATTAGTACTGCTATTATATCATAAACAAGGAGGAATCCCCATGCCAACAGTCACGTTAGGACAAACCGGCATTACCACCGATAAAAACGGCTTTGGCGCTTTGCCGGTGCAGCGTGTTTCCAAAGAGGAAGCCGCCTATCTGCTGCGAAAAGCCTTTGACGGCGGCATCACCTTTTTTGACACCGCCCGCAGCTATACCGACAGCGAAGAAAAGCTGGGCTATGCCTTTGAAGGGATGCGGGACAAGCTGTTTATCGCCACCAAAACCCCTTCCACCACGGTGGAGGGATTCTGGAACGACCTGGAAACCAGCCTGCGCCTTTTAAAAACCGACTATATCGATATCTATCAGTTTCACAACCCCGCTTTTTGTCCCAAGCCCGGCGACGGCACCGGCCTGTATGAAGCTATGCAGGAAGCAAAAGCACAAGGGAAAATCCGGTTTATCGGCCTGACCAATCACCGACTCCATGTGGCAAGGGATGCTGTGGAGTCCGGACTATATGACACCCTGCAATTTCCGTTTAGCTATCTAGCAAGCGAAAAAGAAGAAGAACTGGTGAAGCTCTGCAAAGAGAAGAACGTGGGCTTTATCTGCATGAAGGCGCTGTCCGGCGGGCTGATTACCCGCTCCGACGCCGCTTATGCTTATCTGGCGCAATTTGACAACGTGCTGCCTATCTGGGGAATCCAGCGTGAAAAAGAGCTGGACGAGTTCCTCTCTTACATAGAAACCCCGCCGGTGATGACCGAGGAGCTGCAAGCTCTGATTGAGCATGACCGCAAAGAGCTGACCGGGGATTTTTGCCGTGGCTGCGGCTATTGCCTGCCCTGTCCGGCACAAATCGATATTCCCACCGCCGCCAGAATGTCGCTGCTGCTGCGCCGTTCTCCCACCGCCGGACATCTGACCGAAAAGACCCAGGAAATGATGTCCCGCATCGACAACTGTATCCACTGCAACCATTGCGTGAACCATTGTCCCTATGGGCTGAACACCCCAGAGCTGCTGCGCCGAAACTATGAGGACTATAAGACATTCCTGAAATAAACAAACAGACTTTTCATGCAAAAAGAGGCTGACATTTCTGCCAGCCTCTTTTTCCGTCCTGTGATTTTACAGCGCATTCTCAATAGCTTTGATCAATATCTTGAGCGCCTTGATGCGTGCATATTTTTTATCCTGGCTTTCGATAATATGCCAGGGGGCAAATTCTGTGGAGGTCTTTTGCAGCATATCGTTCACCGCAATCTCATATTGCGGCCATTTTTCCCGGTTGCGCCAGTCCTCCTCGGTAATCTTCCATTGCTTTTCGGGTGTATTCTGCCGGTCGTTAAAGCGGCGCAGCTGCTCGTCCTGGTCGATATGAATCCAGAATTTTACCACTACGGCGCCCCAGTCGGTAAGCTCCCGTTCAAATTCGTTGATCTCCTGATAGGCCCGTTTCCAGTCTTCTTCGGTGCAGAACCCCTCGATCCGCTCTACCATCACCCGTCCATACCAGGTGCGGTCAAATATGGCGATATGCCCTGTTTTGGGAATCTTTGTCCAGAACCGCCACAGATAATGCCGGTTCAGCTCCGGCTTGGTGGGAGCGGCAATGGGAATCACTTCATAGCCACGGGGGTCAAGGGCAGCCGAAACCCGCTTGATATTGCCGCCTTTTCCGGCAGCATCCCAGCCTTCATAGGCCACGATTACCGGCACCTTGCGCCGGTACAGCTTATAATGCAGGGCATTGAGCTTTTTTTGCAGTCGGGAAAGCTCCCGTTTATATTTGGCGTCGTCTATGGTTTTATCCGCAAGAGTCACCTCGGAAAGCAGCGGCGTATGCACCAGATTAAACGGCTTGGGGGCGGGAACACCCTTGGCGGAGCTGATGGATAGCCCCTGTTTTCGGGCTTCTATCGCCTCCTGCACCGAGGCCAGCACCGTGCGGCAAACGCTCAAAAGGGCGGCGTTACTATCATGGCTGCAAACAGCCTGCCAGGGTGCGTTTGGCGTATTGGTATATTCCAGCATCTCGTCCCAGAATTTATAATAGAGGTTATAGTGCTTATTGCGCCAGCGGTCTTTTTCCGTCACCCGCCAGGCGGTATTTTTATCGTCCTCCAGCTTGTCAAATCGAGATTTCTGTTCTTTCTGGCTGATATGCAAAAAGAATTTCAGCACCAGATAGCCGTTATCCGTCAATTGCCGTTCAAATGTATTGATGCTGTTCATCCGGTGCAGGTTTTCCGCATCAGAAAGGTCTTCTTCCACCCGTGCGATGGAAACATCCTGATACCAGCTGCGGTCCAACACCGAGATCAGCCCCTGTTCGGGAAGATTCTGCCAGTGCCGCCACATGGGGGGACGGCGCTTTTCGGCATCAGTAGGCTCTGCGGTGGAATATACTTTAAAACACCGGGGGTCAAAATTGAGGATAAGGTCAGAAATCATATTGCCTTTTCCGGCAGCGCCCCAGCCTTCAAACAGGATGATCACCGGAAGTTTGGCTTCTTTTATTCGCTGCGGCAGGATTTCCAGTTCTTTTTGCAGTTTTTTATACTGTTTTTTGAACTCCTCTTTGCTGACGGTTGCCTTCATATTCACAGAATCCAGCATGAAAAAACCTCCGTTTCCAAATTTTGCTGCGGTGTAAGAGCAACGTTTTTTTTAGTATATATCATCTTCTAACAATTTTAAAGGTTTTATTTATATTTTATAGGAAGTGACAGCTTTGCAGGAAATTTTTTCACAGAACACCCAAACACCCATTCCCGCCGCTCTTCCGGCGCTGCTGCTAAAGTGGTATGACCAGACCCGGCGGATTCTTCCCTGGCGGGAAAACCCGCTTCCCTATTGGGTGTGGCTTTCCGAAATCATGCTCCAACAGACAAGGGTGGAAACCGTCAAACCCTATTTTGCCCGCTTTTTGGAAACACTCCCCACCATTCATGACCTGGCACAAGCGCCGGAAGAAACCCTTCTCAAGCTGTGGGAAGGGCTGGGATATTACAGCCGGGTTCGAAACCTGCAAAAAGCCGCCAAAGTGGTGGTGGAACAGTATGGCGGGGAGCTGCCGGGCGACCCGGCCCTGCTGGAAAAGCTGCCTGGAATCGGCAGCTATACGGCGGGGGCGATCGCTTCTATCGCTTTTGGGGTTCCCGCACCGGCGGTAGACGGCAATGTACTCCGGGTAATTTCCCGGATAACCGCCAGCCGGGAGGACATTGCCTCTCCCGCCTGCAAAAAAAGGATGGAAGTTGCCATCCGGGAAATCATCCCACACGACCGGGCCGGGGATTTCAACCAGTCGCTGATGGAGCTGGGCGCCATGGTATGTCTGGGGAACGGGGAACCCAAATGCCTGTGCTGTCCGCTGCAAAGCATTTGTGAGGGCTTTCAGCAGGGGATTGCAGCAGAACTGCCGGTAAAAGCGCCGAAAAAAGCCCGGAAAATCGAAGAAAAAACGATTCTGCTCCTGCGCTGTGGAGATACTTTTGCCCTGCGTCAGCGCCCCAAAAAAGGGCTGCTTGCCGGGATGTGGGAGCTTCCCTCTCTGGATGGAAAGAAAGGCCGGGAGGAAGCTGAAAAGTGGCTGACAGAACAGGGAGCGCAGGTGCTCTCCTTGCGGGAAGCGCCTAACGCTACCCATATCTTTACCCATGTAGAGTGGCATATGACCGGATTTTTCGCAGAACTTTCACAGCCGCTGCCGGAATTCTTCTGGGCAGACAGCCCGGCGCTGGAGCAGCAGTATGCGCTGCCTTCTGCCTTTAAAGCGTATTTCCCGGAATTGGGGCTGAAAAAAGGAAAAGCCGCCCTTCGCTGAAAGGGCAGCTTTTTTCTTTACATTGCTTCATAGAATTCCATAGAAGCTCCGTGATCCCGCACCAAAATTTCTTTGGACATTCTGGACAGCCGCCAGGTAACATATAGATCCCCTGTCGCTCCACTGAAATTACACACCTGTACCAGGTATACTGTCCAAAACCAGCGGCCCGGCACTAAAAAAAGCAGGACCGTAAGCACCACTCCCCATACTACCACAGGAGCCAGTGCAATGATAATATACGGCTTTTTGGGGAAATACGCCTCACTGCCAGCAAAAGCACACAGTCCGGTAAAGCCATAATGCGCCTTTTTTCCGCTGAAATACCGGATACACAGCCCATGTACCCATTCGTGGAGAAACACATACCCAATCATGGCAAGGAGAGAAACGATACAGAAAAGAAGCAATTCTGATATACGGTCGTTTGGGTCCGATGTAAGATACACAGTCTTATAAAGGCCTATTGGTTCTGATATAAGATACGGAGGCTTATAAAACCATACCGGTACTATCATCCCTGCTCCTATAAGCAGGGAAATCACATTGATCAAAATCGCCAGACGTTTGTTATTCTTCAAATCAATGCGGCATATCTCTCGATAATTATGCGGCAATTCCCAAACCGTTTTCATTTCATCCTCTCCTTTTTGCTTTTACTTACCTGTATTATATGGATTCCTGTGGGAACCCGTCAAGGAATTCCCCGCTTTTTTCTGTACGTTTTCTCCATTTTGTGGTATGATAAAAGGTACCAATGAATCCTGCAACTTTGCTTTGGAGCGGACTGAGGCGAAGTGCAGCAAGGAAAGGCAGTGAAACCTTTATGGATAGCAGGCTTGAAAGATTCTACCAAAGCCTTGAAGGAAAAACCGTGGCTTTTTGCGGGATTGGGCGGAGCCACGAGGAAATGATCCGGATATTCTGTGAAAAAGGCGCCAAAGTCACCGTGCGTGACCGCCGGAACCGGGAAGCACTGGGAGATACCGCCGAAAAGCTGGAAGGCTGGGGCGCACAACTGATTTTGGGCGAGGACTACCTGCAAAATCTTCACGAAGACATCATTCTGCGTACGCCCGGCATGAAATTCACACTGCCGGAGCTGGAAGCCGCACGGGAGCAGGGAAGTGCTGTTACCAGCGAAATGGAGCTTTTCTTTGAGTTCTGCCCCTGCAAAATTTATGGCATCACCGGCAGTGACGGAAAAACCACCACCACCTCGGTGATCGCTGAGTTTTTGCAGGCTGCTGGAAAAACTGTTCACTTGGGCGGCAATATCGGAAAGCCTTTATTCCCGCAGCTGGAAACCATTCGTCCGGACGACGTGGCGGTGGCAGAGCTTTCCAGCTTCCAGCTGATTTCCATGCGCCGCAGCCCGGATGTGGCGGTAGTGACCAATGTTTCTCCCAACCATCTGGATATCCACAAGGATATGGATGAATATGTGTGGTCAAAAATGAACGTATTCCTACACCAGAATGCGTTTGGAAAAGCGGTGTTCAACGAGGATAACGAGATTACCCTTTCGTTTGTGCCGGAAGCCAGAGGGCAGGCGCTCACCTTTAGCCGCCAGAAGAAAGTCCCCAACGGCACCTGGGTGGACGACGACGGCTTTATCTGGATGAACGATACCCGTGTGATGCGTACCGAGGACATCAAGATTCCCGGCCTGCACAATCTGGAAAACTATCTGGCTGCTATCGCCGCTGTGTGGGGCGATGTGCCAGTAGAAGTCATCCGTCGGGTGGCCTCCACCTTCTCCGGCGTGGCACACCGTGCCGAGCTGGTACGCAACCTCAACGGCGTGGCCTATTATAACGACTCCATCGCTTCCAGCCCTACCCGTACCATCAAGGGAATGCTTTCCCTGTTCCCGCAGAAAATCATTCTGATTGCCGGCGGCTATGATAAGCACATCCCCTATGACCCCATGGGGCCGGAAGTCGTCCGCAAGGTGAAAATCCTGATTCTGATGGGCGATACTGCCGATAAGATCGAAGCTGCTGTCAAAAACGCCCCGGAATACCGCAACGGGAACCCGGCCATTGTGCGGGCAGACTCCATGAAGGCGGCGGTTTCGCTGGCAGAGGAGCTTTCTTCGGCGGGGGATATCGTGGCGCTTTCGCCTGCCAGCGCCAGCTTTGACATGTACACCGACTTTGAGGCCAGAGGAAATGACTTCAAACGGTTGGTGATGGCGCTTCCCGGCTGACCCACTATTTTGACAGAGGGGAGCCAAATGGCATGAAAAATGTGCTTTTGTGTACAGACCACGTCAGCGCCGTCTATGCGGTGCCCGACCCGGTTGCCGAAAATCTGGAAGAATACGGTGTGGAGTTTTGCGAAAACTGGCTGTGGAGCAGCCCGGATGCCGCCCGGTATCGCACCCGTGACGGCCTTTGTTATGAAGTGTCTGACTTTATCGACTATCTGAACCGGTATGTTTTTCCAGAGGAACCTTCCTACTTGGTGCAGGACATCAGCCATCTGAACCCTAAAAAAAGCCTGCCACAAGAATATCGGGAGCTTCCCCGCTTTTTGTTCTGAATCCTGCGCCGCCGGAGATTTGGCACGGCGGCTTAGTGACTCAGCGGCTTGGCCGCTTACAAAATTATCATGATACAGAGGCTCTCCGGCCTGTTTTCAATGGGCTGGGGAGCTTCCCTGTGCAAAAGACTTTTTGCTTTTCTCTTGATTTGCTTTTCCTGTATTTTCAGAAACGCAAATCACTTTATAAAAACACCGATACATAACAGGAGATGAATCACATTGAATCAGTTACAGGAAATCCTTTTCCAGCTGTGCCAAGCGCCCGGCGTGGCCGGACGGGAAGACGGCGCAGCCCAAACTGCCCGGCAGCTGCTTTCGTTTTTGCCGGATGTTACGGTTGACACCATGGGCAGTGTGGTAGCACACTTTGGCAACCTCGAATCCGAACACCACATCCTGCTGGATGCACATCTTGACCAGATCGGTATGCTGGTAACTTCCGTCAACGAAAACGGCTTTGTCAAGGTAGCCCGTGACGGCGGCATGGATCGCCGGGTGCTTCCGGGCAGCCGGGTTGTCGTATATGGCAAAGAAACCCTCAACGGCATTGTGTGCTGCCTGCCGCCCCATCTCACCGATGGCGGAGAAGACAAGGTGCCGGATATCACCGAAATGGCCGTAGACGTAGGCCTTTCCAAAGAAGAAGCCGATGCCCTGATTCAGCCGGGCGATGTTGTGCTGCTGCCTGGGGAGCCCCGCCGCCTGCTGGGCAGCCGTGTGACCGGTGCGGCGCTGGACGACCGTGCTGGCTGTGCCGCCCTCATCCGCTGCGCCCATCTGCTACAGGACGAATCCCTGCCCTGCAAGGTAACGCTGCTGCTGAGCACCCGTGAGGAAGTTGGCTCACAGGGAGCCGAAACCGCCGCCTTCCGGGAAAAACCGGATCTGGCCATTGCGGTGGATGTAAGCTTTGCCGAACAGCCCGGCGTTCCCGCTCATAAATGCGGCAAGCTCTCCGAAGGCCCGATGATCGGGATTTCTCCGGTTCTCGACAAGCCCATCACCGATACCTTGCAGCGTCTGGCAAAAGAACAGGACATCCCCTATCAGCTGGAAGTGATGGGCGGACGCACCGGCACCAACGCCGACGAAATCAACACCACCCGTTCTGGCATCCGCTGCGGGCTGGTTTCCATTCCCCAGCGGAATATGCACACCCCGGCTGAGATCTGCGATCTGTCGGATATTGAAAATGTAGCACGCCTGCTGGCGGCATTTATCAGGGAGGTTGGAACATCATGGCAGATCTGAAGCTGTTGGAGCGGCTGTGTACCGCTCAGGGAATTTCCGGCGACGAGGGAGCTGTTCGGGAGATGATTCTGGAAGAAATCACCCCCTATGCCGAATCGGTTACCGTTACCCCGCTGGGAAATATTATTGCAGAGAAAAAGGGCGCTCAGCGTGCCAAAACCCGACTGCTGCTCAACGCCCATATGGACGAGGTCGGCATGATCGTCACCAGCATCACCAAAGAAGGCCTGCTGCGGTTTACCCCTGTGGGCGGCATCGACCGGCGTATCCTGCCGGGTAAATCCGTGATGGTGGCGGGAAGCATCCCTGGCGTGATCGGGGCAAAGCCCATCCACCTGCTGGAAGGGGATGAAAGGGAAAAGGCTCCGTCGCTGGACAGCCTTACCATCGATATCGGCGCTCTTTCGCAGGAAGAAGCCGAAAAGCTGGTATCCCCCGGCGACAGCGTGACCTTTGTTTCTCTGTTTGACACCGCCCACGGCATGATTCGCAGCCGTGCCATTGACGACCGTGCCGGCTGTGCCATCCTCATCGACCTGATGAAAAAGGAACTGCCCTATGACTGCACCTTTGTTTTTGCGGTGCAGGAAGAAGTGGGGCTTCGTGGCAGCAAAACTGCCGCATTTGCCGCCAAACCGGAAGCGGCTATCGTGGTGGAATCCACCACGGCCGCCGATATTGCCGGGGTTGACCCGGACAAGCAGGTTTGCCGGGTAGGAAAAGGCCCCGTGCTTTCCTTTATGGACCGTGCGACGATCTATGACCGCCCGTATTTCCAGCTGGCACAAAAGCTGGCAAAGGAAAACGAAATCCCCTGTCAGGTAAAAGAGGCGGTGGCCGGCGGCAACGATGCCGGCGCTATCCATGTGTCCCGTGGCGGCGTACGCACGGCGGCCATCTCGCTGGCATGCCGGTATCTGCACGCACCGGTGGGAATGATCTCGCAGGAGGACTTCCACCATGCAGAAGCACTGGTAGAAAAACTCGCCATGGCGATTGCCGGGGGAGAAGCGGAGTGATTTCGCTGATTCACTCGCCGGAACAATTTCCGGATTCTGTGGGGCAGCTCTCCGACCCCTATCTTCTGCGAATTGTATCTTCGGCAGAAGCCTATGGGCTGGGAACCCCGTTTCTGGATATCTGGCAGGGAAACGGCTGTTGCTTTTCCCGCATGGATGGCGTGATGACCGTATCCGGAACCCCGCTGCCCGAATTTTTGGAAGAAACTGCCCTGTTTCTCCGTGCAAGCGGAGCAGGGCAGCTTTCCTGCTCCAGAGAAACCTCTGTGCAGCTGGGGTTTGCGCCAGATAGCACCGGGCCGATCCTGTGCCGCAAGCAGGCGGGGGGCGTCTTGCCTCTGCCGCCCAGCTTTCCCTCTCCCCGGCAGCTGTATGAGGTGCTGAAATCCTGTGAAGGGGAGCATTTCCCCGTCCCGGAATTTGAGCCGTTTTATCTGGATACCTCCCACCGGCTGCGCCACGGTACAGCGGCAGCGGTATTGCACCAGATAGACGGCCAGCCCGCCGCCTGTGCGCTGGCGCTGGCTGTTACCCAAACCGCCGCCCTGCTCACAGCGGTGGCCGTCCATCCCCGTTTCCGGCACAAAGGGCTGGGAAGCCGGGTGGTAGAAGAAATCTGCCGCCAGCTGGGGGGAAGGCGTCTGTTTTTGTTCCGAAGCCCGGAGGAAAATCAGAGCTTTTATGAAAAGCTGGGATTTGTCCCTTGCGGGGAATGGGCGCAAAGCTCGCTTTTAGAATAAACCTGTCGCTTTGCTTTTTCGCCTGTGACAGGCGGGAAAAACGCCCAACCAAGCGCCGGATTTTATTGAACGAAAGAAAGGAACTGTATATGAAAGACTATCCTTATTTTCACATAGACGACCCCATCCGCCGGGCGGCGGAAAAAACCATGGAGGACATTGCTCCCGCCATGGCACGGATTGAAGAAATGCAAAACTATAACCAGCAGAAAATGCTGGCCGCCTTTATCGAGGCGGGCGTGAGCGAGAGCCATTTTGTTTCATCCACCGGCTATGGCTATGGCGATAGAGGACGTGACACACTGGATGCGGTGTATGCCAGCGCTCTGGGCGCAGAGGACGCACTGGTGCGGCACAACTTTGTCAGCGGCACGCACGCCCTTACCGTGGCGCTTTTTGGCGTGCTTCGTCCCGGCGATGTGATGCTCAGCGTTACCGGTATGCCCTATGATACCCTGCGTGGGGTAATCGGCCTTACCGGCGACGGAAACGGCTCATTAAAAGAGTTTGGTATCGAATATCGCCAAATCGACCTGGCAGCGGACGGCACCCCCGACTATGAGGCGATGGAACGGGAAATCAATCCGGGAATCAAGATGGTTTACATCCAGCGTTCCCGTGGATACAGCCTGCGCCCCTCGCTGTTCGTAGAGGATATCGAGCGCATTGCCGCCATCGCCAAAAAGAAAGCTCCTAACTGCATCGTGATGGTAGACAACTGCTATGGAGAGTTTGTGCAGGCCGACGAGCCGGTTTCCCACGGCGCCGACCTGATGGCCGGTTCTCTGATTAAAAACCCCGGCGGCGGAATCGCCCCCACCGGCGGCTATATCGCCGGGCGCCGGGACTTGGTGGAAAGCTGCTCCTACCGCCTTACCACCCCCGGCCTGGGCAAAGAAGTGGGCTGCACGCTGGGCAATAACCGGGAGCTGTTTATGGGCGCTTTCCATGCGCCGCATGTTACCGGCGAGGCTTTAAAAACCGCCGCCTTTACGGCGGGGCTTTTCAGCCGTCTGGGCTATGACGTGACCCCGAAACCCGATGAGCCCCGTGCCGATATTATTCAGGCGGTGCTGCTTCGGGAAAAAGAAGCGCTGGTCGCTTTTTGCCAGGGGATGCAAAAGGGCGCTCCGGTGGATTCCTTTGTGGTGCCGGAGCCTTGGGACATGCCCGGCTATGACTGCCAGGTGATTATGGCGGCGGGCGCTTTTACGCTGGGCGCTTCTATCGAGCTTTCGGCAGACGCTCCCCTGCGGGAACCCTATGCGGCGTGGATGCAGGGCGGCCTGAATTTCCACAGCGGGCGGCTGGGCGCCATGCTGGCGGCTCAGTCCATGGTGGATAAGGGAATCCTCCATTTTTAATTTTCCCGATGGCACTGGGCACTGGTAAAAATGAAAAGCAGCGCTTGCCTTTTCCTCGGAAATATGCTATCCTGAAAAAGCAATCGAATATGGGGAATGAAGTTCTCCCCCGGTAGAAACCGAAACCGCTATGAAAGCTGATGACTTCTGTCTGAAACGACAGGAGCATCAGCTTTTTTGTTGTGCGGGAACGATATCCAATATAGGAGGGTATTCTATGTTAACAAGTTTAGGTCTGATTTTTTTAACCGGCATGGCGCTGGGATGGGTATGCCGCCGCCTGCGTCTGCCCGGACTGCTGGGCATGATGGGGGCGGGAATCCTGTTGGGGCCGTGCGTGCTGAATCTGCTGGACGACTCCATTCTCAACATTTCGGCCGATTTGCGCCAGATTGCGCTGATTATTATTTTGACCCGTGCCGGTCTTTCGCTCAATCTCGATGATTTGAAAAAGGTGGGACGCCCGGCGGTGTTGCTCTGCTTTGTGCCCGCTTCGTTTGAAATTGTCGGGATTGTGTTGCTGGCCCCACCGCTGCTGGGGGTCAGCTATCTGGAAGCCGCCGTGATGGGCAGCGTGCTGGCTGCGGTTTCTCCGGCGGTTATCGTCCCCAAAATGCTGCGCCTGATGGAAGAAAAGCGGGGAACTGCCAAAAGCATCCCACAAATGCTGCTGGCGGGCGCTTCGGTAGACGATGTTTTTGTCATTGTCCTGTTTACCTCATTTATGGGTCTGGAGCAGGGAAATGAAGTTTCCCCGCTCACGTTATTGCAAATCCCCGTTTCGATTGTCACCGGAATTGCCGCAGGTTTGGGAATCGGGCTTTTACTGGCATTGTATTTTAAAAAGGTTCATATCCGGGATTCCCTCAAGGTGCTGATTCTGCTGAGCATCTCCTTTATCTTGGTGAGCCAGCAGGACGCCATTGGCGCTTATGTGCCTTTCTCTGGGCTGCTGGCGGTGATGAGCATGGGGGTTGCCGTACAGAAAAAACGGGAACCGGCTGCTGTGCGGCTCTCGGTAAAATACTCCAAGCTGTGGGCCGCTGCCGAAGTGCTGCTGTTTGTGCTGGTGGGCGCAACGGTTGACCTGCAATATGTTGCCAGCGCCGGTCTTGCCGCCATTGCCCTGATTTTTGGGGCGCTGCTTTTCCGTATGGCAGGCGTGCTTTGCTGCCTGCTCCGCACGCCCCTGCAAAAACGGGAGCGCCTGTTCTGTACCGTTGCGTATATGCCAAAGGCCACCGTACAGGCGGCCATCGGCGGTCTGCCGCTGGCGGCCGGGCTGAGCTGCGGCCATCTGGTGCTCACCGTGGCGGTGCTGGCAATCCTTATTACTGCGCCGCTGGGGGCTTTTGGCATTGACTTGTTATACCGGCGGTGTCTGCGTGATGATAGCGAAGCTGCCCCTCATACTTCCTGAATTTTGCCCCCTGCCACAAAATTTTAGGCAGGGGGCTTTTCAGAATAATTATAGGCGTGTATAATTATTTTTGAATCAACGATTGACGAATCCTGCACAAAAAGCTATAATAGATGCAATACACATTATCAGACAACCGGTTTAGTTGTCTGATATATCGTGCAGGAATGATCTGACAGAAGGAGGGGGATGCTTTTTGATAAGCGGAGCCGAAATGATGGTCAAATGTCTGGAGGCAGAAGGCGTTGAAATCGCTTTTGGATACCCAGGCGCAGTAATTTGTCCTTTTTATGATTTTCTATACCAGTCTTCTATCCGTCACGTCCTGGTGCGGGAAGAACAGAATGCGGCTCACATGGCCAGCGGCTATGCCCGAAGCTGCGGCAAGCCCGGCGTATGTATCGCCACCTCCGGCCCCGGCGCCACCAACCTGATTACCGGAATCGCTACCGCTTATATGGACTCGATTCCCATGGTCGCCATTACCGGTCAGGTCAATTCGGAGCTGCTGGGAAGAGACGTGTTTCAGGAAGCCGATGTGACCGGCGCCTGTGAGTCCTTTACCAAACACAGCTATCTGGTAAAAGACACCCACGAAATCCCCCGGATTTTTAAAGAAGCCTTTCATATTGCCTCTACCGGACGTCCCGGCCCGGTTTTGATCGATGTGCCGGTAGACGTACAGCAGGCGATGGTAGAGAGCTTTACATATCCCGAAAAAGCAGAAATCATCGGATATAAGCCCCGCACTCAGGGGCACGGCCTGCAAATCAAGCGGGCGATTCAGGCGATCGAAGAAGCACGTCGCCCCCTAATCTGCTGCGGCGGCGGCGTGGTGCTGGCAGGGGCAAGAGAAGAAATGAAAGCCTTTGCCAAAAACAGCGGCCTTCCTATTGTCGCCACCATGATGGGCATCGGCGTCATCCCCATGGATAGCGACCGCTATCTGGGAATGATCGGTTCCCATGGCCGTTCTTATGCCAACCGGGCCATGCACGAAGCCGACCTGATTATCCTGTGCGGCGCACGGGTGGGTGACCGGGCGGTTGCCGCTCCGGAGCAGGTGGCAGAACAGGCCAAAATCATTCATATTGATATTGACCCGGCAGAAATCGGCAAGAACATGCCGGTAGATATCCCCATTGTGGGAGATATCCGGCAGGTGCTTGCACAGATGGCCGAAAAAGTCCATTACATTGACCGCCCGGAATGGGTGAAAAATGTGGTGGAGCATAAAATGAACTATATCCCCCACGGCGTTGACCGGGAAGATGCGGTAGAGCCAAGAGCCTTTATCCGCAGCCTTTCGGAGCTGATGGACGACAACGCCATTTTGGTGGCAGATGTGGGACAAAACCAGATCTGGTGTGCCCGCAATTATAACGTAAAGGAAGGCCGGTTCCTCACCTCCGGCGGATTGGGAACCATGGGCTACGCCCTTCCCGCCGCCATCGGCGCAAAGCTGGCAAAGCCGCACCGTCAGGTTGTGGCAGTGTGCGGCGACGGTTCCTTCCAGATGGTGATGGGCGAGCTGGGAACCCTGTGCCAGACCGGCGTGGATATCAAGCTCATTATCATGGAGAATGGGCGCTTGGGAATGGTAAAGGAATTGCAGGACAAACTCTATGGCCACCGGTATGCTGCCACCACACTGGACGGGAATCCGGATTTTGTGGCATTGTGTGCGGCTTATGGGCTTCCTGCCAAGCGGGCGGAAAGCAACCGTGAGGCCATGGAATACGCCAAAGAAATGCTGGAGCACAAAGGCCCCTTTGTGCTGGTGTGCCGGGTAGACCCCGACACGCCCACGATATAAAGGAGGGTCCGGGATGAAATACACACTTTCGGTTCTGGTAGAAAACCAGCCCGGTGTCCTTTCCAAAGTGGCGGGGCTGTTTTCCCGCCGTGGCTTTAACATCGACAGCCTGGCGGTCGGCGTTACAGAAGACCCAAAAATCTCCCGCATGACCATTGTGGTCAATGGCGATGAGCATATTGTCGAGCAGGTGGAAAAACAGCTCAACAAGGTGATCCCCGTTATTAAAGTAAAAACGCTGGACACCGCCGGGGATTTCCTCAGCTGTGAACTCAATCTCATCAAGGTGTTGGCCAACACGCCCCAGCGCCCGGAGATCATGCAGATCGCCGATCTCTTTGACGCACGGGTGATCGACGTTTCTCCCACCACCATGACGCTGCGCTTTGCAGGAACCCCCGCCAAAGGCGAAAACCTGATGGCGCTGCTGCAGCCCTATGGTGTTCGGGAAGTGGTTAGAACCGGCATGATTGCCATTGAAAAAGGGGCGTCTGTCATTCGCAAATAACAAGCCTATGCGGCCGCCGGGCGGCATGAAGCTGCCCCCGGCTTCCATATATTTATTTTTTAAGGATTCAGGAGGTACATAACTATGCCGAAGATCTATTATCAGGCAGATTGTGACATCAACGTTCTCAAGGACAAAACCGTTGCTATTATCGGCTACGGCAGCCAGGGCCATGCCCACGCCCTGAACCTGAAGGACAGCGGCGTGAATGTAGTCGTTGGCCTGTATGAGGGCAGTAAGAGCCGTGCCCGTGCCGAAGCACATGGCCTCACCGTCATGACAGTTCCGGAGGCTACCAAGGCAGCCGATATCATTATGGTGCTGATTCCCGACGAGCGTCAGGCCGACATGTATTATAAGGATATCGCCCCCAACCTGACCGAAGGCAAAGCACTGGCTTTTGCTCACGGCTTTAACATCCACTATGGCCAGATCAAGCCCCCGGCAGATGTGGACGTATTCATGATCGCTCCCAAGGCTCCCGGCCACACTGTCCGCAGCGAATATGTAGAGGGCAAAGGTACCCCCTGCCTGGTTGCTGTGGAGCAGGACGCTACCGGCCACTGCCTGGAAACCGCTCTGGCCTATGGCGCAGGTATCGGCGGCGCCCGTGCAGCTATTATGGAGACCACCTTTAAGATCGAAACCGAAACCGACCTGTTCGGCGAGCAGGCTGTTCTGTGCGGCGGCGTGACCGCCCTGATGAAGGCTGGCTTTGAAACACTGGTCGAGGCTGGTTATGCTCCCGAAAACGCCTATTTTGAGTGCATCCACGAGATGAAGCTCATCGTTGACCTGATTTATGCAGGCGGCTTCAAGATGATGCGCTACTCCATTTCCGACACCGCTGAGTTCGGCGACTATGAGACCGGCAAGCGCCTGATCACCGATGAAACCAAGAAGGAAATGAAGAAGATTCTTTCTGAGATTCAGGACGGCACCTTTGCCAGCAAGTGGATTGCCGAGAACAAGAACGGCCGGGCACACTTCAACGCCTGCCGCCGCATCGAGGCTTCTCACGAGCTGGAAACTGTGGGCGCAGAGCTGCGTAAAATGTACGCCTGGAACGACGACAAATACGCTGACTAATGTAATTTATAAAAGCAAGAGGGATACAGAAGACACTGTATCCCTCTTTTCTTATGCTCAGAATCCGTTCATAAAAATTTTAAAATAAAATTGATAATTATTTTTTATTTTTTATCTTCTATTTTTCGGAAATATCGTGTATAATATAGGCACAGAACGGCGATACTACATTCAGCCGGATTTGAATACGAATTTTATAGGAGGTACATGAAATGGAATTCAAAGGAAGCAGAACCGAAGCAAACCTGATGGCCGCATTCGCCGGGGAATCCCAGGCACGGAACAAGTACACCTATTACGCATCCAAAGCCAAAAAGGACGGCTTTGAGCAGATCGCCGCTATTTTTGAGGAAACCGCCAACAACGAAAAAGAGCACGCCAAAATCTGGTTTAAATATCTCCACGACGGCACCATTCCCGACACCCTGACTAATCTGGAAGATGCCGCACAGGGCGAAAACTATGAATGGACCGAGATGTATAAGGAATTTGCAGACGTTGCAGAGGAAGAAGGCTTCAAGGAGATCGCTGCCGTCATGCGCCTAATCGCCCAGGTAGAAAAGAGCCACGAGGAGCGCTATCGCAAGCTGCTTGCCAACATCAAAGAAGATATCGTCTTTAAGTGCGACGACGAGATCGTATGGGTTTGCCGCAACTGTGGTTATATCCATGTGGGCAAGGCTGCACCGACCGTATGTCCCGCCTGCCGCCATCCCCAGGCTTATTTTGAGCGCAAGGCTACCAACTACTAAGAGTTTACCACAAACGCAAAAGACCCTCTGCTGGAGAAGTTCAGCAGAGGGTCTTTCTGTTTTATGATTTCCGGCTGGCGTCTGCCACCGCTTTGGCAACCGCTTCGGTAACCCGGCGGTCAAAAATACTGGGAATAATATATTCCTCGTTCAATTCCTCCGGTGTAATCACAGAAGCGATAGCCTCTGCCGCCGCTACCTTCATTTCCGGGGTGATATCCCGGGCACGGGCAGCCAGGGCACCCTTGAAAATTCCGGGGAAAGCCAGCACATTGTTGATCTGGTTGGGGAAATCGCTGCGGCCGGTACCCATCACTCGAACACCAGCGGCAATTGCCTCGTCATACATGATTTCGGGGGTGGGGTTGGCCATAGCAAACACAATCGGGTCTTTGGCCATGGTCTGAATCATTTCGGGTTTGAGAGCGCCGCCTACCGAAACCCCTACAAATACATCTGCCCCCACCAGAGCATCTGCCAAACCGCCACGCATCCCTTCAAGGTTCGTGATATCGCAGAGCATAGCCTTGTGGTCGGCAATTCCCACGCCACGCTC
The DNA here is from genome assembly GCA_904394685.1 of Candidatus Heritagella gallinarum. Classification (GTDB taxonomy): domain Bacteria; phylum Bacillota; class Clostridia; order Oscillospirales; family Acutalibacteraceae; genus Heritagella_A; species Heritagella_A gallinarum. The sequence continues at coordinate 17,684 of CAJFNK010000063.1, forward strand.
CCGATAGAGAATCCCGTTTTCGTCACAGGCGATGATATGCTTTGCGCCGGCTGTCAGCATCATTTTGATGATAGCCGTTCCTGCTGCGCCGGGGCCGTTGAGCACAATTTTAACGTCCTCGATCTTTTTGCCCACCACTTTGAGCGCATTGAGCAGGGCGGCAGTCACCACAATCCCGGTACCATGCTGATCGTCGTGGAACACCGGAATCGGCAGTTCTTCCTCCAGCCTGCGCTCAATTTCAAAGCAGCGGGGAGAGGCGATATCTTCCAAGTTGATTCCGCCAAAACAGGGGGCAATATTCTTCACCGTGCGGATGATCTCCTCGGTGTCCTGCGTGTCCAGACAGATCGGCACGGCATCCACGCCGCCAAACTCCTTAAACAGCACGGCTTTTCCTTCCATCACCGGCATGGCAGCCTGCGCTCCGATATTTCCAAGTCCCAGCACGGCGCTTCCATCCGAAACTACGGCAATCATACGGCCTTTGGCTGTATATTCATAAACTGCTTCCGGGTTCTCATGGATCTTGCGGCACGGCTCTGCCACGCCCGGCGTATACGCTGTGCTGAGATCATCTCTGGTTTCCAGCGGAATCCGGGAAATCATCTCCACCTTTCCCTGATGCTCCCGGTGCATTTCCAGTGCCAGCTCGCTAAAATTCTTTCCCAATTCAGGTGCCCCCTTTTGTATTCTCCGTTTTGAAATCAGTATAGCACAAATCCCAATCAAAATCTACAAATGCCCTTTATCCTCAAAAATCCCAGTGGTTTTTATAAAGTTTTCAAAATGATAACATGTTTTTTTCGACTTTGGTAGAATCCCACTACGAAGTGTGCTACAATAGGAAAAAAGCATCAGGTTAACCGAATAACCTGATGCTTACAATACTGTTCAGAGGAGATCGATACCATTGGCGAAAACAAAAGATCTTGGAAAAGATCCCATAGGGGGGCTGCTGATCCGGCTGGCTGTCCCTGCAATTACCGCTCAGCTCATCAATGCGCTTTATAACATTGTAGACCGGATTTATATCGGCAAAATTGCCGAAACCGGTGATCTGGCTCTCACCGGATTGGGGATCACGTTCCCGATTATCATGCTGATTTCTGCATTCAGCGCCCTGATCGGAATGGGCGGCGGCCCCAGAGCCTCCATCCACATGGGAGAGGGAAACCGGGATGCCGCTGAAAAAATCTTGGGAAACTGTTTTATTACCCTGCTGGGGATTTCTGTTGTTTTAACAACGGTGTTCCTGCTCACACAGGAACCGCTTTTGATGATGTTTGGCGCCAGCAAAAATACACTTCCATACGCCACCGACTATCTTACTATCTATCTCTGCGGCACCATTTTTGTCCAGATGGCATTGGGACTGAACCCTTTTATTACCATTCAGGGGTACGCCACCACCAGTATGCTCACCGTGATTATCGGTGCTGTCATTAATATCATACTTGACCCCATTTTTATTTTTGCTTTTAACATGGGGGTACGAGGCGCTGCTCTTGCCACCATTATTGCACAGGGAGTTTCGGCAGTTTGGGTAGTTCTGTTTCTGGTGGGCAAAAAAACCAAGCTGCGCTTACAGCCCCGCTATTTCCAGTTTGACAAAAAAGTGATGCTCCCCGTGTTGGCGCTCGGGCTTTCTCCGTTTATTATGCAGGCAACCGAAAGCGCCGTCAACATTGCGCTGAACTCCTCTTTGCAGCGTTATGGCGGTGACCTTGCCGTTGGCGCCATGACCATTTGCAGCAGCGTGATGCAGGTGGTCTTTATGCCGCTGCAGGGACTGACACAGGGGGCACAGCCCATTATCAGCTTTAACTTTGGCGCAGGCAATTTTGACCGTGTAAAAAAGACGTTCCGCCTGTTAATCACTACCGGATTTACCGCAACGCTCCTGATCTGGTGCTTTATCCAATTTTTCCCCGAACCCTTTGTCGCCCTCTTTAACGACAAAGAAGATCTTACCAATATTACCGTATGGGCACTGAGAATCTACATGTCCGGAATTTTTATGATGGGAATCCAAACCTGCTGCCAGCAAACCTTTGTGGCGCTGGGTCAGGCAAAGGTTTCGCTGTTTTTGGCGCTGCTGCGAAAGGTCATTTTGCTGATTCCGCTGGTCTTTATCCTACCGCTGTTTTTACAGGACAAGGTGTTCGCCGTATTTCTGGCGGAACCCATTGCAGATATTACCGCCGCTTTGTCTACCGGAACAATGTTCCTGCTGCGTTTTGGAAAAATCCTGAAACACAGAGAAGAAGTCCTCTCCGCACAAAAATAATCGAGAAAGCAAAAGCCCCCGGTTTCCCGGAGGCTTTTGCTTGTTTAATAGGAGAATAAAAAGAAAGAAAAGAACAGAACGTGTAATCAAAGTTAGTTAGATAAACAGCTGGAATGATTTGTCAAATTTGTGTAAAATATTATTTATTATTGCTTTGAAAGTCAAAGTTTTAGAAATAATATCATAAAAACCTTTACTCCAGCTCACCCAGTAAAAGGTTGTCTATATTATACCTCTATTATTTCCATTTGTAAATAGTTTTTGTATAGTTTCTATTTGTTTTCTGATTTGTTTTTCAGATTTGCTCTTAAATCATACATTCTTTGCCGGTTTCGTTGACAAATCGAATGAAATTGGATAGCATAAGAGTATCATGATGCGTTTTCTAAATAACATCAAAAAGTAGGTGACATTCTTGAAACTGGCAGACCTTCTCACAAACCGGCGGTTTACCCATCAGGTTTTCCGGGGAGCGCTTTTGATCGTGCTGATTGCGATTGCCGTGATTTTTGGCCTGTTCAATACAGAAAAGCTGCTGGCTGTGCTGAACACTCTCACTTCTGTATTCTATCCCTTCTTCCTTGGTATCTGTATTGCATTTGTCCTGAATGTAATCCTGAAAATGTATGAGGAGCATGTATTTGCTTTTCTCAACCGGAAGAACTATAAGCTCTGGAACCGCTGCCGCAGAATGGTCTGTATCGCTCTGACCTATTTAACCGTTCTGGCAATCTTTACCGGTGTTGTGTTTTTCGTAATACCCGAACTCTTTTTCTCCCTGCAAAACTTTCTGGGAAACATCCCATCCTATTTGAGGAATGGGGGAATCTGGCTCACACAGCAGCTGGATAAATTTGAAATTGATACTTCTCAAATCGATCTGCTGAACATTGACTGGCCCTCTATTATCACACAGGCCAGCCAGATGGCATCGGATATTATGGGAAATCTCTATAACACCACCCTATCCATTGCCACCTCGATTGCTACCGGTATGTTCACACTGGTCATGAGCATGATCTTTTCGATTTATATGCTCTCTCAAAAAGAGCATCTTCTGCGTGGCGTGCGCCGCATCCTGTATGCTTTTTTGCCGGCGCACCGGGTACGCCGTATTATTGAGATTTCGGCTATCACCAACCGGATTTTCTCCGGCTTTGTGGCGGGCCAGCTCACAGAATCCCTGATTTGGGGCTGCATGTGTTATCTGGGCATGACGCTGATCGGGCTTCCCTATGCGCTGCTGATCAGTACACTAGTCTGTGTATTCAGCTTGATTCCTCTTCTGGGTGCCTATTTGGGGTTGTTTTCCGGTGTGTTTATTCTGTTAACCTCCACCCCATGGGGCGAATTCCCCTGGAACAGCCTGTGGTTTGTGATTTTCTTCCTCTTGATGCAACAGATTGAAGGAAACTTCATTTATCCCCGTGTGGTGGGCACCTCGATCGGATTGCCCGGCATTTGGGTGCTGCTGGCTGTAATTGTGTGCAGCGGGCTGATGGGAATCGGCGGAATCCTGATTGGTATCCCCGCCACCTCGGTGCTGTATGCCCTGTTTACCCAATCTGTGAAAAATCGCCTTACCCGACGTCATATCAGCGCCGAACAGCTGGATGAAAAGGTAGACGTGGAGGCAATTCTGGGACGTCCGGCAGGAGGCGGCCCCATCTCGAATATTAAGGAAAGCCGCCGCCGTCGGGAACGTGCCCGCATTGCCCGGCTGCTGGAAAAAACCCATATGGTCAAAACAGAGGATAACGCTGAAGCAGAGCCATCCTCTCAGGAAGACTTGCAAAACAAAAAAGAACCTTAAGACTAGCTGTGCCGCAGAAAAAACTTCTGCGGCACAATTTTTTTATTTATTCTGTTGTCAGGGGCGCAACAGTAGCTCCAATCAGCTGCTGCAAGCTTTCCGGCGCTATCTCCACCTGGGTGCCGATTCGTCCACCACTGAAAATAATGGTGTCAAACAGCTCGCAGGTTTCGTCAATCACGGTGGGATACTGCTTTTTCATCCCGATGGGAGAGCAGCCTCCCCGGATATACCCTGTGACCTTATTGATTTCCGCCACATGGATCATCGCCACCGATTTTTCCCCCACAGACCGGGCGGCGGCTTTTAAGTCCAGCTCACTTTTCACCGGGATGACGAACACAAAGTATCCACCCGAAGCCCCCTGTGTGACCAGCGTTTTAAACACCTGATCCGGGTCTTGCCCCAGTTTGACGGCAACTGCCGCCCCGTCAATATGGCCGTCGGATGCGTCATAAACATAGTGGCGATAGGGAATCCCCGCCTTTTCCAACGCCCGCATGACATTGGTCTTTTCCTCTTTTTTTGCCATGAACCATCCGTTCCTCTCTGTTTGGGCGATTATTCCTCAATATGCCATTTTACACCCTGAGGAGTGTCTTCCAACACCACATGGCGGGCTTTCAGCTCGTCACGAATGGCGTCGGCCGTCGCCCAGTCACGGTTCTTTCTGGCCTCGGTACGCTTGGCAATCAGCGCCTCGATTTCTTCGTCCAGAGAGTTGTCTTTCTCCACATACAGCAGCCCCAGAACACCGGCCAGCTCCATGTACAGATCCAGCGCTTTCTGGCAAAGCTCTTTGGAGGACTCTCCGTTTACACTGGAGTTGATCTCTCTTGCCAGCCCAAACAGGGCAGCCAGACCGTCGGCGGTATTCAAATCGTCGTCCATGGCCTCGATAAACTGGTCACGGTATTTCGTCATGCGCTCAAACGCCTCGTTTTCGCCCTCTCTCTGGCCCTCTGCGGCGTTTTCCAGCAGAAAGCGAAGATTATCCCGGCAATTATAAAGACGCTCCAGAGCGGCTTTGCACTGCTCAATAATATCCACACTGTAATTGATGGGCATCCGGTAGTGAGAAGCCACCATCAGATAGCGGATCGGCTCATACCCGTATTTCTCGGCCACATCCCGGACGGTAAAGAAGTTGCCCAGTGATTTGCTCATCTTTTTGTTATCGACGTTGATATAGCCGTTGTGCATCCAATACCGGGCAAAGGGAACCCCATTGCAGCATTCGCTCTGGGCAATCTCATTTTCGTGGTGCGGGAAGATCAAATCCTGGCCGCCGCAGTGCAGATCGATGGTTTCGCCCAGATAGCGGCGCACCATGGCGGAACATTCAATATGCCAGCCGGGACGTCCATGACCCCAAGGAGATTCCCAATAGGGCTCGCCGGGCTTGGCGGCCTTCCACACCGCAAAGTCCATGGCGTCCTCTTTGATTTCGCCGATGCTGATGCGAGCGCCGGCCTGCAATTCTTCCAGCGGCTGATGGGAGAGCTTTCCATATTCGCTGAATTTATTGGTGCGGAAATACACGTCACCGTCCACGGCGTAGGCATAGCCCTTTTCTACCAGACGAGAGATGATGTCGATGATTTCGTCGATGTTTTCGGTGGCCAGCGGATGGATGGTTGCGGGGCGGACATTCAGTCCGGCGGCGTCCTTTTTGTATTCCTCCATATACCGGCGGGAAACCGTGAGATAATCGCTGTTTTCTTCGTTGGCCTTATTGATAATCTTGTCGTCGATATCGGTGAAGTTCTGCACATAAGTGACCTTCATTCCCCGATATTCCAGATACCGGCGCAGCACATCAAACACACAGATGGGGCGGGCGTTTCCGATATGGATGTAGTTATAAACGGTAGGGCCGCAGGCATAGATTTTCAGCTCGCCGGGCGTCATGGGGACGAGTTCTTCTTTTTGCCGGGTCATGGTGTTGTAGATTCTCATGATGATTCTCCTTTTATGTAATATAGAATAAATCGCAGCTCTCAGGGGTTTGGGGAAGCCTTTTGAAAAGGCTCCCCATTTTTTCTGGTTGCTTTACTTATAAATCAAAAGCTTATGCCGTCTGTTCTTTGCAGCTTTCTTCGATCTCTTTCATGCGCTTTTCAAGCCGCTCGGTTTCCAGCTGTATCCGGCAAAGGCACTGGGACAGCGGGTCTGCCACATGAATCTGATCCAGGTTTTCCGAAGGATGGGTGACCTTCTGCCCGTTTACCCGCACAATCCGTGCCGGCACGCCTACTGCTGTGGCGTTATCCGGAACTTCATCCAGCACCACCGCACCGGCGGCTACACGGGCGTTATCTCCCACCCGGAACGGCCCCAAAACTTTTGCGCCGGAGCCGATCAGCACATTGTTGCCAAGGGTAGGATGGCGTTTCCCGTGCTCTTTTCCGGTGCCGCCCAGCGTGACATTTTGATAGATGGTGCAGTTATCGCCGATCTCGGTGGTTTCACCGATGACAACTCCCATGCCGTGGTCGATAAACAGCCCTTTTCCAATGGTGGCGCCGGGGTGGATTTCAATCCCGGTTTTATGGCGGGCCCGCTGGCTAATCCACCGGGCAATAAATTTGTGGTTATGGCGATAAAACCAGTTGGCTTTCCGATACGCCCGGACTGCTTTAAATCCGGAATACAGAAAATAGACTTCCAGACGGCTACGGGCCGCCGGATCTCTCTCCATAATGGAGTCCAGTTCCTCCTTTAGTGCTTTGAACATGCAGACGCTCCTTTCTTCCAAACCAAAAACCGCCCCCATCCCCAAAAGGGGACAGAGGCGGTATCTCCGCGGTTCCACTCCGTTTTATCACTTGGGCAGCCGATAACGGGGCTGAATCGGGCCGGTATTTCTTCCGGCCGGCATGGCGGTTTGCCCACGCAGGCGCATTTCCCGTTCCATAGGCCAAGGGTGCTTTCAGCCGCCGACACCCTCTCTCTGATGCATCCGGTTTGCGGTACTTTTCCTGCGTATTGCCGTTTCTACTCTTTTTCTGTATCATATGCAGCGCCTGGCTGCCTTGTGTCTTTCAGTATAAATCAGATTGCCCTGCTTTGTAAAGAGGAAATTATTTTGCGGTCTTCACAATTTCCCAGTTCTGCTTGAGATAAACCAGGCCGGACAGCACGGCAAAAAAGGTTGCCACTGCCAAAAATACCTCGCCAATTGCCCAGAACAGCACAACAGCGTCTTCGTTTACCCAGGTAAGGATTCCCATGCTGCCCAGCTCGGCCAGATACTGCGTAAGCATAATTACACAGATCGCCACAATCTGGCTCACGGTTTTTACCTTGCCCCAGTTGTTGGCAGCGATCACCGTGCCCTTTCCGGCAGCCACCAGCCGCACAGAAGTCACCATAAATTCCCGTGCGATAATCAGCAGAACCAGCCACACATCGCATAGGCCCAGGCTGACAAAGCATACCAAAGCCGAAATTACCAGAATCTTATCCGCCAGAGGGTCCATGAATTTTCCAAAGTCGGTAATCTGGTTATGTTTGCGTGCCAGCATCCCATCCAGATGGTCGGTATAGGAAGCGGCTCCAAACAGCGCCAGCGCCACAAGATAATGGTGGGGGAAAGGCCACAAAAGGGCCAGTACAAAAAACGGCACCAGTATCATTCGCAGCACCGTCAGTTTATTGGGTAGGTTCATGAAGTGAAATCCCTCCTGAAAATAGCGTTGGTCAAATGCGCTGGCCGGTGAGGTCGCAGTCCATACAATCTTCGATTCGAACCTTGACAAACTGTCCGAACCGGGGCTTATTGCCCTCGGCTGTAAAGAACACTTTGCCGTCAATATCCGGGGAATCGGCAGCCGTGCGTCCAAAGAAACATTCCGCATAGCGGTCAAAGCCCTCTGTGAGTACCGTCACGGTTTTTCCAATCATGGCTTCGCCTTTTTCCTGCATGATCTCCATCTGCTGCTCCATGATGATCTCTGCCCGGCGGTTTTTCACTTCCTCGTCAATCTGGTCGGGCAGCAGGGCAGCAGGGGTGTCCTCCTCCTGTGAATAGGCAAAGCAGCCCAAACGGTCAAAGCGAATTTCCTGCACAAACTCCGAAAGCTCGGTAAAGTCCTCCTCGGTTTCGCCGGGGAAACCGGTAATCAACGTGGTACGCAGCACCAGGCCCGGCACCTTTTCCCGCATCCGGGCAATCAAAGCGGTGAGGGAAGCCCGGTCGCCACGGCGATTCATGGCTTTCAGCACCCTTCCGGACGCATGCTGCAAAGGCAGGTCGATGTATTTGACGATTTTCGGCTCCGAGGCCATGACCTCCAGCAGTTCATCGGTCACGGTGTCGGGATAGCAATAGAGCAGACGCACCCAGCGCAGTTTTTCAATCCGGCAAAGGCGGCGCAAAAGCTCCGGCAGCTTCAGCTCTCCATAGAGGTCAAGCCCATACCGGCTGGTATCCTGTGCGATCACAATCAATTCCTGTGCGCCGTCTTCCACCAGCTTTTGAGCTTCTTCTTCGATGCTCTCCATGGTACGGCTGCGATAACCGCCACGAATCAGCGGAATCGCACAATAGGTGCAGCGGTTATCGCAGCCCTCGGCGATTTTCAGATAGGCGAAATAGCTTGGGGTAGAAAGCTCACGGTCGCCGCAGAGAGGCATGTTCTCCTTTGCAGGGAAAACCTCCTGCACATTTCCCGCCATCACCTTATCGATGATCGAAGCGATCTCCCCGTTGGCGCCAATGCCTACCACAGCGTCCACCTCGGGGATTTCCTTGCGGATCTCCTGCTGATAGCGCTCGGAAAGGCAGCCTGTCACCACGATTTTTTTGATGCGGCCTTCCTTCTTTAAGGTAACCAGCTCCAGAATCTCCTCAATTGATTCGGCCTTGGCGCTCTCGATAAACCCACAGGTATTGATAATCGCCACATCTGCCAGCGCTGCATCGTCGCTGAGTTCATAGCCTGCGTTTTTCAGGGATGCCATCAGCATTTCCCCGTCCACCTGATTTTTGGCACAGCCCAGGCTGACCATTCCCACTCGTACTGCCATATCGTCCATCCTTATCGTAAATTTATGTAGTCAACATTTCTGTTATGCGGGTTTCGTATCATTTGATTTCGATTTCAAATCCCATTTAGAGGGACACCACATTCAAAACAGTTCACTCCGGAACCCCTGCATCATTGTATCATTCACCGGTTTCCCGGAACTCCTCCACAACGCTTTTAATATCTTCCCAGCCATAGCCCAAGCGCTGCAAAGCCGCCACGGTACGGCGGTATCCCTTTTCGTCCTGCAACTGGCGCTGATATTTCCGCTCTACAATTTCCCGCAGCTTTTCTTCCGGGTCGGGCGCTGTTTCCAGCAAAATCTCCTCCACCAGCTCCCGGTCAATCCCCTTGTGCAGCAGCTCCTGCCGGGCACGGCGCACGCCATAGCCCTTTCGCTCCAACAGGGAAGAAGCCAGCTGACGGGCATAGCTTTCGTCGTTCATCAGCCCCAGTTCTTCCATTTTTTCCACCGCTGCCTCTGCTGCTTCTCTGGAAGTGGTGCGGCTGATTTTGTCGGCCAGCTCTTTTTTGGAATGGCTTCGGTATTCCAGCAGATACAACGCCTTTTCACGGGCTCTGCGTTCCTCCGAAGCTTCCAAAAGTGCATGCAGCTCCTCGTCGGTAATCTCCATGCCCGGCTTCCAGCCGGTTTTTATCAGGGTTTCGGTATCTACCCGCACCGCCGCCTCTCCGTCCAGATAGAGCTGCGAAAGGCGGTGGCGGCGGGGTTCAATTGCCGTGATCTCCATTATTCGTCATCATCCACCAGGATATCGATATCCGCCTTGGCGCTGCTGCGGGCGGGCTTCTCCTGTGCGGCTTCTTCCACCGGAATCTCCACCGGCTTGGCCGGGCTGCCCTTGGCGGGCTTGCTCTTTCCAAAAATCCGGCTCACGTTGGCTTTTACCTGTGCCTCAATCTCGTCGGCAACTTCTTTATTGTTGGCCAGGAACTCCTTGGAATTATCCCGTCCCTGTCCCAAGCGATTGCCCTGATAGGAGAACCAGGCGCCGCTTTTCTGCACGATTTCCAGCTTTACCGCCAAGTCGAGCAGTTCGCCGGTGCGGGAAATTCCCTTTCCATACATTACGTCAAACTCAGCCTCACGGAACGGAGGCGCCATCTTATTCTTGATGACCTTGGCCTTGGTGCGGGAACCAATCCGCTCCGAGCCGTCTTTCAGGGCGTCGCCCTTACGCACATCGATTCGAACAGAAGCATAGAATTTCAGCGCACGGCCACCGGGGGTCACTTCGGGGCTGCCATACATCACGCCTACTTTTTCACGCAGCTGGTTGATGAAAATCGCCACGCAGTTAGACTTGGAAATAGCGCCCGCCAGCTTACGCAGCGCCTGTGACATCAAACGTGCCTGCAAGCCCACATGGGAATCGCCCATTTCTCCCTCGATTTCTGCCTTGGGAACCAGCGCCGCCACAGAGTCCACTACGATAATATCGATAGCGCCCGAACGCACCAACGCTTCGGTAATTTCCAGCGCCTGCTCGCCGGTGTCCGGCTGAGAAACCAGCAGGGAGTCTACATCGACGCCCAGCGCCGCCGCATATACCGGGTCAAGGGCGTGTTCCACATCGATAAACGCCGCATAGCCGCCGGTTTTCTGGGCTTCTGCCACACAGTGCAGAGCCAGGGTGGTTTTACCAGAAGATTCCGGCCCATAGATCTCCACGATTCTGCCACGGGGCAGGCCGCCGATTCCCAGTGCCAGGTCGAGCGAAAGCGAGCCGGTGGGGATCACATCCACCTGCATGGCCTCGTTCTGCCCCAAACGCATTACGGCCCCTTTGCCAAATTGTTTTTCTATCTGTGCCAGCGCTGTATCGAGCGCCTTCTGCTTATCAATCGCCATTTCTCATCCGTCCTTTCCTTGGGGATGGGCGGCTTTTTGCCCGCCATCACAATACCTGTATTATATCGGATTTTTTCGGGAAAAGCAATGGATTTCCGGTAATTTATCGAACTTGTGTTCGTTTTCCAGTGATTGCCCGGTCGAGTCCTCCCAAATCCTGATGGACACACAATTCTATCACACCAGCTTTTTCCAGCAAAGCACAAACATCCTGTGCCTGTTCTTCTCCAATTTCCAGTGCAACCACGCCGCCGGGTTTTACCGTCGGCACCCAAAACTGGGCGATTGCCCGGTAAAAGACAAGCCCATCTCCGCCGCCATCCAGAGCGGTCTGCGGTTCCCGCTGAACCTCCTCCTGCAAACCGGGAAGTTCCCCGGAAGCGATATAAGGCGGGTTGGAAATCAAAACATCCAGCGGCTCCCGGCAGAGCAGCGCAGGCGTTTGCGGGTTGAGCACATCACCCCGAACGGGGATGACCCGTCCATCTCCGAAGCGCCCGGTGTTTTTCTCCAAATAGGAAAAGGCATCTTCCAGCCACTCCACGCTGTCCATGTGAAGATGGGGAAGAAGGGAGCAAAGTCCCAACGCTACCGCTCCGGTACCGCCGCACAAGTCCATCCCGTACAAAGGCTTTTGAGAATTTTTAAGCAGCCCGGCTGCTGCACGCACCACCACTTCGGTGTCTTCTCGTGGGCAAAGCACGCCTTCACCAACCGCCAGCTCCATCTCCATAAACGGCCAGCTCCCCAACAGGTATTGCAGCGGCCGGTGTCCGGCCCGCTCCTCTATCATGTTTCGGAACTCTGCCTCTTTTTGCGGTTCAGCGGGTTCGTTTCCATGCAGAAGCAGCCCCTGCCGGTCAAGGTTCCAGAGCTTCTCGATCATACAGGCGCAGTCAAACTCCGGGCTTTCGTTTCCAGCCTGGGCCAGCTGCCGCCTTCCAAGCCGATACAGTTCGCCAATGGTCATACTGTTATCTGATCCTCTCCGTTTTCAGGAATCACCTTTTCCATAGCGGCAATCGCCACCTCGATCATCCGGTCATCCGGCTCCTTGGTGGTAATCCGCTGCACCCAAAGTCCCGGCGCTGCAATAATGCGGGTAAGCAGGTTGTCATGGCGGCCACAAATACGAATCAGTTCATAGCCCAGCCCCATCACCACCGGAATACACAGCAGCTTGACGAATGTCCGCAAAAAGGGATTGGTAAACGGGATAAAAAATCCAACCACAATTCCCAGCCCCAGCATAATCACCATAAAGCTGGTTCCACAGCGGGGATGAAAACGCCCATGGCGCCGGATATTCTCCACTGTCAGCTCCTCGTGGTTTTCATAGCAGAAAATGGTTTTATGCTCTGCGCCGTGATATTGGAAGGTGCGGCGCAAATCGGGCTGAAGCCCGCACAGCGCCACATATCCGATAAAGATAGCGATTCTCATAGCGCCTTCGATGAGGGAACGCCAGGATTCGATGCCTTCACCGGTTCCCAGCTTCATCAGGTTCACCAGCCAGGTGGGGAGGACGAAGAACAATGCGATGGCAATTGCCAGTCCCAGCACCATGGCCACACCCATGATAACATTCATGATTTTTTCGCCAAACACCCGGTCGAGCCACTTTTCAAACCGGGACATTTCTTCCTCGTCGTCCAGCCCTTCCATCGACTTTTCCGCCGACTCATTCAGGGCGCTGAACCCCACCCGCAGGGAATCGATCATAGCGGCCGTTCCCCGGATAATCGGCCAGCCCAGAATCGGATATTTATCCTTGAGACTCTCGGTGGGGCGCTCGCTGATATGGATCTCCCCGTCCGGCTTTCGCACCGCAACCGAGGTGATTTTGGGTCCACGCATCATAATCCCCTCCATCAGCGCCTGCCCGCCGATAGAAGTGATGATTTTTGTCTTTTCTGCCATATTGGTTTCCTTTCTCTATTACATTCCCTCGCTATGATCCAGCACCGGGATGGTGATCGTCACAGCGGTTCCCACGTTTTCATGGCTTTCCAAATCCAACTGCCCGCCATGGAGCTTCATGATTTCATCCGCCAGCGCCAGCCCGATTCCAGAGCCACGCACTGTCTGGTTGGCTTTATAGAACTTCTTTTTTACATTGGGGAGATGCTCCGCCGGGATTCCACAGCCGTTGTCGCTGATAACCACCCGGATCAGGCCCTCCTGCTCAGAAGCTGTTACCTGAATGGTGCCTCCCTCGGCCGTATATTTCAGTGCATTATCGATGATATTGACAAACACCTGCCGCAGGCGGTTGATGTCGCCCAACACTGGCGAAAGCATCGCCGGTTCCTCATAGAGCAGATATTTGTGTTCTGCCGCCGCACGATCGGTGAACATATACACCGCTTCGCCCAGCTCGGCAAGCAGGTCGATTTTTTCCATCATCAGGGTCATGCGCCCGTTCTGCATACGGGAGAAGTCGAGCAGCTCCTCCACCAATCCCGAAAGCCGTTCGGATTCCCTGATAATTACGTTCATCCCCTTGTCATAGGTTGCGGAATCCATTCCGCCGCCCTGAAGGGTTTCGGCCCATCCCTTGATGGCGGTGAGCGGCGTCCGCAGCTCATGGGAAACCGAGGAGATAAACTCGTTTTTCATTTTTTCGGCTGCACCAAGCTCCACTGCCATATCGTTGATATTATCACACAGCTGCCCAATCTCGTCCTCATTGGATTTTTGAATCCGAGCGTTAAAATCGCCCTGGGCAATGCGCTTGGCAGTCGCCCCAATCTGCCGGATGGGAGTGACAATGGATTTCATGAAATACAGGTTGGAAAACACAATAAAAGAGATAATCAGAAGGCTTCCCAACGTCAGGAACCCCACAATCATCAGAATCTGCTGGTTGGCCTTTTCCATCGACACCACATACCGCAAAGCCCCGATCACGCCGCCATTTCGGCCATAGATCACCTTGGTAACCGCCATGACCTTTTCGCCGCTGTTCAGGTTTCCCACCCATACGCCCAGGCCGGTTTCATCCTTCAGGGCATACTGATAATCCGGCATAGGCTGGTTGTTATCCGGTGCAAACCCGGTAGAAGTGATAAACACCTTGCCGCTGAGGTTCACCGCCATAGCTTCCATTTCATTTTTGGCGGTAAAATTTTCTATGTAGGCTCTGGCGCTGGTGGTAAATTCCTGAGAAGCTTGTTGCGAATAACCCGAAAACAGGTTGCTGGCTTCTTCACTGCGCCCCTTAAGCTGGGACTGGATGGTGCTGTATATATATTGCTGCATGGTAATGGACAGGATCACAACCAGTGTGATGAGTACCAACACGATAACCGTAAGGCTGTTTACGATCCATCTGCGGGTAATCCCCTGAACCGCCATGATTCTGCCTCCTCTGTGCCCCATCATTTATGCTCCCAGCGATATCCAAGCCCCCACACCGTTACAATATGACGGGGGTTGGAAGGTTCTTCCTCGATTTTCATCCGCAGCCGCCGGATGTTCACATCCACAATCTTTTCTTCTCCCACATAATTGCTTCCCCAAACATGCTTGAGGATATCGGAACGGTCTAACGCTACACCCGGATTGGAGAAGAAATATTCCATAATCTGAAACTCCACCTGCGTCAGCTCGATGGGCTTGCCCTTGCGGGTGAGAGAGCGGTTTCGCAGATTCAACGTGAAATCGCCCGATACCAGCTGCTCCTTAAAATTATTCTCGGTGCGTACTGCGGCCAATGCCACCCGGCGATAAATCGCATCCACTCTGGCCACCAGCTCAGAGGGGCTGAACGGCTTGGTGACATAGTCGTCTGCGCCCATCATCAGCCCAGACACCTTATCCATTTCCTGTGTGCGGGCGCTCAGCATGATAATACCGATATTTCCGCTCTTTTCCCGCAGCGCTTTGCAAACCGCCAGGCCGTCGTATTTTCCGGGCATCATAATATCCAAAACGGCAACGTCAAAGTCCCCGCCCTCTTTTTCATAGATGGCAAGGGCTTCTTCCCCGTTAGAAGCTTCATAGGCATCATATCCGGCACGCTTGAGGTTAATGACCACAAATTCCCGGATTGCCTGCTCATCCTCTGCTACCAGTATTTTTTTCATAGCGATATGATTCCTTTCTATCCTAATTTCGTTTACTCCATACTCCAAAAGTTATTCCAAACTCAAAAAGTGGAAACTGTCTTTGACTTCCGAGATAGACGGCGCCAGCTCGTGATTCTTTTCGGGAATCGCAGCCGCATAGATTAGGCCGCCCCTTTCGGCAATCTGGGTGTATCCCCGGCTGCCGGTTTTCCATTCTGAATTGGTAAATACCTGGATTTTCAAAATTGCCGCACCCGCTGCCGGATTTCCCGAACCGTCATCTTCCAGCCATTCATAAAACGTGGTGGAATGTGTTGCAATATCGCTCCGACAGGTGACCTTATCCCGCCAGGATTCGGGGAACAGGAACCAGAACCCATCATTGCTGTTCATCACGGTACTCATGATGCGAATAGGGGTCTGGCTTTTTGTGTCAAACTGGTTCCAGTTCACCAGGTAGGACACCGGGTCCTTTGAGGTTTCAGTGACTCCGGGCATCAGGTTCACCACCGGAAACTCAATCACACTGTTCCCGTCAATATCACGGGAGGTATAAGAAGCCGCTGCATTGCGGCTGGTAATATTCATCTTTTGAGAAGCGGTATCCGAATAGGGGGCTTTCAGAGTTTCTTCTTCATCGTCCCAATAAATGATCTGGGTAACCATACTGCTGTCTGCTTTGAGTCCGTCCAGCATAATGCCCATCTGATTTTGCGAAATCAATCCGACCGAAACGCTGGCATACTGAAAAACAGTGGGGTCAAGCGTAACAGCCTCCACAATTTGCAGGGCGCCGTCTGAAATCCATACCAGCTGCGCCAGTGCCTTGGTGTCTGAAGAAAGAGTAGCCACAAACAGCTCCTCCCGGCCATCGTTTATCAGATTGGTGACGGCCATTTCGCCATAGCCCTGCTCCATCACAAGTTCTACCACACCATTTTGCGTATAATCATAGACACACGCTTGGCTGCTGTTGGAGGTCGAGTTTCCCCAACCAATCACGACTTCCCGTTTGCCATCGTCATCCAAATCAGCAAAACACACACGATCTACCTGAACGGCTGTGTTGGTAAAGCTCCTGAGAATCTTCCATTGCCCGTTTTGCTGTATCATAAACGAAACCGTTGTCCCGCCGCTTCCGTCCGCCGCCTCATATAGGGCAATGGCGTCTTCCTTGCGGTCTCCGGTAAAGTCCTTCATGATAATAGCAGAGCGGTATTCCCCTTTATATGGGTATCGAAACGTTACTTCCCCGCCAACCGTATCGGCAAGCAGGCTCTGAATTTCCCCACGGCTGCCTTCCTCCCGTGGCGGGCTCATCAGCCCCTTGGAATCCAGCCCGATAGCGGCGCAGCCCGAAAATAGCGTCATACACACCAAAAGCATTGACAGGGCAGCTCCGGCCAGCCATCGTTTTCCCATCTGTATTCCACACCTCTCTATCGTCAAATCGCCATTCCAGCGCTAAAAGTTCACATTCTTTTTTATTATATCATTCCCGCCGTCAAAAGAACAGTCTCAATCCTGTAACTTACTGATTTTTTGCACAAAACAGCCGCTATCATCCTGCTGGAATGACAGCGGCTGTATTTTATACTCGTTTCACAAACTGGGTATGGCATTTCTGGCAGGTCACCTGGATTTTTCCACGGCCCTTTGGCGCACGCAGACGCAGCCCACACTGGGGGCAGCGGAAATAGCGATACAGCTTCCTATCACGAAACCGGGTCTTCTGAAAGGAAAACCAGCGGACAACCGGGTTCCACACACGCAAAAACGCCTGATTCTCCCGCTGGCGGGCGGGAAGATTGCGGGAAAACATCCGGAACAGCATCCAGAAATAAAGCAGGTAGGAGAGGAAAATCAACGGCCAGAAAAACAGCTGTGCCACCAGAGAAAGCACAATTCCAAAAATCAGGCAGGCCAGCGACAGCTGGTCGGTGCCATTGCGCCCCATCATCCAATATTGAAATCTTTGCAACCAACGATACATCACCGAAAAACGGCTCCTTTCCTGATCTGCCAACTCAGACAGATCCTTGTTGAAAGAATTATACCCCTGTGTTTTCGGGAACGCAATGGATGTTCCAATCATTTTAAAGTAAGTTTACAGTTCGGCCTTATTTGCCGGCACCTTGGGTGCCTCCACTTTTGGCGCCCCTTTCATCGTCAGGGAAATCCTGCCCTTTTTACTGTCTACCGAAAGCACCCATACGGTCACGATATCGCCGACTTTCAGCACCTCGCCGGGATGTTTGATAAACTTGTTGCAGATCTGAGAAATATGCACCAGACCGTCCTGATGCACGCCGATATCCACAAATGCACCAAAGTCGATTACATTGCGAACGGTACCCTTCAGCTCCATGCCGGGCTTTAAATCCTCCAGCTTCATCACATCTGTGCGAAGCATGGGGGCGGGCAGAGCGTCACGGGGGTCACGCCCTGGCTGCAACAGCTCCTTGACGATATCCCGAAGCGTCGGTTCGCCAATCCCCAGCTTTTGGGCAGTGTCAGAAAAGCCCATAGACTCCACCTTTTCACGAAGCCCGGAAAAATCAGCCCGGCCCTTAAGGCTATATCCTGCCAGCTCCAGCAGGGACTTGGCGGCGGCATAGGATTCCGGGTGTACCGCCGTGTGATCGAGCACATTGTCGCTCTCGCTCACCCGCAAAAATCCGGCGCACTGCTCAAACGCTTTCGGCCCCAGCTTGGGTACCTTTTTCAGCTCCGCTCTGGACTGAAACGCCCCGTTTTCCTCCCGGTATGCAACGATATTTTTAGAAACCGCTGCTGTAATGCCTGCCACCTTTTCGAGCAGGGAAGGCGAAGCTGTGTTCAAATCAACGCCCACATTATTCACACAGTCCTCTACCACGCCGCCCAGCGCCTCGGCCAGCCGCTTTTGCGGCATATCATGCTGGTATTGCCCCACACCGATGGCCTTGGGGTCGATTTTTACCAGCTCGGCCAGCGGGTCCTGAAGCCGTCGGGCAATGGAAACAGCGCTGCGCAGGGTCAGGTCAAACTGGGGGAACTCCTCGGCTGCCAGCTTGGAAGCAGAATAGACCGAAGCGCCCGCCTCGCTGACCACCATGTAGGCCAGCTGGTGCTGCGGCAAAGAGGCGATCAGTTCCGCTGTAAAAATCTCGGTTTCCTTAGAGGCGGTGCCGTTTCCAATGGCGATGATATCCACCCCGTATTGGGTAATCAACCGGGTGAGAAATTCTTTTGCCTGTTCTTTCTGCCGCTGGGAATGGGTGAGATACACCACCCCGGTATCGAGCACCCGGCCGGTAGGGTCTACCACTGCCACTTTGCATCCGGTACGATAGCCGGGGTCCAGTCCGATGGCCGTTTTTCCCTTTACCGGCGGCTGCATCAGCAGCTGGCGCAGGTTGACGGAGAACACCTTGATAGCGGATTCTGCCGCATCCTCGGTGAGGGATGACCGGATTTCCCGCTCGATCGCCGGGAAAATCAAGCGGCTGTATGCGTCCTGTGCCGCTGCCCGCACCGTTTCGGTGCAGGGGGAGCCCTCTTTGACACCAGCGCTCTCCACAATCCGCACGCCACGGTCATCCTCCAGCTGAATCGAAACTTTCAAAAAGCCTTCCCGCTCGCCACGGTCAATGGCCAGCACACGATGGCCTGCCACTGCTTTTACCGGCTGGCTGAACTCATAATAAGGCTCATATACCGATTCCTCGTCTTTGGCTTTTTTAGAAACCAGCAAGCCGTTGGCGGTAACCACCACACGCAGGCGGCGGCGAACCGACGCATCGTCGGAAAAACGCTCTGCCAAAATATCCTGCGCCCCGGCCACTGCCTGCTCTGGGGTTTCCACGCCTTTTTCCAAATCGACATAAGCCTGTGCCATCTCCAAAGGAGAGGGGCTGTTTTTCTCCTGCAAAAAAATAGCTTCTGCCAGCGGCTCCAATCCCTTTTCCTTTGCCACCGACGCACGGGTTTTGCGTTTGGGGCGATAGGGGCGGTAGAGGTCATCGATCTCCGAGAGAGTAGAGGCCTGGTCGAGCGCTGCCGAAAGCTCCGGCGTCAATGCGCCCAGCCCTTCGATCAGGCTGCGAACCTCCTCCCGGCGTTTTTCCAGATTCCGCAGGGATTCCAGCTTTTCCGAAAGGGCACGGATGGTCTGATCGTCCAGAGAGCCGTGCGCCTCTTTGCGGTATCGGGCGATAAAGGGGATGGTGTTTCCCTCATCCAGCAGCTGGATTACCTTTTCCACCTGCCAGTTCTGTAACGAAAATTGAGAAGCCAAAACAGAAGTAAAATCCATGATCTACATCCTTTCCAAAATTCCAGTATACGGATTCCAAAGGGGCTTACCCTCCAGACGCACACACAGGTGCGCCCCTGTAAAATGATTTATTCCAATGAATCCACCACATAGAGGTCGATATCTATTTTTGTGCGGGTAGCGTGACAGAAATCCATAATATCCAAAGTCGGAGCCAGACAGGGCGTGCTTTCCCCCGGAAAAACAGTGGGGACGACTTCCAGATAGAACACCACATCGTTTTCCTTTCGGATACGGTTCAGCAAATCGACTTTTCCCCACAATTCCTTTAGGGTTTTCTTCATTTGATGTTCTACATACACGTCATATTTTTCACAAAGCCCTGTTTTCCAGCATGCAAAATCAAACCGGCTGCCATTTGCTCTCAGGTCTCCGATTTTCCAAGATTCAAACGGCTCGATTCCCAATAAGTGCGTAACGGCATCCGGGTCAAAATCGCCCACGATCTTAAAATAGGTATAACATTCGTTTCGAGCTTTCATACACGCTTCCTTTCTGCACTGCTGCTTATTTCATCAACCCTATTATCCATTCAATTGCCGTGCAGACGCCTACAATCACCGGCTGGTGGATAATATAGAGAACCAGCGCATGACGTCCCATCCACGACAGCGGGGGAATCCGGGAGGGATACATCCATCGGGGAAATCTGCCCTGTGCCGCCCAACGCCCCAGAAAAGTGCCTGCCGCAAACACAAACGCCCAGGGGAGCAGGGGGAAGTAATCGGAAGAAAAGAACTCGCTGTTATGAAATCCCAGCGTCGACAGCCAGTTGGTCTGATACAGCATGTCCGGCAAAGGAATCGAAAACACAACTATCCCGGAAGACACCTGCATGGTGGCCAGATATAAAACCACGCTGAGAACCAGCCCAGCCACCAGCGGAATCTTTTCCTGCAAGGGGCGCAGCAGTCCAAAAAGAATCATGCAAATGGAGAGAAAGTGCAGGATTCCAAACACGATTACCTGATCGGGCACCGCCAGAAACGTGACTAAACTCACCGCCAGGGCGATGGCCAGCAGTTTTATGCCACGAAGGAGATTTGAGTGCGAGAGGTTGGAAGAAATCCCGGAAATCAGGATAAACAACCCGGCAAAAAACGGCTCTGCCGGCATAAAAAACCGCAGAAGCGCCATTCCCCACTGGAGTTGAAACAAATACGCCAGCGAATAAAACCCGTGATAAAAAATCATACATAAAACCGCAAATCCCCGAATTTCGTCCATCAAATGGATTCTCTCCGGCTTGTGTGTTGTCAGCTGTTCCAAAAAAGCACCCGCTTTCCCTTCCGCCCTTTTTCCGATGCGGAAAATATGATATACTGGAAAACAGAATCTCCTAAACAATAGAAAATCCTATCTTTTGGGATTCCATTATAACACGGAGCTTTTTCCCTTTCAACGAAGGTTTTGACGAGAAGCAATTTCTAAAGTAGAAATGATATCTGAATCAGAAGTTCTATCTGGAGCGTGAATTATGAAAGACTATCAACTGGTTTTGTTCGATCTTGACGGCACCCTCACCGCCTCCCATCCCGGTATTCTCCGGTGTGTTCGGGATACGCTTAAAAAGCAGGGGTACCCTGTGCCGGAAATGGATGTGCTGCGAAAGTTTATCGGCCCGCCCTTAAAAGTGAGCCTGGAAGAATTTTGCGGCATCACCGGAGAGGCAGCCGACCAATTTGTAACGGAATACCGCCTGCTGTATAACGCCCACGGTGTGTATGAGGCATCGGTGTTCGAGGGGCTGTTTCCAGTTTTGCAAACGCTCCGCAAAGCGGGATACCAGCTGGCAGTGGCTACTTCCAAGCCTCAAACGCCGGCAGAGCTAGTCACAAACCATTTTAAACTGACCCCCTGCTTTGATAAGGTCTGTGGTTCTTCAGAGGATGAAAAAGGCTCCAAGCTGCGAGTGATTCAAAACGCCCTTTCGGCTTTTCACGCTGCCCCTGCCCGCACCCTGATGATCGGCGACACCCATTTTGACGCAGAAGGGGCGCAGCTGGCCGGTACTGATTTTCTGGGCGTTTTGTATGGCTATGGCACAGAAGAAGAAATGCGCCGGTTTGGCGGCCGCCATTTTGTCAAAACGCCTGAAGAAATCCAGCATTGGCTGTTGCAGGACTGAGCCCGCAGCGGTTGCAGTTTCGCAGAAAAGAAAGTATAATATACATCAGAAAACAAGGGGAGTGATCCCTTTTTTATGAAAGGTCGGTTATTGTAAATGAAATTAGGTATCGTCGGCTTGCCCAACGTGGGCAAGAGTACCCTGTTTAACGCCATTACCAACGCAGGCGCACAGTCTGCCAACTATCCCTTCTGCACCATTGAGCCCAACGTGGGCGTGGTGGCAGTTCCGGATAAACGCCTCGATAAACTGGCAGAAATGTATGAGCCGGAAAAATACACCCCCGCTACCATTGAGTTCGTAGATATTGCCGGTCTGGTAAAGGGCGCTTCTAAGGGTGAAGGTCTTGGAAACAAGTTCCTCTCCAATATCCGAGAGGTAGACGCCATTGTCCATGTGGTTCGCTGCTTTGTGAACGATGATATCATCCATGTAGAAGGCAGCATCGACCCTGCACGGGATATTGAAACCATCAATCTGGAGCTGGTTCTCTCTGATATGGAAGTGCTAGACCGCCGTATCGACAAAACTCGCAAAATGCTCAAGGCCGATAAGAAATATCAGGAAGAACTGGATTTCTTTTTGCGGGTGCGGGAAGCTCTGGATGCCGGAAAATCCGCCCGCTCGGTGGAGTGCAGCGAAGAAGAAAAAGAGCTGCTGGCAACGGTATCTTTGCTCACCAACAAGCCGATTATTTATGCCGCCAACATGAGCGAAGAAGATTTTAAAAACGGGGTGGAGAACAATCCCGGCTATCAGGCGGTAAAGAAAATTGCAGACGAGGAGCACGCCGCCGTGCTGCCCATCTGCGCTGAAATCGAAGCCGAAATTTCTGGGATGGACTGGGAAGAAAAGGAGCTGTTCCTTTCGGACATGGGGCTGGAAGAATCCGGCCTTGACCGTTTGATTAATGCCTGCTATTCTCTGTTGGGATTGATTTCCTATCTGACCGCTGGAAAACCAGAAGTCAGAGCCTGGACGATCACCAAAGGCACCAAGGCGCCTCAGGCCGCCGGTAAAATCCACACCGATTTTGAGCGTGGATTTATCCGTGCGGAAGTAATTGCCTTTGATGACCTGATGGCCTGTGGCTCTATGACGGCCGCCAAAGAAAAAGGCCTTGTCCGCAGCGAAGGCAAAGAATATGTGATGCAGGATGGCGATATCGTCCTGTTCCGCTTCAACGTATAATACATCTCTGTATATCACAAAGCCCCCACTTGGAAAAACTTCCGAGTGGGGGCTTTGCAGCGTTTCCCGTGAAACACTCACATATTTCCCTGCGGCGATTCATAAACTGAAAGAAGCAAGTATCGCCTAAAGGAGGAACCGCCTTGTATGATTCTCAACGTGTAACACGGGAAGCGCAGCAGCTGGCAAGCCGGTATGAAATCTGCCGTCTTTCTGAGATAGGGAAAAGCTGGTGTGGACGTTCGATTTCCATGCTGCAAATCGGAAAAGGAAGCCGCCCGGTTTTATACGCCGGAGCGTTTCACGGCATGGAATGGATTACCGCCCCATTACTGCTCCATTTTTGCCGCAGGCTCTGTCAGGCATGGGAAAGCGGACTCACGGTATACCGTCTTCCTATCCGGCCGCTGCTGGAAGAAATCACTCTTTTTTGTATCCCCATGGTCAACCCGGACGGAGTGGAAATCTGCCTGCACGGCCCCGCATCCGCCGGGGAATATGCAGCCGCTATCAAAAAATCAGGACAACAGGCCAGATGGCAGGCAAACGCCAGAGGCGTAGACATCAACCATAACTTTGATGCAGGCTGGAAAAAGCTGCGTCAGCTGGAAATTGAATCGGGCATCACCGGCCCCGGCCCCACCCGATATGGCGGGGACTTTCCCGGAAGCGAACGGGAAACGACCGCTCTTATCTCCCTATGCCGTCAGGTTCCTTTTTCTCTGGTGATGGCATTTCACAGCCAGGGGGAGGAAATCTACTGGCAGTATGGAGAGCATACCCCAGCTATTTCGCACACGTTAGCCAATACTTTTTCGATGGTATCGGGCTATCGGGTGGCACATCCCGAGCCTATTGCTTCTATGGGCGGATTTAAAGACTGGTTTATCGAAACCTTCCACCGTCCCGGCTTTACGATTGAAGTGGGGAAAGGGCGAAACCCGCTGCCATTTGGACAGCTGCCCGCCATTGAATCCAAAGTGTTCCCGATTATGGCGTGCGGCCTGACAGACTGGAAAAAACATCAAATTGGGGGTTCTTTGTAGCATCACCTTTCCGTTTTAGAAACGTCAGGCGGCTTCCATTCATATTTCTGTTATTGTATCCTCTGTGTTTCTGTGGTATGATAAGGGGAAACTAACACAGAAAAGAGGATTTCCATGAAAATACAGAAAAAACTGCTGCTGGGCCTGTTGTGTCTGGCGGTTTTGCTCCCGGCTTTTCTCACCGGATGCGGACAACAAACAGAGACCCCCTCGTCATCGGAAGATTCAGCAGTTTCTCAGACGGAATCTACGGAATCTTCTGAAACTTCCTCTGCCCCCGGCAGCGACCTGAAAGACGATTCTTCCTCCTCTGGGGAGGACACCTCCTCAGCCAGTGAATCCTCCGGCGGACATAGCCAGATTTTGCCCGATATCAGCGCTGATGACCCGGAATTTGCCGTACTGTTTTCAGAAAATCCGCTGGATGCAGCATATTCCGTGGAATTGGAGGATGCCACCAGCACAGGGAAAATGATCGGGATCATCAACAAGTACATTGACCTGTGGAAAGCGGAAATCGATGCCGCCTATAAATCTCTGATGGAAAAAACAAGCGGAGATGCCAAAGCCGCCATCCGAAAGGAACAGGAAGAATGGTTGGATGGACTGGATGAAGCGATTAAAAAAATCGAGGAAGAAGCACAGGGAGACGGCTCTGCACGTCAGCTGGAAATTGCAGCCCAGATCATGGCAAACTACCGGGCCAGAGCTGCCAGTTTGTATAGCCAGCTGTTTCAGATCGACCACACCGTTACTTTCCAATATAACGCACAACAGAAGCCGTCAGAGGAGTCCTCTGCTTCCAGCAGTACTTCCTCAGAACAAGAGCCGTAATTTGAAAATTCCCACCCGTTTTTTAACAGGTGGGAATTTTATTTTTATGATTCAAATGGTTGGTCTGAAACTGTAAGGGTAACAGCAACGCCTGTGTCACATTCTGACTTTTTAAAATTCTCCATATCAATGGACTGAATCTGGTTTGCGTTTGTTCCCACCTTGACCCACAGAGGGATTTC
Organism: Candidatus Heritagella gallinarum; assembly: GCA_904394685.1. GTDB lineage: Bacteria > Bacillota > Clostridia > Oscillospirales > Acutalibacteraceae > Heritagella_A > Heritagella_A gallinarum. The sequence continues at coordinate 42,459 of CAJFNK010000063.1, forward strand.
TTTCTGTAAGGAAATGGAGGTCTTTTTATCGATTTTGGATTCGGTCAGTATCATGGATTTGTCAAAATCCGTATTCAATTCCGGATAGCGATATTCGCAATGCCCCGTTTCATCAACACCATATAACACACAGCTGGTTTCCGTTAATCCTACCGCAATTTTCTCTTTTACCCGCTCCGGTTCTCCTAAGACTTTTCCTTCTTCCTTCCACTGCCCGTCCCGGTACACCCACACAGACAGCTTTTGATATTTGGCGGACGGCTCATAGGAAATATCAAAAAATTGAATTTCATCATCAAACAGCTCCAAGACCTCCAGAGTTTCCTCCGAAAATTCACTCGGCTGAATGGACATTTCTTCGTCATTTGTTTCCGAACAAGCGGTCACGGACAAGGCCAATAACAGCGCAAGCAAAACAGAGATTGCCTTTTTCATGATACCATCCTCCTTTGCTGCAAAAACAATTCATAATACAATTATTTTACCATAAGCAAAATTCATTGTAAATCATTTCAATTCTTGCATTTTTATGATATTTACATGTAAAGTAAAAACAAGAAAGCAAAATCGCCCTATGCCATTTCTTTTGGCACAGAGCGATTTTTACTATTTTATTCTTCTGTTGGAGCATCCAAAGGCTCGGTTTCTTCTTCCACTTCGTTTTCTTCCGAAGTTTCCGCCTCCAGCTCCTCCTCGATTTCTTCGGTTTCGCCTTCTTCGTGCGGCGCACGGGACAGGGTTACGACCTTATTGCCTTCGCCCACGATCTTCATCACCCGGACGCCCTTGCTCGGACGGGCGCAAACCCGGATGGAATTGGCCTGAATCCGGATAATGATACCATCGGCAGAGATCAGGATAATATCGTCGTCCAGATCTACCACCTTGATAGCCGCCACATCGCCGTATTTGTCCACATGATAGTTCAGCAGGCCCTTACCGCCACGGCTCTGGAGCCGGTAATCCGAGATGGGGGAGAGGCGTCCATAGCCAGTTTCGGATACGGTCAGCACCAGGCCTCCTTCCCGCAGGATGGACATACCGACAACGCAGTCGCCCTCTTTCAGCGTAATGGCCTTTACACCACGGGCCGTTCTGCCCATGGCTCTTACATCCGTTTCATTAAACCGGATCGCCATACCCTTACGGGTAGCAGCCAACAGCTCGTCGTTGCCGTTGGTCAGGCGCACCCAGCTCAAAGCGTCGCCTTCATCCAGATCAATAGCGATAACGCCGCCCTTACGAGCCGTATTAAAGGCGCTCAGACTGGTGCGCTTGATGATACCGTTGCGGGTTACCATGACCAGATACTTGTCTTCTTCCATATCCGTTACTCGAATCATGGATGTTACCTTTTCGCCGCTGGCAAGGGGCAGCAGGTTGGCAATGTTCATTCCCTTACTGGTGCGGGATCCCTCCGGCACTTCATAGGCCTTGAGACGGTATACCCTGCCCAGATCGGAGAAGAACATCACATAGTCGTGGTTGTTGAGGACGAACATCTCGGTTGCCACGTCCTCCTCCCGGCGGCTCATGCCGCTGATTCCACGGCCGCCACGGCGCTGGGTGTGATAGGTATCCATCTTCTGGCGCTTCACATAGCCGGCTTCCGTCAGGGTGAGCACACATTCCTCGTCGGGAATCAGATCTTCGATATCCACTTCGCCGCTGATAGCCGCAATCTCGGTACGGCGTTCATCAGCGTATTTTTTCTTCATAGCCTGGGCTTCTTCCTTGACAATTGCCAGAATCCGCTCCTCGTTTCCAAGAATATCCAGATAATCGGCAATTTTAGCACGGATAGCGGCCAGTTCTTCCTCGATCTTCTGGCGCTCCAGTCCGGTAAGTTGTCCCAGACGCATCTGCACAATGGCCTGCGCCTGGATCTCGTCCAGCCCAAAGCGTTCGCACAGCCGCACTTTAGCTGTAGGCTGATCGGGGGAATTGCGGATGATGGCGATGACTTCATCGATAAAGTCAACCGCAATCTTGAGGCCTTCCAGAATATGCTCCCGCTCCTGCGCCTTTCGCAGGTCATACTGGGTGCGGCGGGTGATGACTTCTTCCTGGAAGCTGATATATTCCTTGAGCATCTGGATGAGGTTCAGCGTGCGGGGCTGTCCCTTCACAATCGCCAGCATGATGACGCCAAAGGTGGTTTGCATCTGCGTATAGGAATACAGCTGGTTCAAAACGATTTGCGGAGAAGCGTCCCGCTTCACATCAATCACGATGTGCATACCGTCACGGTCGGAGTGATCTTCCACATTGGAGATGCCTTCGATGCGCTTTTCCTTTACCAGATCGGCAATGCTTTCGATCAGGCGGGCTTTGTTCACCTGATAGGGGATCTCCGTCACCACAATTTTAAAGCGGCCGTTTTTCTCCTCCTCGATTTCCGCACGGGCACGCACCGTGATGCGTCCACGTCCGGTAGCATAGGCGGCACGGATACCGCTGCGTCCCATAATCATGGCGCCGGTGGGGAAGTCAGGCCCCTTGATATATTCCATCACATCATCGAGCGTTGCGTCGGGATTATCAATCAGGCAACACATACCGTCGATGACCTCTCCCATATTGTGGGGCGGGATATTGGTCGCCATACCGACGGCGATACCGGTGGAGCCATTGACCAGCAGATTGGGGAAATGGCTGGGCAATACCTCCGGCTCTTTGAGGCGGTCGTCATAGTTGGGAGCAAAGTCCACGGTTTCCTTATCGATATCCGCCAGCATATCCACCGAGAGCTTGCACATTCTGGCTTCGGTATAACGATAAGCAGCCGGCGGGTCGCCGTCCACAGAACCAAAGTTTCCGTGGCCGTCTACCAGCATATAGCGCATGGAAAAGTCCTGTGCCAGACGCACCAGTGCATCATACACGGATGCGTCGCCGTGGGGATGATACCGTCCCAGCACACTGCCGACGGTATCAGCGCACTTACGATAGGGCTTTTCGGGCCAGAGGGAATTTTCATACATGGTGTACAGGATTCGTCTATGTACCGGTTTCAGTCCGTCCCGCACATCCGGCAGGGCACGGGCGATGATAACCGACATGGAATAAGCCAGAAAGGAGTCTTTCATTTCCTTTTCCAGGTCAACCGGCACAATCCTGCTGTTCTCCTGTTCCTGCTGCTCCTGCAGCACTTGTGTTTCATCCATTTAGCAGACACCTTCCTGCAAGTATTTTTCTTTCAGGGCCCGTTTCAGGAATTTCCGAACCCCTTTATATTCATCCATGGTCAGAACCCTTTTGGGAAGAAAGGTCAATTTTTGCCCTTCTTCCAAAAGGATTACCCGTTTATCTTCATAAGCCCGGCAGAGATTTCCGTATGGGATATCCTCGCAACCATCCTCTGTGATAAATCGGATGCCCATGGGATCGATTTCCACATGGCTGGCCACCATCTTTTGATGGTCGTTAAAATAGCGAAACGCCCGTTTGCGGATAATATACGGCATACAGAAATCATAATACAGGCAGATTCCTACCCCCAGACACATTGCCAGAAAATACACCACATTGTTGTATTCATGGTATGGGTTAAAGTAGATTCTGCCCAGCAGAGAAGCCAGTATCAGCGCCATTCCAGCAGCACGGAAGAAAAACAGCTCCCAACGCCCGGTTTTTAATCTCCGGGCTGCTACCTGAAAATCTGCATAGTCATTACTGGTGATCAAATAGCTTTCCAACACATATTTTTCCTGCTCCTGCATCAAGGCGCCCCTCCTCTCTTTTCTTTTATCAAGTTTGGCCGGTTTTTCAGTATTTTATCCAATCACTTACTCCCGTGGAGTGGTTCCTGAAATAATCATTGCCTGCACTTCCGGCAGGACAGACGGTTCCACGCAGCGCAGCGGCAAAATCGCCATTTTCCCTTGATGGAACAATACCATGATATTCCCATACTGGGCACTTTGTGCGGTGCCATCCAGCGGGATCTCAAGTTCTTTTTCTCCATGTACCAACACAATGGCATCGGGATAGATCTCCATCGCCATTTCATCGCCTCTGGCCATTCTTCTCGAATGGCGGCGCAGCCCCAGCTCCGGAACTACCCACACAACGCCGATCAGCACCAGGGAAACCACGGCAAAGATCAGGGAGTTGGTATCGTGTCCGGTAAACCAGGATACCAGGAAAACGACCATTGCCGCTGCCAGAATGACGGTTTCAACAATGGCACGGCTTCCGGTGGTTTTGATGAACCCGGTGTTTTTCAGGCACTGATAAATTTCTTCCTGCTTTAACACATAATTGAGCCGGATTCCGGTTTGCGGGTCTTCGTATACGGCGGCGTCATCATCGGCTACCAGCTCAGCTTCCGAGCCGTCCCATTCCAGCTCCTCGCCGTTTTCCTCCTGGTCTTCCTGTTCTTTTGTTTCCAAATCTCGGTCATAATCCATATGCGATCCGATGCACAGCCTCTGGAAGGCTGTGCTTTTCCTCCTTTTCTATATCATCAGATTCGGGTTACACGTCCAGATTCTTTACATATTTGGCATTCTGTTCAATAAATTCACGGCGGGGTTCCACCTTATCGCCCATCAGCACGGTAAAGATTTCGTCTGCCGTGGCGGCATCTTCCACCTCTACCCGGAGCATCGTGCGGGTTTCGGGGTTCATTGTGGTTTCCCACAGCTGCTCGGAGTCCATCTCACCAAGACCTTTATAGCGCTGGATCTCATAATTGCTGCCCAGCTCGGCCATAATAGCGTCACGCTGTTCATCGGAATAGGCATAGCGATGCTTCTTGCCCTTGGTGATGCGGAACAGGGGAGGCTGCGCCAGATAGATATGTCCCTGCTCTACCAGAGGCCGCATAAAGCGGAAGAAGAAGGTGAGCAGCAGGGTGCGGATATGTGAGCCGTCCACGTCGGCATCCGCCATGATAATAATTTTGCCATAACGCAGCTTGCTGATATCAAACTCATCGCCGAGGCCACAGCCCAGTGCAGTTACCACCGGCATCAGTTTTTCATTGCCATATACCTTATCGAGCCGGGCTTTTTCCACGTTGAGCATTTTGCCCCAAAGAGGAAGAATGGCCTGGAATTTACGGTTGCGCCCGCCCTTGGCAGAGCCGCCTGCGGAATCACCCTCGACGATATAGATCTCGGTTTCTTCGGGATTGCGGGACTGGCAATCTGCCAGCTTTCCGGGCAGAGCGGCGTTTTCCAGCGCCGACTTGCGGCGCACCAGCTCTCTGGCCTTTCTGGCTGCCTCACGGGCTCTGGAAGCCGCCAACGACTTATCAAAGATCGCCCGTGCCGTAGCCGGGTTTTCTTCCAGATAGGTGGCGTATTTATCCGAGATCAGATTGCTCACCAGCGACAGGACTTCCATATTACCCAGCTTGGCTTTGGTCTGGCCTTCAAACTGTGCTTCTTTCAGTTTGACGCTGATAATCGCCGTCAAACCTTCCCGCACATCATCGCCGGAAAGATTTTTATCATTCTCTTTGAGAATATTATATTTACGGGCATAGTCGTTCATCACACGGGTGAGGGCACGCTTAAAGCCGTCCTCATGGGTACCGCCGTCTGTGGTGTGGATATTATTAGCAAACGACAACAGCAATTCGTTATAGCTGTCGTTATACTGCATGGCGATCTCCACCGTGGCGGTATCATCGGGCGCCACAGCCGAAAAGTGCATGACGTCGGGATGGATCACCTCTACGGCTTTTTTCTTGTTGATGTACTCCACAAAGCTGCTGACACCGCCGCTGTAACAGAAGTTCATCTGTACCGGCTCGGCCTCTCGCTCGTCCACCAGCTCGATATGTACACCGGCATTCAAAAATGCCTGCTCCCGAAGGCGGGTTTGCAGTGTTTCAAAGTTATAGACCGTAGTTTCTTTAAAAATTTCAGGGTCAGCCAGGAACCGGACGGTGGTACCGGTGCGGGAAGGATCTTCCAGCGGCCCCATATCCTGAAGGTCAGACACCTGATTGCCACGCTCAAAGCGCTGGAAATAGCGGCGTCCGCCTGTGCAGACCTCCACTTCCAGCCAGACAGACAGCGCATTTACCACCGAAGCACCCACGCCGTGCAGACCGCCTGAAACCTTATAACCGCCGCCGCCAAACTTACCACCGGCATGCAGCATGGTATAGACCACCGTAACAGCCGGCAAACCTGTCTGCTGCTGGATACCAACCGGGATACCACGGCCGTTATCCGATACGCTGATGATCTCTCCCGGCAGGATTTTCACATCAATTTTATCGCAGAATCCTGCCAGCGCTTCATCGATAGCGTTATCCACGATCTCATACACCAGATGGTGCAGCCCTCTCGGCCCGGTAGAACCGATGTACATACCCGGACGCTTACGGACCGCTTCCAGCCCTTCCAGAACCTGGATCTGGCTTTCGTCGTAATTTTGAGTGGTTTGCGTCATATCGCTAAAATCCAATGATAACCCTCCATTTTTTGGTTTCCGTGGCAAAGCACGAAATCTGAAAGGTTTCCCGAAGGAAACTCCTCCGTCAGAAGAAGAACGATTCCCTGCAAAAGGAACGCAGAGAATCGAACCAGGCTCCATTTCATTTTGAAAAAAGCAGGAAAACAGAAAGAAAAACAGCGTTTTCTGCTTTTAGCTGCTAATTTGAAATCGTTTTTTATTATAGCACAAATCCCATAAAAACACAACAAAAGACGGCAGATTGCCGTCTTTTGGATTGCAGAAAAATTGAACAAAATGCAAGTTCAAAGGAAGATACTTCCAACCCATCTTTCCAAGCAGATGTTTTCAAAGAACACGGGTCTGGCTCAGATCTTCCGGCTGGTTCTCTGTTTTCGGAGGCATTGTTCTTGGAGCCTGCGGCGGCGTATTCTCGGCACGGCGCAACACCGGCTTTTTCAGCTGGACACAAAACAGCGAGAGAATATAAAACACCAGAAACGGCGCCAGCACCGCCAACACCGACCATAGAGTGGGTGTTTCCAGCCAAAACATCGTCCCCATCAGAATCAGGGCGCTGAGAATAATCGCAACAAAGGCGCTGATCAGTACAGCGCTCGACAATATCACATTGGAAATCCCACGGCATTTTTGGCAACGATATTCTCCCCGGCGGCGCAGCCCCCAGGTCATCATCAGGTTGACCTTCTGCCCGCAATACGGACAGACCGCACGTCCAAACATCTTCATAGAAGTTCCTCCAGTTCTTTGATAATAGCCGCTTTTAGAGATTGGAAAGCCCCTCTACAAACCCCGTGCGTTTGAGAAGGGTGGTAGTTGAAATCTGAGAGATATAAACGGTCGTCACGCCATTTTCATCGCAGCAAAGCACAAAGGATTTAGGCATTTCCATGGAAACATTGACAACCCGCCCGTTTTTCTGAGCATCCGCCAGATACTCCCTCGAAATTTTGGAAATCGTCGAAGTTTCCAAATCGAAAATCCCAATGATTTCATCCATTTTTATCACAGTATCCTGTCCCAAATGCAGATACATAGAGCCTCTCTTTCTGCGCCCATCTCTCAGCGCCCCTCACACACCACTCCGTCTTCCACCAGAAACACCCTGCCTTTTTCCAAAAGGCGCAGGCTTTCGGGGTCACAACAGGTAATAAAAATCTGCCTGCCCTCCAGATGGTTCAGCAGATATCCCTGACGGCCGGCATCCAATTCGCTCATCACATCGTCCAAAAGCACCACCGGCGCTTCGCCCATCACCTGCTCCAGCACCGAAGCCTCTGCCAACTTTAAGGCCAGCACCACCGAGCGCTGCTGCCCCTGTGAACCAAAAATGCGTGCAGGCGTCCCGTTCAGCGTCAGCAAAAGGTCATCCCGATGTGGGCCAACGGTGGTAAAACCAGCGGCCAGATCGTCCCTGCGGCAGCGGGAAAGCGCCTGCAACAGAGCCGCCCCATAATCGGACGACGAGGTATCTTTCGCTGCGCCGGTCATCTGATACTCCATTCCAATCGCTTCGCTTGCCCTGGAAATCCCGTGATAGATTTCCTCGGCAGCCGGCCGGAGCCTGCGGGTATATCGCATCCGCTCCCCCATGACTGCGCCACCAAAGCCCGCCAGCCGTTCATCCCAGATCTCCAGCGTATCCAGCAGCTCCCGATGGCGGGGGATATCCTTGAGCAGGGTGTTCCGCTGCTGAAGCGTCCGGGTATACTGATTCAAAAGCGTGGCATAAGAAGGATGGATCTGACAGATCGCTCCATCCAGAAACGCACGCCGTTCAGAAGGGCCGTCTTTCACCAGAGAAAGATGCTCCGGCGAAAACACCACCGCACAGAAGGCCCCCACCAGAGAGGAGGCGGTTTTGCGGTTTACGCCGTTTAACACTGCGCTGCGCCGGCCATTGCGGATTTTCAGCTGGGCTTCCTGTTCCCGTCCGCCGCCAAAAAACTTCATGCAAAGAGAAGCTGCTTCGGCGGCTTCTCCCGCCTGCATCCGAACCAGATCCCCATCCCTTGCGCCACGAAAGGAGTGGCCACCGGTAAACAGCCACAAGCCTTCCAGCAGATTGGTTTTCCCCTGGGCATTGCTGCCGCAAATCACATTCACCCCGTCGGTCGGGACAAAGGAACCGGTTTTTAGGTTGCGGTAATTTTCAAACGAAAGCTCTGTAACCCTCACGCACCTGTCACCCGGTAACTGATCCCGGCAAACACCGCTGTATCGCCGGGACGCATTTTTTTGCCACGCATCGTACACACTTCTCCGTTTACCAGAACTTCCCCGTTCTGGATAGACACCTTGGCCTGGCCGCCGGTTTCAAAAGCGCCGGCCAGCTTTAACAGGGCGTCCAAACGGATAAACTCGGTATCAATCTGGATCATTTCTTCCATCGTGTAGTTTCTTTCCTTTCTACATTTATTATACACAGTGTATAAATTTAAGAATATACAAATAGTATAATTAGAATTCTTCTGATTTCAGCCGCACCGGCAACACCAGGAACAGGTAGGATTCTCCTTCTTTTGGAAGGACTTTCATCGGAGAAACGGGACCATTCAGCACGACCCGAACCTCATCACTCTCGGTATTGCGAAGGGCATCTAACAAATACCGGTTGTTGAATCCGATTTCCACCCGCCCGCCGGTGATCTGGCAGGAAAGCTGGTCGTTTGCACGCCCAATAGCAGTGGAACAGAAAATTTTGATTTCGTTTTCTTCAAATATACATCTCACCGGACTTTTCAGCCGATCGGTAATCAGCAATGAAACACGCTCCACACTTTCAATAAAAGAACGTGTTTTTACAACCACTTCTGTGGAGCCGGACGCAGGAATTGCCGCTTTATAATCCAGAAACTCCCCTTCCAACAAACTGGAAAGTACTGTGTAATTTCCAATCTGGAAGATTACATGGCGTCTTCCCACCGAAATTACTAAAGTTTCAGATTCCTCTTTGTCATCTTTTAACAGTTTCAAAACCTCAGACAACGTTTTTCCAGGAACCACAAATTTCAAATCCCCATCAAACCCAACCGGTTCTGTCCGCATGGCCAGCCGGTATCCGTCCACCGAAACCACCCGAAGCTGGGCGCCGGAAATTTCAAACAGGCTGCCGGTATGAACTGGTTTGGAGTCGTTATCTGATACCGCAAACAAGGTTTGGCGAATCATGCTTTTTAATAAAGACTGTGAAATTTCTAGTTGAGTGGTGTCTGATACCGAAGGAAACTCCGGGAATTCCTCTGCCGGGATTCCAATCAATGAAAACTCACTTGCGCCGCTATGAATAACCGCTACATTTTTTTCATCAACCGAAATCGAAAGGTTTTCTCCGGGCGAGCGCCGAACAATATCACCAAAAAGGCGGGCGCTTAAAACCGCACGTCCTTCTTCTTCCACCTGCGCCTCAATTTTAGTGGTCATTCCCAACTCCAGATCATACGCACTCAGCGTAAGATGTTTTCCGGAAGCGGAAAGCAAAATTCCTTCCAACGCTGGAACCGTTGATTTTGCAGAAACCGCCCGTTGAATATTCAACACTGCTTCCGCCAGATCCTTCGGAGAAAGCGTAACCTTCATAATCGGATACCTGCCTTTCTATAGGAGAGATATCATATCTCGTATATTTAGAATTAGTAGTAGAGGGGCCGGAAAAGTTGAATTCTCCCGCAAACCCCGAAAAGCCTGAACAAAATGAATTTTTATGCAAAGAGAACATGTTGACAAAATCAGGAAAAATCAATTTGTCGCTCATATCAAATCGAAAAAGTTGAAAACTCGGTGGGGAAAGTTTAAAACAAGTGGAAAGAGGAAAACGGGTGAAAATTCCACTTATCCACAAAAATGTGAATAAGTGGAATGGTTTTAAACTTTCTATAAAAGAATTTTAACGATCCCGGATATTCTTGATAATGTCCTCGATCGTGGCCTTTGTGCGTGGGTCTTTGACCATGTTTTTTTCTACCTGCTGTGTGGCATACACCACGGTAGAGTGATCTCTGCCGCCAAACTCCTCGCCGATAGAAGCCATGGGAAGCTGTGTGATATCACGCACCACATACATGGCAATCTGGCGGGCGTTGGAAACGGCGGCGTTCCGCTTGGCAGAACGGATATCATCGGGGGAAACCCCAAAGGTACGCCCGACTTCCTCGATGATCTTTTCGATCGTCACCGGTGCGGGCTGATCGTTATTGATGATATCGCTGATGGCGGCCTGTGCCGTATTGATACTGGGGGTTTTCCCTTCCAGCAGATGATAGGCTTTCAGCTTTTTGACGGCGCCTTCCAGCTGACGGATATTGCTCTTGAGTTTGTTTGCGATGTATTCGCACACATTGTCCGGAACGACCAGATCGAGCAGCTCCGCTTTACGCTTGATAATGGCAATGCGGGTTTCAAAATCCGGCGGCTGGATATCGGCGGTCAAACCCCACTCAAAGCGGGTTTTGAGCCGGTCTTCCAGCGTGGCGATATCCTTGGGGGGGCGGTCCGAGGTGAGGACGATCTGTTTTTTGGACTCATAGAGCGTATTGAATGTATGGAAGAATTCTTCCTGCGTGGATTCTTTGCCGGCGATAAACTGAATATCGTCCACCAGCAGTGCGTCTGCCTGACGGTATTTCTGGCGGAACTCCGGGGTAGTACCCTTGCGGATGGCTTCGATGATCTCGTTGGTAAAATCATCGCCCTTGATATAGATGATATTCATGTCCGGGAAGGACTTGGAGATCTCGTTGCAAATGGCATAGAGCAGGTGCGTCTTTCCAAGGCCAGAGTTGCCGTAGATAAACAGCGGGTTATAAAGCGCTGCCGGCTTTGTGGCAACCGCCATCGAGGCCGCATGGGCAAATTTGTTGGAGGGGCCTACGATATAGGTATCAAAGGTAAATTCATAGTCATCGCTTTTCCGCTCTCCGTCGGGCTTGCTCTTTTCGTCTGAGAGTTCCTCTGGGGTACAGAGCAGAATTTCAATTCCAGAACCGAAAATTTCGCCGAACGCTTCTGTTAACAACTCCGAATAGCAGCGGGTCAGTGTCTGCTTGTGGAATTCGTTGGGAACTTCGAGTGTAGCAACTCCCTTTGAAAAATCCAGCGAGATCGGTTTGATCCTGCTGATCCAAGAATTATAGGCGACTTCTGTGATGTGTTTTTTGCAGTAATCACAAATCAGCCCCCATGCTTCCATAAAAGATTCCATTATTATTTCCATCCCTTCTATCCGGAACAGGCCGGCTGTTTCTTCATCTTGTTTCATGAGGTCGTTTGAAGATATACTAACATATTTTCAACAATAAATCAATTTTTACGGTTTAAAAAACCCGAAATTTTCAACGGTTCGCATTGTGAAAAACAACAAAATCTGAAAAACGGCAAATAAAGAGCCTTCTGAACGGTGCGAGCGTAAAAATAATTGGATGACAGCCCCCAAAATCACAAGAAAAAGAAAGAGAAAACCTGACGGAAAAACAGTTCCTTTTTGTGCGATTTTGTGTTATAGTAAATAAGGAAAAGAAAACAAGAGGCAAAAGAATCGATTTCCTTTGAAAAAGTAGCGGGGGAAACCCTGATTTTTCTGATATTTTGGTTGACACGGGGCCATTGCGTGGGGTATAATGCTAACTTGCAAGGCTTATACCTTTATGCCCGAAAGGAGGGTGTTTGTATGCTGAGAACGTATCAGCCCAAAAAGCTGCACAGAAAGAAAGAGCACGGCTTCAGAAAGAGAATGTCCGACAGAAACGGCCGCAAGGTCCTGGCTCGCCGCAGAGCAAAGGGCAGAGCCCGTCTGACTTACTAATTGATGCCTGTTCCAACCAAACAGCGCAGCGGCGTTATGCCGTTGTAAGGGCCACCGATAGAAGGGGTTTGGCAGCGAGATGTTTTGTCTTCTGCCGGACAAGTCCTGTTATGAGCTCCGAACGAGGGGGTCAGAAGGATTCCTTTCAGCGTGGCCTTTTCTTTATAAAAGATTCGTTTTTGATGGTTTGATGAATGGAAAAGCCGGATAGCCGGCAGATGGATGAGTGTAGAATGGATCTTTTTATTCCGATCTGTGAGAACAGGGATTTCAGACGGCTGTATGCCAGAGGAAAGTCCCTGGTCACCCCTGTGCTGGTGGTGTATGTGTCCCGAAACCGTACCCGTAATTTGCGGGTTGGAATTACCACCAGTAAAAAAATTGGAAATGCCGTTAAAAGAAGCCGGGCCCGGCGTGTGATCCGGGAGGCGCTTCGGGCGGTTGCCCCGGAAATCAGAACGGGTTATGACCTGATTCTGGTGGCCAGGGCCAAAACCCCTTTTGTAAAGAGTACTGAAATCGAAGTGGCGCTGCGTGAGCAGCTTTTGAAAGCCGGGGTTTTGCGTTGAAACGGGTTTTAATGGGACTGGTGCGGCTGTATCGGAAATGGGTTTCCCCGTTAAAGCCGCCGTGTTGTAAATACATTCCTACCTGCTCGCAGTATGCTTTGGAAGCGCTGGAGCGTTTTGGGGCGGTAAAAGGGACAGCGTTGGCGGTATGGCGGGTGCTTCGATGCAATCCGTTTAGCCGTGGGGGATTCGACCCCGTCCCTGAGAAAAAAAGAAAATGACTTGATAAATTGAGGTGCCCAGGCTTATGATGGATTTTTTTAATTTCTTTGGCAGCTTACTCGGCTATATTCTATGGTTCTTCTATATGGTTGTCAGGAACTATGGTGTGGCCATTATTCTGTTCACCATTGTGGTAAAAATGCTGCTGTTCCCCATGTCGATCAAACAGCAGAAATCCATGGCGGCGCAGAGCAAGCTGGCGGCCAAGCAAAAGGAATTGCAGGCCAAATATGCCAATAACAAGATGAAATATCAGGAGGAGCTGCAAAAGCTCTATGATAAGGAAGGCGTGCATCCGATGGGAGGATGTTTGACCACGCTGCTTCCGTTCCCGATTATGCTGGGCCTTTATTATTCGGTGGTGTTCCCGCTGAAAAACGTGCTGCACCTGCCTTCTGAGTCTGTGCAGCAGGCACTGGATCTTTTGCAGAAAATTCCCGGTGTTGGCAGTAATTTTGCCGCCAACAGTTTTTATAACGAAATGGAACTGGTAAGGCATTTCGATGCGCTCAAGGGGCATTTGGCTGGAATCTTTACCGGCAGCGAGCTGGATCAGATTGAATCCCTTTCCCACGGCTTCCAGTTCCTTGGTCTGGACCTTTTGAAAACGCCGCAGAGCAGCGACTTTATGTCGATGATGTGGCTCATCCCGGTTTTGTGTCTGATTACTTCCTGGGCTTCTCAGTTTGTGATGATGAGATTGCAGCCCGGCATGCAGCAGCAACAGGGCTGCATGAAGGCTGTGATGTATCTGTTGCCTCTGATGAGTGTGTATTTCTCCTACATCATGCCCGGCGCTATCGGCTTCTACTGGATTATCTCCACGCTGGTGAGCTTTGCTTCTACCTTGGTGATGAATCGTTTTTACAGCCCGGCACAGCTGACGGCACGGTCGGAAGCACAGCGTGCGGCGCTGCGTTTCCAGGAGGAAGCAGCAGTGCAGGAATTGCCGCCGGCGGTACAGATGAAGCTGGCAGAAAAGATTACCGTTGGCCAGCAGCCACAGAACAATGAAAAGAAAGGCGCATCCCAAAACAAAAAGAATGGAAAGAACAAGTCCAAAAAATCCGGAAGCTCCGGAAACGATGCGTACTTGGGAACGAAAAAATAACATTCGTGGATTATGATGCTTTCGGAGGGATAGGTTGTTATGATTAAAGAAGCAATTGCATCAGGGGATACCGTAGAGCAGGCATTTGAACAGGCGTGCCAAATGCTCGGAGTAGAATCCCACGAGGCAGAATTTGAAATTCTGGAGATGCCGGTGAAAAAGACTTTTGGTCTTTTTGGCGGAAGTCCCGCAAAGGTTCGTGCCTTTATTAAATCTTCCCCGGCCGAAACCGCTGCGGCATATCTCAAAAAGATTGTTTCCGGCATGGGGCTGCGTGATATCGAAGTGGAGATTCAGGAAGAAGAAAACGGAGCACTGCTTTCCCTTTCTGGAGAAGATATCGGCTTTATTATCGGTCACCGTGGAGAAACACTGGACGCCCTCCAGTACCTGACCGGTCTGGTGGCAAACCATGTGGATAATACCTATTACCGGATTACACTGGATATTGGAAATTATCGTGAAAAGCGCAAGGAAACCCTGGAGATTCTGGGGCGGAAAATGGCAGCCAAAGCGCTCAAGACCGGCCGCAACTGTTCGCTGGAGCCTATGAACCCCTATGAGCGCCGGATTATCCATACCGCCGTACAGGAGGTAGAGGGTGCAAAATCCTGGAGTGAAGGCGAAGATATGGCCCGTCATGTAGTGATTGGCCCAGAAGAAGGGGAACGTCCGCAGCGCAGAAACAATCATTTCCGCAACAACTCCAACAATCGCCGTGGCGGTTCCGGAAAAGGCGGCAACTACCGTGGTTCCGGGAACCATACTCATTCCCGTTCGGAAAACACCGGATTCCGCCGTTCGGAGACACCGGTAAAGCGTGACGGCGGCGATATGCCGTTGTATGGCAAAATTGACCGCAAGAGGTAAGGGCTATCTGAAAAGTCGAAATCGTTATCTTTTCCTATGGACATCATGAAATGATGTCGTACAACGGCAGCTACTGCGTTAAAAATCGTTTTTGCCTTGTATCTGTCTGTTGCTTGCGAAAAATTCGTCAATTTCTTTGTTTTCAGATACGCCCTAATTGTGGTGTAAGTATAGAAAGGCGGCTCTGAAAAGAGCTGCCTTTTTCTGGTTTTGAAAGACTTTTTGAAAGGATGGTTGGTCGGATGCTGGATACCATGGAAAAAAAGGATACAGTGGCGGCGATTTCTACCGCACAGGCACCGGGCGGTATTGGGGTGGTTCGGATTTCCGGCCCAAGAGCCCGTCAGGTAGGGGATCGGGTGTTCCGTTCTGCAAAAGGGAAAACAATTCGGGAAACGCCCGGTTATACGGCTTTATATGGAGGCGTATATGATGGGGAAGAAAAACTCGACGAGGCGATTGCGCTGGTGTTTGCCGCCCCTGCCAGCTTTACAGGCGAGGATGTGGTAGAGCTTTCGTGCCATGGCGGCGTGTTTGTAATGCGCCGGGTGCTGGAAGCGGTGCTAAAGGCCGGGGCGGCTCCTGCCGGGCCGGGAGAGTTTACCAAGCGGGCTTTCCTAAACGGGAAAATTGGCCTGACCGAAGCGGAAGCTGTGATGCAGGTGATTTCTGCACAGGGGATGCAGTCGGCCCGTGCCGCCCGTGCGGGAAAGGAAGGGGCGCTGGAAAAGCGGATTGCCGGTGTGCGGGAAAGGCTGATTGACGCAGCTGCCCATTTGGCGGCATGGGCGGATTATCCGGACGACGATGTTCCGCAAGTAAATGAAGTGGAATTGAAAGACGGCCTTTTGGAAACCTGTGAACAGCTTGAACAGCTTTTGAAGCAATTTGATGCCGGGCGTGCCATCCGGGAGGGTGTGGATACCGTAATCGTGGGGCGCCCCAATGTGGGAAAATCCACGCTGATGAATTTGCTGGCAGGGTGCGAACGCTCTATCGTGACCCAGTACGCCGGCACCACACGGGATGTTGTGGAGGACACCGTGGTGTTGGGGGACATCCTTCTCCGGTTGGCGGATACCGCCGGAATCCGTTCGACAGAGGACCCGGTGGAGAGTATCGGGGTGGATATTGCCAAGAACCGGTTACAGAGTGCTCAGCTGGTGTTGGCAGTGTTTGATTCCTCCAGCCCGCTTTCGCAGGATGACCGGGAGCTGATGGAGCGGCTGCGTGGCGTCCCGACGGTGGCGGTGGTGAATAAAACGGATTTAGAGCCGCAAATTGATTTGGAGGAGCTGCATCGCTCGTTTTCTCAGGTGGTGTCTATCTCTGCCAGAAACGGAGAAGGGCTGGCGGAGCTTTCGCAGGCCTGCGCCCAGGTGCTGGAAACCACCTCCCTCAATCCTTCGGAGGGGATGCTGTTTACCGAGCGGCAGCGTGACGATGCCAGACAGGCGCTGAATTGTGCCAAAGAGGCGCTGATGGCGATGGAGTCTGGAATGACGCTGGATGCCGTCACGGTTTCGGTAGAAGGGGCGGTTTCTGCCCTTTTGGAGCTGACCGGCGAACGGGCAACAGAAGCGGTGGTGGATTCGGTGTTTGCACAGTTCTGCGTGGGAAAATAAGCGAAAAAGGGGACTTGTGGGCAAAATTGGACTTTCAACCGTGTACGAAAAATGCAACATTTTGATTCAGAGTGTGTTTTCAACTGCTTTCTTTAAAGGGTTCTATTAAGATAAAACAGTCTATTTTTGCGGACTTTTACGCAGGATTTCGACATGAATTATGTAAACTGAATCATACAATCAACAACTTGATATATATTATGTAAACCAAAGGAGCAAAGCAATGGGATACGATGCAGGAGCTTTTCAGGTAGCGGTAATAGGAGCTGGTCATGCTGGAATTGAGGCGGCGCTGGCGGCTGCCCGCCTGGGATGTGAAACGGTAATCTTTACAATCAATATGGATGCAGTGGGCAATTGTCCTTGTAACCCCAGCATCGGCGGCACAGCAAAAGGCCATCTGGTGCGGGAGATCGACGCCTTGGGCGGGGAAATGGGCAAGACCACAGATGCCTGCTTTTTACAGAGCCGGATGTTGAATTTGGGAAAGGGGCCGGCGGTTCATTCCCTGCGGGCGCAGATTGACCGAAGAAAGTATTCGGAAATTATGAAGCATAAGCTGGAATTACAGCCCCACTTGCAGATGAAGCAGGCAGAGATTGTGGAGCTGAACCAGACTGAGGACGGGAAATGGAAGCTGCTTACCCGGATGAATGCAGAATACACCGCCGACACTGTGATTCTGGCGACCGGTACATTTTTGGGCGGGCGTATTTTTATCGGCGAGGTGGCCTATGACAGCGGCCCCGACGGAATGTTCCCAGCTGCTTTTTTGGCGGACTCCTTGAAAAAATTAGGGCTTCGGCTGCGCCGCTTTAAAACTGGTACTCCTGCCCGTGTGCTGCGTTCCAGTATTGACTTTACCGATTTGGAAATGCAGGCGGGCGACGAGCCGGTTGTCCCCTTCTCTTATGAAACCGAGGGAAAGCTGGAAAACAAGGAAGTCTGCTATGTCAGCTGGACAAACGCACAGACCAAGCAGGTGATTCTCGATAATATTCACCGCTCTCCGCTATACAGCGGCATGATCGAAGGCGTTGGCCCCCGTTATTGTCCCAGCATCGAGGATAAGATCGTCCGCTTTGCCGATAAGCCACGCCATCAGCTGTTTATTGAGCCTTGCGGCGAAAACACAGAGGAAATGTATTTGCAGGGAATGTCGTCTTCCTTGCCCGAAGATGTCCAGATCGCTTTTTACCATACGGTCAAGGGGCTGGAGCATGTGCAAATCATGCGGAGCGCTTATGCGATTGAATATGACTGTGTTGACCCCACCCAGATGGAAGCAACGCTGGAATTTGCTGATTTGCCGGGCCTTTATGGAGCCGGGCAGTTTAACGGAAGCTCTGGCTATGAAGAAGCGGCTGCACAGGGACTGGTGGCTGGCATTAACGCTGCCCGCAAGGTGCAGGGAAAGCCGCCAATGATTCTGGATCGTGCCAGTTCGTATATCGGCACACTGGTGGATGATTTGATTACCAAGGGCGTTTCTGACCCCTATCGCATGATGACTTCCCGTTCTGAATACCGGCTGGTGCTGCGGCAGGATAACGCCGACGAGCGCCTGACCCCGATTGGTCATGAAATCGGCTTGATTCATCAGGAACGCTGGGAGAAGTTCCAGCAAAAACAGGCGATGAAGGAAGCAGAGCGCCGCCGGGTAGAAAAGCTGGTATTTTCTCCCACAGAGGAGCTAAACCAAATTTTGGTTTCATGTGAAACATCGCCGGTAACATCGGGCGTGCATATGTCGGATTTGCTGCGCCGCCCACAGATTACCTATGAGGCGCTGACCCCAGTGGATACCGAACGCCCGGATTATCCCAAGGCGGTGTTTGAAAACGTGGAAATCGAATTGAAATACGAGGGATATATTCGCCGTCAAAAGGCAGATATTGCAGAGATGCGGCGGCTGGAAAAGAAGCTGCTTCCCAAAGAAACCGACTACCAGAAGATCGAAGGGCTTCGGATGGAGGCACGGGAAAAGCTGCAAAAGGTGCGCCCGGCCAACATCGGGCAGGCGAGCCGAATTTCCGGCGTTAGCCCGGCGGATATTTCGGTGTTGTTGATCTGGCTGGCAAGAGAAGGAGGCGAACCGATTCATGGAGGATATTAAGAACCGTCTGCGGGAGCTGTGCGCTGGTGTGCAGATTGAGATTACAGACGAGCAGCTGGAAAAATTCCAGCGGTATATGGAGCTATTGGTGGAGTGGAACCAGAAAATGAACCTGACCGCCATCACAGACCCGGAAGGGGTAACGGTCAAGCATTTTTACGATAGTCTGATGGTGCTTCGGTGTACCGAAATTCCACAAGGAGCCAGTTTGATCGATGTCGGGACAGGCGCAGGCTTTCCGGGAATCCCGTTGGCAATTATGCGGCCTGACTTGCAGCTGACCTTGCTTGACAGCCTGAATAAACGCCTCGTGTTTTTGGAGGAAGTTTGCCGCTCTCTTGGGATTCATGCCCAATTGCGCCATGCCAGAGCTGAAGAAGGCGGACGGCAGGCTGGATTGCGGGAGAGTTTTGATATCGCCACTGCCCGTGCTGTGGCAGGCATGAATGTGCTGTGCGAATATTGCTTGCCTTTTGTCAAAAAAGGCGGCTTGTTTATCGCAATGAAAGGCCCAGATGGAGAGAACGAGGTGAAAGAGGCTTCCAGAGGAATTGGCGTGCTGGGCGGAAAGCCAGAGAAACTGGAAAAGCTCACCTTGCCGGATGGAAGCCAGCGGTGTGTGGTGTTGCTCCGCAAAGTGCGTGAAACCCCGGCAGCTTACCCCCGGCATGGGTCAAAGATTTCGAAAAAGCCTTTATAAAGGTGTAATGGGGAAACAAATAGGAAATATCGTTTCAGGGCAATTGTGGCAGAAATCCTGCTGCAATTGCTTTTTTTAGTTTCTTTGAAAAAATATTGATTACCCGGCAGGTTTCAACAAAATCTTATCTCAGGTGGTGCTATACTCAATACCGGGACAAGCATTCTACGAAATGGGGGCGGCTATGTGAAATTTCAACAGCAGGAAAAAAGAAAAATTTTAAATCTGCCAATCGATAAGCTGGCCCCAAATCCACGTCAGCCCAGAAAGGTGTTTTCTCAGGAGGAACTGGAAGGCCTTTCCCAAAGCATCGCTGAGAATGGACTATTACAGCCGGTAGTGGTGAGAAGGGCAGCGGGCGGCAGTTATGAGATTATTGCCGGAGAACGCCGGTGGCGGGCCTGCCAGCTGGCGGGAATGAAACATCTTCCCTGTATTCTCCAGGAATGCAGCGACACCCAGTCGGCGGTACTTGCCATATTGGAAAACCTGCAAAGACAGGATCTTCAGGTGTTTGAAGAAGCCGAAGGAATCCGCAGCCTGATAGTCGATTGGCATGTAACGCAGGAAGAAGCGGCTAGACGGCTGGGAAAAAGCCAGTCAGCTATCGCCAACAAGCTACGCCTTTTGCGTCTGTCGCAGGAAGAACGTGATTTGGTGGTGGCCAACCATCTGACAGAACGGCATTGCCGGGCGTTGATTCGTATACAGGACGAAAATGCCAGAAAGAAGATTTTGTCCCGTGTGATCGAACGCTCTTTAAATGTACAACAGACAGAAGCATTGGTGGAAGAACAGCTGGCAGCAGAAAAGAAAACCGAACCAGCCAGCCGGACTTTTATTGCAAAGGACATCCGAATTTTTATGAATACCATTGAACACGCTGTGAAAACCATGCAGAGCGCCGGGATTCTGGCGCAAGCTGAGAAGAAAGATTTGGGAGAATATCTGGAATATACCGTGCGAATTCCCAAAAACCGCTCAAAAGACGGGCGTGACCGACAGCCGGGTCAAAAACCTGCATAACGCAGAGAGGCTGCTGAAAATAAGTACAAGTTCATAACATTCCCTTATTCATTTCCTGTTGGAAGGAGCCGGAGATTGCGTTTGCAATACCGGCTCCTTCCATTTTATGTTTCATGTGAAACATTTTGTGGAAAAAACCGTATGAAGCCGCAAAAACTCCCGAAAATCCCTTTTTATCCGGTTGGAAACGTGCTATAATAAAAAACATTACAGGAAAAAATTATGGTTTAGCTTGAGAAAGGGGCATTTCCGTGGGGAAAATTATTGCAATTGCCAATCAAAAAGGCGGCGTGGGAAAAACGACCACATCGGTCAATCTGTCGGCTGCAATGGGGGCCATGGGAAAAAAGACCCTTTTGGTAGACGTAGACCCACAGGGAAATTCCTCCAGCGGAGTGGGGATTGACCGCCGGGAAAAGAAAAACACCATGTACGAAGTGTTGATTGGAGAGTGTACCGTAGAGGAAGCGCTGGTACATACCGAGTTTTCCAATCTGGATATTCTGCCCTCCAGCATGGATTTGGCGGCGGCGGAATTGGAACTCGCATCCATGGAGCATCGGGAATCCGTACTCAAGCGAGCCCTGGTTCCGCTCCGGGAAACGTATGATTATATTCTGATTGACTGTCCGCCCTCTCTGGGGATTATCACTACCAACGCCCTTTGTGCGGCGGATACCTTGCTGGTTCCGATTCAGTGTGAGTATTACGCACTGGAAGGGCTTTCCCAGCTGATGAATACGGTTCGCCGGATAAAGCGGCAGTATAACGAGCTGCTGGATATGGAAGGCGTATTGCTTACCATGTATGATGGACGGCTGAACCTCACGCAGCAGGTGGTGGAAGAAGTCAAAAAGTATTTTCCACGCAAGGTGTTTTCTACGGTGATTCCCAGAACGGTTCGGCTGTCGGAAGCCCCCAGTTTTGGAAAGCCCATTCAATATTTTGACCGTTCCTCCAAAGGGGCCGAAGCGTATACGGCGCTTGCAGAAGAACTGATAAAAAATAACCGATAAGGAAAGAAATAGAAAGGAGGGGCAGAGGTGAAAAAAGGCGGCCTTGGAAAAGGATTGGATGCCATTTTTGCGGAGAATACCACAGAATCCGGGAATAACGCCGTGCAGCTCCGGATCAGTGAATTAGAGCCCAATCGGGAGCAGCCCAGAAAAGACTTTGATGAGAAATCAATGGCGGAGCTGGCAGATTCCATTGCACAGCATGGCTTGTTGCAGCCGCTGCTGGTTCGTCCCGTTTTTGGCGGCGGATATCAGATCGTGGCGGGAGAACGCCGCTGGAGAGCTGCCCGGATGGCGGGACTTTCGGAAGTACCGGCAGTGGTTCGGGAAATGTCCGACCATGAGGTGATGGAGCTGGCGCTGATTGAAAACTTGCAGCGGGAGGATCTGACCCCACTGGAAGAAGCCAGAGGCTATCAGACGCTGCTGGAACGCTATGACATGACCCAGGAAGAAGTGGCCAAAACGGTGGGGAAATCCCGTCCGGCGATTACCAATGCATTGCGACTGCTGGGACTTCCTGAGGAGATTCAGCAGATGGTGGAGCGTGGCGAGCTTTCAGCTGGACATGCCCGTACCCTGTTGGCTTTCCCCGATGAGGAAAGCATGATGGAAGCAGCCAAAAAGGCAGTGTCAGAAGGTCTTTCCGTCCGGGAGCTGGAGCGCATGGCGAAAAAGGCCGGGCAGGGGGAAGCCCCCGAAAAGAAGCGCCCGGTTCATCGCAGTACCTACTTTGATGAGGTGGAATTGTCGCTGCATCAGCATCTGGGAAGAAAAGTCCGAGTAGCGGGCACCAAAACCAAAGGAACGCTGCAAATCGAGTTCTATGGAGAAGAAGATCTCCATGAGCTGATGGCGTGTATAGAATTTCGAAACAATCAGGAATCCTGAATTGTAATTACAAAAAAGTAGTAAATTAATCAAAAACAAATAGATGCTATAAAAAAGAGAGGAATAGAAAAATGCTGGATATCAAACTGATTCGCACCAACCCGGACCTGGTAAAGGCCAATATTAAAAAGAGAGAAATGGATCTCGACCATGTGGTGGATGAGATCTTGAAGCTGGACGGGGAGCGCCGGGAACTGACAGGAAAAGTGGAAGCTATGAAGGCCGAGCGCAATGCCGACACCAAGAAAATCCCGCAGATGAAAAAGGCCGGGGAAGATACCACTGAGCTGATGGCCCGCATGAAAGCTCTGGCCGACCAGATCAAAGAAGCGGATGCCGAGCTGGGAAAACTGGAAGAAGCCCAGCAGAATCTGATGCTTTCTCTGCCCAATATGCCGGACGAAAACGTAGTAGCCGGTGGCAAAGAGCAGAACGAGCCGATCCGCTATTTTAAGGAGCAGCCCAAATTTGATTTTGAACCCAAGAACCATGTGGAACTCTGCGAAGGTCTGGGCATGATCGATTATCAGCGTGGTGCTAAAATTGCCGGTAACGGCGGCTGGATCTATCGTGGCGCCGGCGCCCGGATGGAATGGGCACTGCTGAACTTCTTTATTAACGAGCATCTGAAGGACGGCTATGAGCTGATTCTGCCGCCCCACATGCTCAACTATGAGTGCGGCTATGTTGCCGGACAGTTCCCCAAGTTTACCGATGAAGTATACTGGATTCAGAACCCCACCAGCGCCGACAAAAAATTCCTGCTGCCCACCGCTGAAACGGCTCTGGTCAATCTGCACCGTGATGAGATTCTCACCAACGAGGAGCTTCCCCGCAAATATATCGCCTATACGCCCTGCTATCGCCGTGAGGCCGGAAGCTACCGCTCGGAGGAGCGTGGCATGATTCGTGGCCATCAGTTCAACAAGGTGGAAATGGTACAGTATACCCGTCCCGACCAGTCTGATGCTGCTTTTGAGGAGCTGGTAATGAAGGCAGAGCGTCTGGTACAGGAGCTGGGTCTGCATTATCGCCTGAGCAAGCTGGCAGCAGGTGACTGCTCCTTCTCCATGGCACGCACCTATGATATTGAGGTGTGGATTCCCAGCATGGGCATTTATAAAGAGGTCAGCTCGGCTTCCAACGCACGGGATTATCAGGCACGCCGTGGCAATGTGAAGTTCCGTGATGAGGACAAGAAATTGCAGTTTGTCCACACCCTGAACGCTTCCGGACTTGCTACCAGCCGTGTGATGCCTGCGATTGTGGAGCAGTATCAGAATGCAGACGGCAGCGTAACGGTGCCGGAGGTGCTGCGTCCGTATATGGGCGTGGATGTGATCCGCTAAACAATTATATGACAGGGACGCCGGGATTTCCGAAGCGTCCCTGCTTTTCATTTTGATAAGAAAAGGAGAAAGTATATGTCCGATATCCGGCAATATGAAAACCATTGGCGGGTGGCCACGTTTGAGGTGGACGCCCAAAGCGAGATGAAGCTTTCTACCATGCTGCGGATTTGTCAGGAAACCAGCGAAAAGCATCTATCGGCTCTTGGAGTGGGATATGAAAAGCTAAAGGCAGACGGCATGGTGTTTCTGATTGTGAAAAGTGAAAGCACCATTTACCGTATGCCGGCGCACGGGGAAGAACTGCGCATCATTACCCGGCCACAGGGGGTTGTGCGGGCGGAATTTTATCGGGACTATGAGTTTTACAGCGGAGAGGAAAAGATCGCCTGGGTAATGCAGTCGAGCGTGGCAGCCAACACCCAGACCCATCGGATTCTCCACCCGAAACAGTTTGCGGCCTATGGACTGGATGCCTCTGCAAACGGCGTGACCAACCACACGTTGTCCCGCATGAAGTTGGGAGAGCTGCCGTTTTTGGGAGAACGTGTTATCCGCTATTCCGATCTGGATTATAACGGACACTTGAACAACGCCATCTATGGGGATATCTTTTATGATTTTCTGCCCGGCGGTATGATGGGAAAAAGGCTTGAAAAGGTACAGATCAATTTTGTCAACGAAAGCCTTTTGGGAGAATCCCTGCGGATTTTTGGAAAAGACGAAAACGGAATTGTGGCAATGTATGGAGAGAACAGTCGGGGCAGAGCTTTTGAAGCTACAGGACAAGTAGTTTCCAGAGAGTCAGCACAGTAATACGATAAAGCGAAAAGATTAGAATAAGCAAGAAATTCAGAATAAACTAGAGAAAACAGAAGCTGTTCAGGTTATTTTGTGCTATTTGGCGAAAAATGACGAAAAATTGACCATAACTGTTTGAAAATTCAGAAGGGTGTTTTGCAGGGGACCGGTTGTAAAGTGATTGAAAAAATGATATAATAATCAACTATAAATAACGGTATAACTACTGCAAATCTGGGGTTTCTGAAAAGTTGGAATTATTGTTTTTTCAAAGACAGCATTTATTTGTTGCCTGCGAAAATCTGCTGATTTCTATTTTCTCAGAAGCCCCAAACTAAAAGAAAGGGAGAGAATCTGGAATGGTAAACACCAATTACAGCGAAAAATTCGTAAAAGAAGGCCTCACCTTTGATGATGTGCTGCTGATTCCCGCAGAATCTCATGTGCTTCCCAAGCAGGTGGATCTTTCTACATGGCTTACCAAAACGATCAAACTGAATACCCCGATTATGACCTCCGCCATGGATACGGTTACGGAAGCCGACATGGCTATTGCAATTGCCCGTGAAGGCGGTATCGGTATCGTACATAAGAATATGTCAATTGAAAAGCAGGCCGATCAGATCGACCGTGTAAAGCGTTCAGAAAACGGCGTAATCGTGAACCCGTTCTTCCTTTCTCCCGAACATCTGGTGCAGGACGCCAATGCAATTATGGCCCGGTATAAAATTTCCGGTGTGCCGATTTGCGAAAACGGCAAGCTGGTGGGCATCATTACCAACCGTGACCTTCGGTTTATGACAGAGGCAGATTATAGCCAGCCGATTTCCAGCGTGATGACCAAGGAGAACCTGGTGACTGCCCCCGTAGGCACCACCTTGCAGCAGGCACAGGAGATTCTGCGCCAGCACCGCATTGAGAAGCTGCCGATCGTAGACGAGCAGGGCAACCTCAAGGGTCTGATCACTATTAAGGATATTGAGAAGGCTGTACAGTATCCCAACTCTGCAAGAGATGCAGGCGGACGCCTGCTGGCAGGCGCAGCAGTAGGCGCCACTGCCGACGTGCTGGAGCGTGTTGCAGAGCTGGTAAAGGCACAGGTTGACGTGGTAACACTCGACTCCGCCCATGGCCATAACAACGGCGTTCTGGAAGCGGTCACCAAGATCAAGAAAGCATATCCGAACCTGCCGGTTATCGCTGGTAATATTGCTACCGCAGCCGGTGCAGAGGCTCTGATCAATGCCGGTGCAGACTGCGTCAAGGTAGGTATTGGCCCCGGTTCTATCTGCACCACCCGTATTGTGGCCGGTATCGGCGTACCGCAGATCACCGCAATTTATGACGCTGCCTGTGCAGCTGCTAAACATGGCATCCCGGTTATCGCTGATGGCGGTATTAAGTATTCCGGCGATATCGTAAAGGCGCTGGCTGCCGGTGCTAACGTAGTTATGGTTGGCTCCCTGGTGGCAGGCTGCAAGGAGTCTCCCGGAGAGTATGAGCTGTATCAGGGACGTCAGTTCAAGGTGTATCGTGGCATGGGCAGCCTGGCCGCTATGGGCAAGGGCAGCTCTGACCGTTACTTCCAGGCAGACGCACGCAAACTGGTTCCCGAAGGCGTAGAGGGTCGTGTTCCCTTTAAGGGCCCGCTGGCAGACACCATTTATCAGATGATGGGTGGCCTGCGTGCCGGTATGGGATATACCGGATGCGCCAATATTCCGGAGCTGCATGAAAAGGCACAGTTTATCCGCATTACTGGAGCCGGCCTGAAAGAAAGCCATCCCCACGATATCCAGATTACCAAGGAATCTCCCAACTATTCCTATTCTTTCTAAGAGAAATCGTTCTGCCACAGGGTGCTTACACTCTGTGGCAGAATTTATTTTAAAAATTTTTGTATTTCCTATTGACAAATGGGACATGCTTATAGTATAATCAATAACGCTCCGTACTGAAACGGAACAGCACATGGCGGCATAGCTCAGTTGGCTAGAGCATTCGGTTCATACCCGAAGTGTCGATGGTTCGAATCCATTTGCCGCTACCACATAAGGCCCGGTCGTCAAGCGGTTAAGACACCGCCCTTTCACGGCGGGTTCACGAGTTCGAATCTCGTCCGGGTCACCAAATGAAACCTCCGAGAAATTCTCGGAGGTTTCCCATAAGGACGCATAGCTCAGCTGGTTAGAGCGCTCGCCTCACACGCGAGAGGTCATGGGTTCGAGTCCCCTTGTGTCCACCAGATTGAAAGCCCCGATTACGCAAGTCGTATTCGGGGCTTTTTACTATTCTTGCCAAAGTAAAAGTATATTGATAAATACAGTAAGTGCTCATCAGATAAACTCTGATGAGCACTTACTGTATTTAAATGATTCAAATATTAATCATTACAATTGGTACTCCAGCCTTTTTTGCATACTCTATTGTATTTTTTGTTCCTCCACTTTTTCCATTAAAAACAGCAATTACTCTAGAAGAATGGTTTACCATCCATTCATTTCGAATTTGGAAGCAGTTTGGATGGTAATAGGAAGACAGGTACCCAACCAGGTCGGCGTTCTTTATAAGCTGCATATATTTTGTTCGGCAGATAGTATTGCTCCAAGTTTCCCCAAAATTTTTGTAGGGGAGAGCACAGATCAATCGGATTGGGTGACCTTGGTTACGTAACCGAAGTACGATTTCTGCTGCCCAAATATCAACTCCTCTAGACATTCCAGAAATAAAGACTGTAAACCCATCGGAAATTGCTTGATGTATCTCTTTTTCTAATGCGGATTTTATGATTTCATTTGAACTATTTATTTTTTCAGGACGATGTCCGGTAAAACAACACCTTCGCTCCCTTTTTTCTTCCTCTGTCATATTAACCACTCCAAAAGTAAAGAATAGAATTATGAATACAGTTTAACATAACGGTATATTCAATACAAGTATGAAATATTTTACCGCTTAAATTAACGGTAAAATATTTACAAAAGGGTGGTGAAGCTATGGACACCAATGAAAGGCTGCGGCATTTATTGGAGGAGCGGGGTTGGAGTGAATATCGGCTGGCTAAAAGTTGTGGCCTGAACCAATCCACGATTGCCAATATTTATAAAAGGAATACAGTTCCTTCTATTGCTACATTAGAAAGTATTTGTCAGGGATTTGGCATCACGCTGTCACAGTTTTTTTCTGAGGGGGAAATGGTGGAATTAAATCCAGAACTAAAAGAACTGTTTGAATACTGGGTAAACCTTACACCTAACCAGAAAAGCGCCATACTTCAGGTTGTAAAAGCAATGAATAACGAAAATTAAATCAGATATAAATAATAAAATACAATGCACAGAAGAAAATGGCTGTGCATTGTGCTTTTAGTTTCTGCATGGTAGAATTAGAAAAATAGAGGTACAGGAGGAATTGGAATGAAAGGAAAAATCCCACAAGAGGCAAAAGAGATTATGCGGGAACGGTTTGGCCATGATACTTTGATTTCCGTAGCGACAGTTGACGGGGATATCCCCTATGTTCGTACAGTAAATGCCTATTATGAGGATGGAGCGTTTTATGTGATTACACATGGGCTGTCTAATAAAATGAGCCAGATCGAGAAAAACCCCAACGTGGCGATTAGTGGGGATTGGTTTACCGCCCACGGTAAGGGGAAAAATTTGGGATGGTTTTGCAGTGAGGAAAACAGGGAGATTGCCGGAAAACTGCGTAACGCATTTGCATCCTGGATTGATAATGGACATAATAATTTTGATGATAAAAACACTTGTATTCTTTGCATCCAGCTTACGGATGGACTGTTGTTTTCCCATGGTACCCGTTATGATTTGGATTTTGCTCAGGAATATGGAAATTAAATATATAGATTAAAATAGATCATAAAGAAACGCATCCCCAATGCAACAACTGCCTTGGGGATGCGTTTCTAAAGATAATAGATAAAAAATATTTCTAGAGAATCATGCTTCCTGCTGGCGCAGCTGCATCTTTTTCCAGTGAAACAGGCCATACAGGTCATTGACAAAAAATACCACAAAGCAAACCACTACGGAAACACAGGTACGGTCACTCATAGCCGCCATGGACCAGAGAAAAATCAGCACCAGATCGTTGGTGGCATAGGCCAGGGTAAAGTAAGGGCTGCGGCGGAAGGTCAGGTAAACCGCAATAAAAGAAGTAGTGACGGATACCGTACTCAAAAGCAGGTTCGCAGTATGGAAGTATTCCAGGATAAAATAAAACAGAACCGTGACAAGCAGGGTAAGCCCCAGCATGAAGAAAATTTCTGGCCTTTTGAGAGAATTGACTGCGACTTCCGAGCGCTTGCCCTGATAAGGGTTCCGCAGCCAGGAGCACAAGGCAAAGATTGCCATAGGGCCTGTCATACCCATATAGGTGATCATTTCTCCATAGTACGCTGCATCAAAGGAGATTACGCCGTAAAGGGCACTGAACAGGATCATGAGTGCTTGCCCTGTTGGATTTCCCTTGGCGTTAAAGATCAGAGAAGTCACGCCGATAAGGGAAGCGGTAAGGGTAAGGTAACGGCTTGCGTCAAACCAGAAAAAAGAAAGCAAAATCAGGATGACAGAAGATCCCCAGAGGGAAAGATCGGGGATGGAAAAATAGGATAACGGGGATGGAATACGTTTCATACAGGTACCTCCAAAAAAATAAGCACCCGCATACACATCTTCTAAGACCTAACGATGTGTAACGGATGCAATGGCATCTCCTACCCGGTGGCAGTTCCAGAGAAGTATAGCACAGGATGGGAGAAAAAGCAATAGGAAACAAAAAAGACCCCAAAATTCGAAAAAATCAACCTTTTCAACCAGTGGTTTACAACCCACACAACCAATGGTTGGGAAAACCCAACTGATTTTCCCTTCTGTTTTTGACAGATAGGTTTTACAATAAAGGCATCCCAAAACTAAAAGGAGGACAACCATCATGGAGAGTATAGGAAAGAAGATTGCATTTTATAGAAAAGCTCGTGGAATGACACAGGAAGAACTTTCGGAAAAGCTGGGGGTCTCACCGCAGGCTGTGTCAAAATGGGAAAATGACATTGCCTGCCCGGATATCCAGCTGTTGGCCCCTCTGGCAAAGATTCTGGAAGTGACCACCGACGAGCTGCTTTCGGCCGAACCGATTCAACAGGTACAAATGATGCCGCAGGGGCAAAAGCTAAACCTGAAAGACTTGACCCTAAAAATTTTGGTGGACTCCGCCCAGGGCGATAAGGTGCGGGTGAACCTGCCCATAGAGCTGATAAAAGTTGCGCTGGAAATCGGCTCCAAAATTCCGCAACTCACCACTAACGAGCATGTGAAAGAGATCGACTTCCAGCAGATCATCACATTGGTGGAGAATGGGGTAATCGGAAACCTGGTGGAAGTGGAAAGCTCTGAGGGCGATATCGTCCATATCGTGGTGGAGTAATATATGAAAATTCGTATTCGTTCCCAAAAGACCCGTCTGGTGCTTATGATACCTACCCGGTTATTATGCAGCCGTATGGCCGCATCAATTACGGCGAAAGCCCTTTCGGCTTCTGTTCCGTCTGTTAGTCTGTGTTCAGAAGATCTTTACCGGATTTGCAGAGCCATTCGGAAATATCGAAAAGAGGTTGGAAGGCTCAATCTGGTGGATATCCAGACTGCTGAGGGAGAGATCATTCAGATCAGCCTGTGAAAATAAAAACCGTCTGTGTTGGCATGGCGCAATGCCGGCACAGATGGTTTTTACATGAGTTTGAGTAAATCAAAAAGAACGGCCTGTTGTTTTTCATCTAAGCGTGACCACCGCATTAATAGTTCTTTTTGTGAAGCGGTCAAGGTTACTGGGTCGTCGTCTTCGGCAAACAGCTGTGACAACGTGATACCGAAAGCCATACAGATTTTTTCAAGAGAGGGAACAGTGGGAATCATATTTTTGCGATACCAAGAAGAAATGGTAGATTGCGGCAAACCAGACTGTTCTGCTAACTGGTATTCTGTCCAGCCCTTGTTTTCCCGATATTCTGTAATGGTAGATAAGATATCTTTCATTGCAGTTCCCCAAATTAGGTTTATTTCAGTTCCTGTTCCAAATTGTGGAACAGTTCAGAGTGAAAAAATTCTTCAATGGTAATGTCAAGTCCATCACAAAGCTTTTTAATAGTGGAAATGGTGGTGCTGCGATTACGTCCGCTGATAATATTATTCACAGTGGATTGGGTGACACCACTGATACTGTTCAGTTTGTTGATAGAAAGGTTCCGCTGTTGACACAGTTCTAAAATACGCTCTTTTACTGCTTCACCGATATTCGTGGATATCACCTCATTTCTAAAGAAAATGATACCCATTTGGTCTTGAAAAGATTAACCCTTTTGAGTTGAAATAACTCAAAAGGGTTGGTGATTGTGGATTGTTAGAAATAACAGAGATATCATGTATTGCATGAAGAACAAAGAAATGGGATATTGACAACCCCATAGCGAACCAGTACAATAAGGTCATAAAAAGGATAAGTTGGTGGACGGTGGACTTGAAGCTGTGGCGTGGCTACGGCTTTCAGGTCCATTTTTATGGTCTGCTGCAAAACGAGAAAGGGGTTTCAAAATATGAGCAAGCAGGTGAACCTGCTGGAAGGAAGTATTTTCGGAAAGCTGACGAAACTGGCTATGCCCATTATGATGACTGCGTTTGTCCAGATGGCCTATAATCTGGTGGATATGATCTGGATCGGGGCATTGGGCAGCGGCGCTGTGGCAGCAGTAGGCGCTGCCGGAATTTATCTGTGGATTGCTGACAGCTGCACGTCGGTAGCGAAAATGGGCGGACAAATCAAAGTCGCTCATTCAATTGGCGAAGGGGATGTGAAAAAAGCCAGGGCGTTTGCCGCCGGCGCTTTTCAGATGGGTGTCACGATTATCCTGGCCTGTATCCTGTTGGTAGTATGTGGGCATCAGCTGATGATTGATGTGTTCCAGTTTACCGATAAGAAAATCCACGGGGATGCGGTGGAATATTTGCTGATTACCGGTACAGCCGGTATATTCTTTAACACAATCAACCAAGTGTTTATTGGAATTTATACCGGTACCGGTGATTCCAAAAGTCCGTTTCTGGCAACTGTGGTGGGATTGATCTTAAATTTGATTTTAGATCCGGTACTGATTTTTGGTTTTGGCCCAATTCCGGCCATGAATGTGGCTGGTGCGGCAATCGCTACGGCAGGGTCACAGGGTGTGGTAACACTGCTGTTTATCATCCTCTCCAAAAAGCAGAAGCATTTCTTTGTGGGAATTCCGGTTTTTCAAAAACCGCATTGGGAGTATTTGCGGCAGATCTGGCGTTTGGGGCTGCCAATTGGTATTCAAAACGTATTTATGTCCGGCCTTTCTTTAGGAATTGCCGGGATGGTGTCCAGCTGGGGAGCAGATGCTGTGGCTGTTCAGAAGGTTGGCGGGCAGGTGGAAAGCATTTCCTGGATGATTTCGGGAGGTTTTTCGATGGCCATCAATGCCTTTATTGGGCAGAACTACGGCGCTGGAAAGATGAGACGGGTGCAAAAAGGATATCGCACAGCTCTCGTTTTAATGATTATATGGGGCACTTTGTGTACGCTGGCATTGATTGTTTTCCCACAGTTTATTTTCCAAATTTTCATTCGAGAAAATGACGTCTTGCCTATGGGCGTTTCTTACTTGCGAATTTCGGGCGTGTGCCAGCTGTTTATCTGTCTGGAGGGGTGTTCTACCGGTGCATTCAATGGCCTGGGAGAAACCAAAGTTCCTTCGGTGGTGAGCGTGGTGTTTAACCTTGCCAGAATCCCTCTGGCGATCCTGCTTTCGTCTACGGCGCTGGGACTGGATGGTATCTGGTGGGCTATTACCATTTCGGCCATCTGCAAGGGCGTGATTCTTACCATCTGGTATATGGCTTATGTATGGAAGAAAAAACTGTATGAGCAGGAGCCGGATGTGCTGGAGCGGGCTGACGGCAAAGTGTAAACTTTCCTGCTGCCGCCTTGCGTAGCGGGGCAAAATAGGATATAATATCCTCATATCCAAACGGCTAACATCCATGTATTTTGGAATCAAAAAGACAGGAGACTGATAAACCATGACCAAAAGAACAAGACTGGCTGCGCTGGCTGCCTCTGTGCTGCTGATTTTCTCTTTTTCCGCCTGTGCGGTAGATATGTCCAACACTTCCAGCACCTCGGAAACTTCTTCTCAGGCCGAGCCGACCCCGGAGCCCGAAGTTTCGGTGGATGAATCCAAGCTGGACGACAACCTGGATGGGCTGGAGGAGTATATGCAGGCGAAAAAGTATATCTCCGGCACCCCGACTGATATGGATGCTTCTTTTATCGGCGCCAAGGAAGGCGTGAAGTATATCAGCAGCTTTGAGGGTTCTAATAATATTACTATCGAGCTGTATGAGTATGACATCAACAATCTGAACGAAACTGCCCAGACGATCATTGATTCGGTGAAAAAGGACGGAAAGTTTGAGCTGATGGGCATGACGGCCGATGCAGTTCTCTCTGACAGCGGAAAATACCTGATGGTGTATAAGGACAGCGTGGGCGGCGAAGTCCATGACGAGCATGCCAAAAAGGTCAAAGAGGCTTTTAAGAGCTTTAAAAAGTAATAGATTTGGCAGTACATCGGGCTGCAAAAGAATCGGGGCGTCATCATGAGAAAAAACAAGCGGGCATTTGAAAAGCACAGTGTGCTGTTCTGGCTGGGACTGCCGTATTCTATCATGGGCGGGTTATTCGTTGTGATTGGAATTGTGGTGGGTCTGGTGATTTTGCAGGAGTGGATTTTCGGGCTCTGCTTTGGCGGAATTGGGCTGGTGTTTTTGATACTGGGGATCGTATTCCTAAAAAGAGAGCATCGGAAAAGACAGACTGCCCGCAAGCTTTTTGAGGATGGCAGGTATATTTGGGGCGAAGTGGTGGAAGTAGCTCCCAACTATAATATCCGAGTCAACAACCGTCACCCGTATGTTGCAAAAGTCCGCTATGTAGATACCGCAGGAATGGTGCATATTTTTAAAAGCCCGGATATCTTTCAATATCTTGACGAAACCCTTTTGCATAAGCAGGTAAAGATTTATGTAGAAGATGATCGTTATGACCGGTACTATGTGGATATGGATGAGATCCTTTTCAAGGTGCAGGAGCATTGACGGGAATCAATTTGGTAAAAAGAGGCGCTGGTGATAAAACAAGCGCTTCTTTTTATATTTGACAGGAAAACACAGAGAATGGAAGGCAGCGTGTTTTATTAAGATTGCCGTCAATTCTCTATGGAATCAGAAACGGAGGAATTGAAAATGGATGACAACAAAAAGAAGCTCGTAGAAATGCGGATTCAGAAAACAGCCGAGGCCTTGCGGAAAAACGGGATGGATGCCGTGTATGCCCCTACCCGAAAAGAGGCCATTGAATTTGTAGCGGAATCCCTTGAGGAAGGCTCTGTGGTGACCTGTGGGGGTTCTGTTACCCTTCAGGAATGTGGCATAATGAATCTGCTGCGAAATGGAATGTATGAGTTTCTGGATCGCAGCGCACCGGGAACCACACCCGAAAAGGTAGAGGAAATTTATCGGATGGCCTTTTGTGCCGATACCTATCTAACCAGTTCCAACGCCATTACAGAGCAAGGAGAGCTATTTAATGTAGACGGGAACTGCAACCGGGTGGCGGCGATGCTGTTTGGCCCCAAGCAGGTGATTGTGGTGGCCGGATATAATAAAATCGTTGCCAATCTGGAAGAAGCGGTTCATCGGGTAAAAACCGTGGCCGCTCCGGCGAATTGCCTGCGTTTGGACAGGGATACCTATTGCGCTCATATGGGGGAATGTAAGGGTACTTGCGGCTCTATGACAGAAGGCTGTTCTTCACCGCAGAGAATCTGTGCGGGTTATACGGTAATTGCAAAACAGCAGCCACGGTATGAGGGAAGGATCAAAGTTGTTCTGGTAGGAGAAGAACTGGGATATTAACAGTTAGAATAATTCAAATAAAAATATACGGAGAGTGTGTGACGGTTAACGTTGCCTGATGCACTCTCCGTATATCTATTGTTACTTTATACAATTAGGAGCAGAAACGATGGTTGCCAATGACCGTAATGATGGGGCGGGAGAAAATCCATTTATTGGTTGATTTGGCCGGGTTATAGTAATAGATGGCTCCACCAGAAGGGTCACTGCCGTTAATAGCGTCACGGGCAGCACGGTAGGCTGAGTCGGCCACAGCGGCATTGACACCGCCGTCATCCAGACACGAAAAAGCGCCGGGCTGATAAATCACACCCGCAAGCGTATTGGGAAAGCTGGGGTGAGCGACCCGGTTTAAGATGACCGCACCAACAGCTACCTGACCTGCATAGGGCTCGCCTCGTGATTCTGCAGAAATAATACGAGCCAGCAGGGCGACCTCGTTAGCGCTGTATCCTCCAATACCGGTTACGCCGGAAGGGGCTTTGCCAAGCCCAAGTGCAGAAAGGGTCTGAGGACCGGCAATTCCATCTGGTGTAAGGCCCATCTGTTTTTGAAAACGAATGACAGCCTTTTCTGTTTGTGAGCCATAGATGCCGTCGATATTTCCGGTATAAAGTTCACGATCCTTTAAAACGGTTTGAATTTGGCGAACTTCTTCTCCACGGGAACCACGCCGGGAGAGAGCGGGGATTGAGGGTTGCACGACAGCGAGAATGACCAACACGTTGACCAGAAGGATAACGCCGACCTTCCATAAGAAAAGCAGTCGTTTTTTTGTCATGAGTACATCTCTCCTTTGTAAGACAGTATCTGCATAGAAGATGGGAATTATACACGAAAACACGATTAGAAAAGTGGATGAATCGTGGAGAAAACTGGAAGAAATGACAAAGCTGGAAAAATAGCGAAAAAAAGGGAAAAAAGGCGTTGACAGGAGGGAGAAAGCGTGGTAGAATAGTCAAGCGCTCAACGGAGCGGAAAAAAATCTTGACAAACCTTGAGTGGTTGTGCTAAGATAGAAA
>CAJFNK010000064.1 GCA_904394685.1 Candidatus Heritagella gallinarum
CAGGAATCCTTGATGGATTCCGAGTTTTTTAACGCAGTAGCTGGCATTGATTGTAGGAAAAGACGATAATTTCGACTTTTCAGATAGCCCCTAGTTTATCATACAGGAAGCCATCCTGCAATCGCATTAAAGGAGTAACCGATTAGGATGATCCCAATCGTTACAATCACAATAAAAACCGCCAACAAGCGGGGCTTTACCGCTTTTCGCAGCATAATCATACTCGGCAGCGAAAGAGCTGTGACGCCCATCATAAACGAAAGCACCGTGCCAAGGCCGGCGCCTTTAGCATAAAGCGCCTCTGCCACCGGGATTGTACCAAAAATATCGGCATACATGGGAACGCCCAGCACTGTTGCCAACGGGACAGAAAACCATTGTTCCCCACCCAATACGGATTGAATCAAGGTTTGCGGGATCGCATTGTGAATGACGGCTCCAATCCCTACGCCAACTAGAATATAGGGAGCAACTTTTTTTACAGTTGCCTTCACCTGCTCCCCTGCGTAAGCCAACCGTTCCCATCGGGTAATGCTTTGTGAGTCTATATCCAATTGCTTTGCCCTACGGATAAACTCCTCTACATATTTTTCCATTCCCAAGGCTTCGATCAAAGCGCCGCCTGCCACGGCGAGCACCAGCCCTAATATAACATAAAGGACGGCGATCTCCCAGCCGAATATACTGGTCAGCAGCATCAGGGAGCCTAAATCCACCAACGGGGACGAAATCAAAAACGAAAACGTTACTCCAACCGGCAATCCAGCGCTTGTGAAGCCGATAAAGAGCGGAATGGAAGAACAGGAACAAAACGGCGTGACCGTTCCCAGCAAAGCTGCCAGAGTGTAGCTTCCGATACCATGAAATCGTCCCAGAATTTTGCGGGTTCGCTCCGGCGGGAAATAGCTCTGGATATAGGAAACCAGGCCGATTAAAACCGAGAGCAAGATAAAGATTTTGATGGTATCATAGAGGAAAAAGTGAAGAGCACCGCCCCATCCCTCATCAACTCGAACTCCCAGATTCTCCAGAAGCGATGCCACCAACTGGCTAAGCCACTTCATTCCCAAAACCTGGTTTTGAAAAAAATCTCCAATTTGTGTTAGAATTTCCATGCACATTCCTCCTAACAAATCGATAAATCATTATATTTAAATTTATCAATGTATATTCCAGAAAAAAACCGCTGAAAAGCGGTTTTTTCATTTTATCATAGATTCCAAATACCGTTGCAGCTGCAAAATTCCTTCTGTGGAAAGAGAATAGTGCATCCACTTTCCTTCCCGGCGGGCTGTTACCAAACCAGCATCACAAAGGAGTTTCATATGATGAGAGAGTGTCGGCTGAGAAATGGCCAAGTCGTCCAACAAACGGCAGGCGCACTTCTCTCCCTGCCTCAATTGCTGCAAAATCAGCAGACGATTCTCATCGCCCAATGCTTTGAACATCACTGCTGCCTTTTTATTTTGTGCTGCTTCCACCTGAACACCCTTTTCATATTGAAGTTTATCTATATGATAACCTACTCTTTATCTTTTGTCAAGTGCCATTCCATCATTCGCTCAGATTTGCCGGATTCTGAGCTAGTAGCAGTATAAAAAATAGTTATCTCCTCAGACTCTCAGGAGCCTGAGGAAGCTCTATCTTAAATCATCTGCTTCTTTCTCAAAATAAAGAAAGCAACCAGCATCAAGCCCAAGGAAACGCTAACCGGGAACCAGAAATTTGAAAAAGGTAAATGATCCACGTTCATTCCATAAATACCGGAGATCACGGTTGGGATGGAAATAATCAACGTAATAGAAGCCAACACCTTCATCACAATATTCAGGTTATTGGAGATAATGGAAGCAAACGCATCCATCGTACCAGAAAGAATATTCAGATGAATCCCTGCCATCTCGATGGCCTGCTTGATTTCGATCAACACATCTTCCAGCAGATCCTGGTCTTCTTCATAGAGGCGAATCGCACGGCCACGCATGATCTTTTCAATCGTAATTTCGTTTGCCTTGAGAGAAGATGAAAAATACATCAAAGACTTTTCCACTTCCAAAAGCTGAATCAGCTCTGCGTTTTTCATAGATTTCCGCAGCTCTTTTTCAACCTGACTGCTAATCTTATCGATCTGCTTCAAATATTGCAGATAACGTCCCGCAATCCGCAGCATTAAATGGAGTGTAAAATGCGTTTTGAGATTGGTTTTTACATTTTTTACCACCCCTTCTGCAAATTCATCCAGAATGGGGTTTTCATGCAGCGAGACCGTAATGACATTTCGTTCGGTTAGGATAATACCCAACGGACGGGTAAAATACGTTAATTGTTCATCTTCCAGCTCCACAACAGGGATATCCAGAATCACCAGCGTATTGCCGTCTTCGCTGTCAAGGTGAGAAGATTCCTCCTCGTCCATGGCCGCACGGAAAAAATCTGGCTCAATTGCAAATTCATCGATCAATCTTTGGATTTCCGACTCCTCAGGAGCAACACAGTTGATCCAGCAGCCGGGCTCGCAGTTTTCGATCTGACAGATTGTTCCATCCAGAGTTTTGTAATAGGTTACCATTGCACATCTCTCCTTCTTCAGGAGCCGCCGCAGCCAACCAAATGCACTCTTGTCAGTGGTGTTTCAATCTGCACCTCTGGAAAATGGCGCACTGCTCCTGATATTGTATTTGATTTCTGATACAATCTCCGTTCAATCTACTGAGCGGGTCAGGATTCACGTTCGCCACCTCCGAAATTATATTTTGCAATCCACTGGTTATTATATCACAAAAAAGCTCGATTGCAAGAGAAAACAGGAATTTTACAGAAATAATTCGTCATGATTTTAAAAAACAGCCGAATAAGGCGAAATTCCGCCATATTTGGCTCAATTGAGGAATATTCTATTGATACAGCAAACTACATAACAAAAAACTGCTGACAGTCCTAGCCTGCCAGCAGTTTTTGAATTTCATCATCAATACTTATTAAAAATTGACATAATATCAATGAATCCGCCGTCGTCTTCTTCGTTAACCGGGTTAGCCTGTGCACGGGGGCTGACAGTATTGGCAGGCCGCTGCTGTGCAACCGGCTGGCGCTGAGGGGCTGCTGCAACCGGTTCAGCCGCTGTCTCCGGCTCTGCCGGGGCGCCGTTGTGCGTTGCAAAGCCCGTAGCAATTACGGTAACGCTCATTTCGTCTTCCATATTATCATCAAAGGCAGCACCCCAAATGATATTGGCATCTGCATGTGCCTGCTCTGTAATCATAGAAGAAGCGGTATCAATTTCATCCAGCCCGATATCGGGAGAAGAAGTGATATTGATAATCACGCCCTTGGCTCCGTCGATCGCAGTTTCCAGCAGGGGGCTGGAAATTGCCATCTTGGCAGCTTCCTCGGCCTTTTCCTTGCCGGATGCACGGCCAACGCCCATATGTGCATAACCGGCATCCTTCATAACAGAAGTCACGTCGGCAAAGTCCAGGTTGACGATTCCGGGCAGCTTAATCAGGTCAGAAATACTCTGGGCGCCCTGACGAAGCACATCGTCTGCAATCAAGAAGGCGTTCTGCAGCGTAATGCGCTGCTCGCTCACCAGCTTGAGGCGTTCATTGGGGATTACCACCAGGGAATCCACATGCTCACGCAAAGCGGTGATTCCGCTCTCGGCCTGCTCCATACGGCGACGGCCCTCAAAAGCAAACGGCTTGGTAACAATACCGATGGTCAGCACACCCATATCACGGGCTACCTCAGCCACCACAGGTGCAGCGCCGGTACCTGTACCGCCGCCCATACCAGCTGTGATAAAGACCATATCAGAACCACGAATCGCAGCAGCAATCGCCTCCCGGCTTTCCTCGGCGGCTTTCTGGCCGACTTCCGGTTTGGAGCCTGCACCCTTACCACGGGTAATCTTTTCGCCAATCTGAATTTTCTGAGTTGCCTTGGAGCGGTTCAGAGCCTGTTTATCTGTGTTGATGCTGATAAACTCCACGCCCTGT
Source organism: Candidatus Heritagella gallinarum (assembly GCA_904394685.1). GTDB lineage: Bacteria > Bacillota > Clostridia > Oscillospirales > Acutalibacteraceae > Heritagella_A > Heritagella_A gallinarum. The sequence continues at coordinate 3,999 of CAJFNK010000064.1, forward strand.
ACTCCGCTAAGTACCATGCGGTCCACAGCGTTTCCGCCGCCGCCGCCGACACCAATTACTTTTATTAATACTTCATCATCTATCTGGTTGTCAATCTCGAAAGGCATTGCTGTCTCCCCCTTAGTTTTTATTGAACATCCCCAGGAGAACCTGGATGAGAATTCGTTAGTTTGGAAAATCCTATCTTCTTTAATTTATCACTTTTACGCAGAAATTTCAAGAATATCCTTGATGATTATGCAAAATTATTTCATTTTATCTAATTACATAACCAAATATTTCCATTTTTAATAATTTTGCTATTTGCCTATATCGAAATATATCCTTTTTATATACAATATACTATATTTCGACAAAATTCAAAATCATTCGCTTTTTGACTCAGACGAACTCTGTGAGGTATCACTGCTGTGAGAGGAACTCTCCGAGCTGCTGGAGGACTCCTCGGGAATGTTCTCCCCGGGAGTATTCTCCCCGGAATTCTCCGGCTTTGCAGTTGCATCCGGTTTTGAGGTAGCCTCTGCTGAACTAAGCTCCTTAGGCAGATAATATGCTTTTTTCAGATCTCTGGTCAGCGAAACATCCAGCTCACCCTGTTCGTCCTCACCCAGTTCCTCTAAAATGATTTTCTTAGCGGAACTGATTTTCAGCGATAGGTCGTTGACATTGCCAAAGAGGATCTGAATACGCCCATCATACTCCACTGTCATCTTATAAATATCGGTGACATCAATTTTAGTGATGTGATCTAACGAAGCTGCGTTAAGCGCTTCCTGAAGCTGTAAAAAAGCCTCTTCTGTTTTTTCATCCGCCGGCTGATACTTCTTGCCGTATGCAGGTTTTTGCAGCTTCATTCCGGTAATCAGCTGAACCCCTTCCGGCGCTTTGGAAACAATCTCCAGAATCTTGTTTTCCTTACTAACCACCACATACTGGCCGTCCTGTTCAAAGGCCATGGAAACCACGGGTTCTTCCACAGTAACCACCAGAGAATTGGGTAATTTGCGTGATACACGCACGCCGCCGGAATACGGCAACTTCTGGTCAATATTTCGGGCTGCTGTTTGCGTGTCTGCCAAAAACAGATTCTGGCCTTCCTCAATCCCACAGGCTTTGAGAATCTCTTGCTCAGAATAGCGGGAAGTGTTGTTTACTTCTATGGTATCGATTCGGAACAGGACCGTTAACGAAAGCACCACAGCGGCTGCTATCACAAACAAAAAGGTAAAGCAATAAAAAAAGATTGCTCTCCGCTTTCGCCGCCTGGCACGAGGGCTGATTCCCCTTCGGGCAACGGCCCCCCTGCCCCGTATTCGCTTGTTTTCAGACGGTATCTGCCGCATGACGGGTCTCCTTTTCCGGGAGGCTTTTTAGCAGATAGTCGCTCTATTTCTGCTTTCAGCTTCCCTGAACTTCCTTGATTTTTTGCTTTTCAGACGAACTCACTCTGCGCTGTCGGGCAAAAATTCTCTGTGAATCACAGCCCCCACAGAGGACAGTCTCTCCTCAATCGCCTCATACCCTCTGTCCAGATGGTGGACACCGGTCAGGAGGGTCGTTCCCTCTGCCGCCAAGCCTGCCAGCAATAAAGCCGCTCCACCCCGCAAGTCCGGGGCCATTACCGGCGCTCCCGACAAACCGGGAACTCCTTCGACAACGGCTACACGCCCTTCTACCTTGATGTTGGCTCCCAGCCGCAGCAGTTCGCCAACATGCTTATAGCGGCTCTCAAAAATATTCTCCACAAACACACTTGTGCCGTCTGCCAGAGAAGTGACCGCCATCACCGGAGCCTGTGCATCTGTTGGGAAACCGGGATACGGCATGGTTCGCACACTCTTAACAGGCCGCAAACGTTCGGGTGCTTTTACCCAAAGCTGATCGCCCTCGCTTTTCAGCAGACAGCCGGATTCTTCAAAAGCCGGAAGCACCAACGGGAGATGACTGCAATCCAGGTGCTGGAGCAACAGTTCCCCACCCGTAATCGCTGCCGCCGCCAGATAGGTAGCCGCTACAATCCGGTCGGGAATGACCCAGTGTTCGCATCCTCCAAGGGACTCCACACCTTCGATCACGATTACGCTTCCCCCAGCGCCGGAAATCCGGGCACCGCAGGCATTGAGAAAATCCGCAAGATCACAGATCTCCGGCTCCCGTGCCGCATTGGAAAGCACGGTGGTTCCTTCTGCACAGGCTGCCGCCAGCATCACATTTTCGGTGGCTCCCACACTGGGGAAGGAAAGAGAAATCGGGCAGCCTTTCAGGCGTCCCGGAACCGTACATTCCAGGCACCCGTGGTCTTCCCGAATCGAAAGCCCCATCTTCCGAAGCGCCGTCAGGTGAAGATCGATAGGCCGTGGCCCCAATTCACATCCACCGGGAAACGAAAGCCTTGCTTTTCCCAGACGGGAAACGACAGCCCCCAGAAAAACAATGGAGGAACGCATTTCCCGCATCAGATTTTCGGGGATTTCGTCGTCACAAAGCTGGGAAGAATCGATTGCCAGCACGTCCCGTTCACGCCGGACACGGCAGCCAAGAGTCCGCAGGATTCTGACCGCCGTGTCCACATCAGAGAGGGCAGGGCAGTTATGTAAAACCGCCTCTGACTTGCAGAGAAGGGACGCCGCTAAAATCGGTAAAGTGCTATTTTTAGCTCCATGAACTGTTAATTCTCCATATAGCTTTCTGGAGCCTTCTATTCTCAATCGTTCCAACCTCAACACCCTTTCTCCCATAATCTATTCGCTCTCCATAGTATGCGAAAGCAATAGATTGGGTGAAACGGCAGGCTGAAACCGGAAAAAACAGAGATAACAGAGAATCAGGCGTGCTTTTTGCTGCTATCCAAAACCTCGTGGATCACTTTGGCAATACGCTGGCAGGCATCGGGAATCGCCATCTTTGCCGCATTGGCGCCAAGTTCTGCAGCGCCGCCGGGACGGGAGAAGATTTCTTCTACCTTCTGCCAGAGCAGCTCACCGGTAAGGTCTTTTTCTTCAATCAACACCGCTGCGTTGCGTTTCACCAACGCCATAGCATTGTGGTACTGATGATTCTCAGCAACATTGGGAGAAGGAATCAGAATAGAAGCCTTCCCCTGTGACTGAAGCTCGCTTAGGGTAATAGCGCCAGCCCGGCAAATCACAAGGTCGGCAGCGGCCATACATTGCGGCATATCGTGAATGTACTCTCTGAGATCAATATTCGGGCACTCGCTCAGATGCAGCCCTTTTTCCTCCAGCAGTTCCGGCATCCATTTGGCATACTGGCCATAGCCGTGGATATGCTGGTATTTTCCGCTACGGGCGCTGTGAACGAGCAAATCCGCCACCGCTTCGTTGATGCTTCTGGCACCAAGGCTGCCGCCAAACGAGAGGATCAGCGGGCGGGCATCCAGCCCCAAGGTGTGGCGGGAATCCTCTTTATCAGCCCGTGAAAGCTCCTGTCGAACCGGGTTTCCGGTAAGGACACAGCGGGCATCTGCATCAAAATGGCGCTGGGCGTCTGCCACCGCCAGCATAACACGGCTGGCTTTTTTGGCAAGCATCCGGTTGGTCACGCCCGGATAGGCGTTCTGCTCATGGATAACCGCCGGGATTCCCAGCTTCATGGCTTCCCGGATAACCGGGCCGCTAACATAGCCGCCGGTTCCTACACAGATATCCGGTTTAAAATCACGGATGATTTTTTTCGCCTGCTGGCTGGAAGTCACGATCCGCACCAGTGTTTGAGCGTTGCGCTTGATATTCTTCAGGCTGAGCTTGCGCTGAAAGCCGGAAATCTTCACGCTTCTAAATTCAAACCCGGCTGCGGGTACCAGACGTTCCTCCATGCCCCCCGCATTTCCTACATACAGGATTGCCGTGTCCGGCTCGGTTTCACGCAGATACCCTGCAATTGCCAAAGCCGGATTGATATGCCCGGCGGTTCCACCGCCTGCAAACAAAACTCTCATCGGTCATTCGGGGTTCCCGGCCATCCGGGCCCCCTTTCCCCCTTTACAACAGTATTACATTCCATTCTATGCAGATGCTACACCTTATCCACGTTAGACGTTCGTGAAATCGAGAGAAGGATTCCCATCTGCGCCAGCAGCATTACCAGCGAAGTGCCTCCATAGCTGAAAAACGGCAGGCTGATACCGGTATTCGGCAGGGTGTTTGTCACAACACAGATATTCAGGATTGTCTGGATTCCCACCTGTGCTGTAAGGCCGATTCCCAGCAGCATCCCAAACTTATCTTTAGCGCCCAGAGAGATGATAACACCTCTCCAAATCAGCAAGGCAAACAGGATGATTACAACCAGTGCCCCTACAAAGCCCAGTTCTTCACACACAATGGCAAAGATAAAATCATTCTCCGGCTCTGGCAGATACAGGTATTTCTGGCGGGACTGCGCCAGCCCCAGCCCCAACAGCCGCCCGGAGCCAATCGCCATCAGGGACTGGCGGGTCTGCCAGGTATCTACCCCTTCCGGTGGGTCGAACGGATTGAGCCATCCCTGAATACGCAGCATAGCGTAATCGAATTTTCCGGAGAAGAAAACCAGATACATCACGCCGGCGGTTGCCAGAATAGCCGCCACGCCGAACCAACGGAGCCGTACACCGCCCACATACATCATGACCGCTGAAATCGCCACCAAAATCAGCGTGGCCGAAACGTGCGGTTCCATGATGACCAGCCCGGCAATCAAAGCCAGTAATACGACATAGGGAAGCACCCCATAACGGAATGTTTCCATTTTATCATAGTTGATGGACATCAAATGAGCAAAAATTAATACCAGGGCAAATTTGGCCACCTCAGAGGGCTGGAAGTTGATTGGCCCAATAAACAGCCATCGATAAGCTCCGTTAATCCGGGGAACCAACGAGGAACCCTTTAACACCACCACTGCAACCAACAGAGCAATGGTGATTCCCAAAATCAAAAAGGCAAATTTGTGAAGATGGTGATAGTCAAAGAAAGAAATCGCCATCATAACGAAACATCCCAGCACAGCAAAAATCAGCTGCTGCCGGATGTATTTATAGCTGTCTCCCGACTCATAGAAAGAGGAGGCATAACTGGCAGAAAAAAGCATCACCAAGCCAAACACCAGCAGGCTGAGCAGGATATACAAAAAGACCCGATCAATTCCTCCACGAACTGAAAAGACCTTAAACTTCTTTTTGACCTTCTTGAAGGATGCTTTTGGAGAAAACAGCGAAACCCCTCCGGCCGCCCCCGCTCCTGCGGGAACTGATACATCTGTTCCGGCACTTCTTGTGCTGGATTTTTTTGCATCGACGCCTTTCGCACGGGTACCCTTTGCGCTGACGTTTTTTACGTCGGCGTTCTTTACACCGGCGGCTCTTGTTCTGGTTGATCTATTTGCTGGCTGCCGGTTTTGTACCGGCGGCCTTTGCCGTCTTGACCGACTTTGACTCTCTCTCACAGTCTCTGCCTCCTTTCTTATGTTCCTACAACCAGTTTGGAACAGTAGTATATGCAGTTATACGCCAAAGAATACCCACAGCAGGGAAATCAGACCGCCAGCGGCAGCCACCATGCTGAACACAAAGCAAATTTTCATTTCGCTCCAGCCGCACATCTCAAAATGGTGATGGATGGGACTCATTTTAAACAGACGCTTTCCATGGGTGAGCTTGAAATAGCTGACTTGCAGCACCACAGAGAGGATCTCGGCAAAATAGACGATTCCCAGCGGCAGCAACAGGATGGGCATATTCAAAGCAAACGCCAGAGCGCACACGATACCGCCCAGGAACAAAGAGCCGGTATCCCCCATGAAAACCTTGGCCGGGTTAAAGTTCCACACAAGGAAGCCCATGCAGGCCGCAGCGACCGCAACTGCCATAATGCTCACGCTAAACATGCTCATCAAACCGGCGATCATCATCAGGAAGATACACACAAAGAAGGTAATCGAGGCATTCAGCCCGTCAATTCCGTCGGTAAAGTTGACTGCATTGACAACCCCTACAATCAGGATAGCGGCCAGAATCCAATATCCCCAGCCAAAATCAACTTCGCCCACCAGCGGGATCAGGGTTGTGCTCTTTCCGCCTGCCAGATAGACGCCCAGCAGATAAGCACCGGCCACGACAAACTGCAAAACCAGTTTTTGAATGGCGGTAAGACCCAGGTTGCGCTTCTTTACAACCTTGATATAGTCGTCCATAAAGCCAACCAGGCCATAACCCAGCGCCATTCCCAGGCCGCCGAACAAACGAACCTTCATCAGGAGGGTTTCATCAAAGGAATTGACATAATAGAGCGGTACACAAATCAATACTGCCACCACAATTCCGAGAATAAACATAATTCCACCCATCGTGGGGGTGCCCTGTTTGCTCCGGTGCCATTGCGGCCCCTCCTCACGGATGGTCTGACCAAAATGCAGTTTCTGCAAATAGGGGATCATCCATTTTCCCAGAAGGGCGGTTACGCCAAAAGCGATTACTGCTGCCAATAAAGTCCAAGTTGCACTCATAATTCTTTCTCCACCTTGTTGTTTTTCCGGCCAGAGTTCCCTCTGAGCCTATATGCCCTATCAGTATAGCACACTCTGTTGTGTTTTTACAGAGAAAATTTACGCTACCTGATCCACCTCAACAAATCCCACCGTTACTACCGTACCGGGACGCACTTTGGTACCCTTCTCGATATCTTGTGTGCGGGAAACGGGATTCTTACTGGTGAGGGCGGCGCCTGTTACCCGAATCTGGATACCGGCATCCGCAGCGGCCTGATTGGCTGCCGAGAGGGAAAGGCCCGTCAAGTCTGGAACCTCCACCGTTTCGGACTGGCTTTCTTCATCGGTATAAATCACCACAGTTCCTTCCTGCGGGATTGCCTCACCAAAAGCAGGAATCTGATCGAGAACCTTTTCGCCGTCGCCTTTCACCTTGACGGTCAGCCCCTCGTTTTCAAGGATTTCCTTGGCTTCGGATACAGTTTTTCCGGTAACAGAAGGTGCAGTGGTATCAATTTTTTCAAGTTCTTCGTCGGTAAACTTTCTCTCTACCCGCAGATAGTTCAAAATCTGCTTCATGCACTTTTCAAAGGTAGGGCCAGCCACAGAACCGCCATAATAGTCGATTTGCGGATTGGGCTCATCATAATAGATCAGCAGGGCGATCTCCGGGTCGTCTGCCGGGGCGAATCCACAATAGGAAGCGATATAGTGCTTTTTCGAGGTGTCGAGATGATCCTCTACCACCTTCTGAGAAGTACCTGTCTTTCCACATACACGATATCCGGCGATATAGCCGTTTTTAGCTGTGCCGGAAGTGGCATTGGTTTGCAGAATCTTTACCATACGTTCGGCAACGTCTGTCGAAATCACCTGCCGCTTATAACTGGTATCGGCGGTCATCACAATATTCCCATCAGAATCGAGCATATGATCCACCACATGGGGCTGCACCAGATATCCACCATTGGCAATTGCAGCGGCGGCGGAGAGCATGTGAATCGGGGTGATACTAAAGTTCTGACCAAAAGACTCCGTGGCCAACTCCATGGGGTTCAACTGGTCGGCGGTATAATAAATGGTATTCGCTTCACCGGGCAAATCAATCCCGGTTTTCTGTGTAAACCCGAATGCCTCAAAATACTTAAAGAAAAGATCCGGCCCCAGTTCTTCTCCCAGATGAACAAAATACGGGTTACAAGAATTACACAAACCCTGTACAAAGGTCTGGGTACCGTGGCCACGATAGGTCCAGCAGTTAATATACTGGCCGGTTCCTTTTACCTGATAAGAATGGTTACAGGTAAAGGTGGTATCTTCTTTTACAATCCCTTCTTCCATTGCCATGGAGCCGGTACACATCTTAAAGACAGAACCGGGATAATAGGTGTCGCTGATGGCCTTGTTCCGCCACTGCTTTTGGAGTGCTGCCGAAGTTGCAGCCGCCTGCTCATCTTCGGGCAAAGCGTCAATCTCTTTTTGAACCTCCGGGTTTGCAATCGTCCACGGGTCGTTGGGGTCATAGTCCCCTTTGGTTGCCAATCCCAGAATCGCACCGGTTTTGACATTCATAGCCACGGCGCAGGCGCCATTTGCCACCTCGAAATTCTTGATGCCTTCTTCCAGCCCTTCTTCCAGAAAATGCTGGATTCCTTCATCAATGGTCAGCACCAGATCATACCCATCCTCGGCTTCGACCCGCTGTTCATACTGGAAAGGCATATCGGTTCCGACTGCGTTTTTCGCAGTCACCAGCCGTCCTGCCGTCCCGCTCAGCTCTGTGTCATACTGGTATTCCAAACCGGAAAGCCCCTGATTATCCGTACCGGTAAAGCCCAGAACAGGCCCCATAAAGTTTCCATAAGGGTAATAACGCTTATAGTCCTGAATCAGCTGGACACCCCGGCTGATGTTGTTTTCCTCCATAAAGGCCAGAATTTCATCCTTTTTGTCGGTTTCCACTTTGCGCTTCAAATAGGTAAAATAAGTGTTTTTATTGGCGAGTTCCAGCACCTCTGATTCTTCCATATCCAGAATCTCCGCCAGCCCTCTTGCCAACACCGTTTTATCTTCCTTTTTGATATAGGCGGGTTCCAATGCGACTGTCCACACACTGGCGCTCTGTGCCAGAATTTTGGTGCCGCTGGCATCATATATGGTTCCCCGCTGCGCCGTCAAAGTAGTGGGGCGCAGGCTCTGATCAATGGCCGCTTTTTTTAATTCCTCTCCATCCACAATTTGCAGACGGATCAGATTTACAATCACTGCTCCAAACCCGAACGCTACCAGAACCAACAACACCAGCGTCCGTCTCCACATCCGAATTGTTGTCCCTTTTGCCATGTGTATTCCTCCATAAGCAAACAAATACCTCTGTGCCAGAACCTGCTGTAACAGTCTTATAAAAACCGGAAGCAAGCTTTTGCTCTATAAGCCAGCATCAGGCTCTATCCTTTATTAAAAAGAGAGTTAAGATCTGATCTCTCAACTCTCTCCTCTCTCTTATCCGGTGCTGCACAACACAGCCCTTCTATTCACATATACGCCAGAACAGACAGTTTATTCCAGCAGCCCCTGCAAAAATGACCAGACACGATCTAACAGGCTTTCTTCTCCACCGGGCTGTACAACGGTTCCCTGATCTCCTTCGGTTAAGGTAATATAGGTTACCTGACTCTTACCCGTCTTTTTCATTCCCAATTCTTCCTGTGCATATGCCTCCACATCGCTGAGAGTCATATTGGAATTGGCTTTCATCTGAAGCTGTGTATGTACGCTCTGCTGTTCGGCCAGATCTTTTTCGGCCTGAGAGATTTGAGTGGTCAGCTCGTTAAGCTGTACCTGATTGAACACGACGCTGCCCACAATGGTCAGCATCAGGGTTAACACCATCACTACGCCAACGGCCTTAAAGGAGTGGGAATGAGTGCGGCGGTTTTTATCCAGCTCCCGCTGGGGCAGCTCAATGACATTGGATCTCGGCTGCTTTTTCTGGGAAGGCTTGGGCTCAGGGCGCCCGCCTACCTCAACCGTTAAGGGGTGGGTATCAAAAAGGGAAAGGTCATAGGCTTCTGTACGGTTCCGCACACTCATGGGATTCACACTCCGATCTATCGTTGATTTTGCTTATTTTTTTATTCCTGTGCCAGTTTGATACAGACTCGAAGTCTTGCACTTCTGGCTCTTGGGTTTTCTTCCAGCTCCTGCTTAGAAGGAGTCAGTCCTTTTTTATACACCAGTTCGGCTCTCGGCTTTTTTCCACACACACACACGGGAAAATCCGGTGGGCATGTACAGCCGGTACACCATTCATTCATTCTTCGTTTTACCATCCGGTCTTCTAGCGAATGGAACGTAATCACCGCCAGCCTTCCGCCGGGGCGCAACAGTGAAAAAGCTGCTTCCAAACCTTCCGAAAGCCTGTCCAGTTCTCCATTCACCGCAATCCGCAGGGCCTGAAATGTTTTTCTGGCCGGATGTCCCGCTTCACGGCGGACAGCAGCCGGAACCGCTTCACGGATGATATCTGCTAACTGGAGGGTTGTCCGAATCGGGGCTTCTTCTCTGGCTGCCACAATCGCTTTGGCAATCCGGGCGGCGCTTTTATCCTCGCCATACCGGCTAATGATTTCGGCTAACTGCTGCCAGGAGAGTTCATTCACCAGATCTGCTGCTGTGGGGCCTTCCTGGCTCATACGCATATCCAGCGGTGCATCGGTGTGGTAAGAAAAACCACGCTCCGGCGTATCCAGTTGATGGGAAGAAACGCCGATATCCATCAGCACTCCATCCACCTCATGGAATCCGCAATTCTGCGCCAGCTCTCTCATCTGAGAAAAATTCCCCCGTCGGATAATCGAACCGGAATATTTTGACAAGCGGGCGATACAGGCTGCAATAGCGTCGGGGTCCTGATCGATGGAGAGCAGCTTGCCGTTCTCCAGTTTTTTCAAAATCGCTTCACTGTGGCCGCCCCCGCCGGCAGTACCGTCGATATAGATTCCATCAGGCTGGATGTCCAGCGATTCGATGGTTTCGGTAAACAATACCGGTTTGTGTGTAAATTGTATCTCCAATCTCCTCGCTCCTTTCGTCCAGCTTTAAAATTCCAGGAGATCCATCGCATCCAGGATACTCTCCTGTGTCTGGCTCTCATTATACTGCGTCCATTTTGCAGTATCCCAAATTTCTGCACGGGTTGCAGCGCCAATCACCGTGACATCTTTTTCCAGCCCTGCATATTCCCGTAGGGCAGCGGGGATGAGGATTCTCCCCTGTTTATCCGGTTCTGCCTCGGCAGCACCCGAAAAGAAAAAGCGTTGAAGGCTGCGGGCTTTAGAAAGCGGCAGGGACGACATTTTTTCCAGCAGCTTCTCCCATTGGGCTGGAGAAAGAACAAACAGGCAGCCGTCCAGACCTTTTGTAACATAAAACCTGTCGCCCAAGTCCTCACGGAAACGGGCTGGGATTGTTACCCGGCCTTTTGCATCCATATTATGTTGAAACTCGCCCATCAACATAATCTTAGTTAGCCTCCAAAAGATAGCTTCCTCAGCACATCGCCACCCAACGTGCCACACTCTGCTACCTTTATCCACCTTTCACCACTTTTAAGATAAATTATAGACGATACTTTGTATAAATGCAATGGTTTTTTCAAATTATTATGTAAACAATTATTGACAAATTTCGCCATTTTGATAATAGTAAAATAAAAAGCGGAGAAAAGCCACTACATATTGTATAGTTTCTCCGCTTCCATCTATATTTTGATTTTTGATAAAAAGTTAAAATTTAAAAACAATTGGTTAAAATTATAAATATACTATTTTTTTCATTTTAAGCCATTCCGCTGGCTGGCTTTAATGCTCTGACGGGTCTTTCGAAGCTCGGAAAGATGGCCTGCAAGGGCATCATCTGTCCGTTTCATCAGATCGTCAATATAGTCGTTGCTGGCCTTTCGCATTTCACGGCATTTCTGCTGCGTCTGGTTCATCAGCTCATTGGCTTTTTGCTGTGCCTGCCGGACAATCTCGTTCTGATTCACCATCGCCCGTGCCTTTTCTTCCGCAACACGGATAATCGTTTCCGATTCCCGGCGTGCGTCACTGATAATCTGGTTGCGGTCTGCCACAATTGCTCTGGCCTGACGGCTCTCCTGCGGCAGGTTCTCCCGGATGTCGGCGATAATATCCAGTACATCACGGCTGTCCAGCACCGCCTTTCCTTTGGAAAGCGGCAAATGGGTTGCCTTATTTACCATTTCTTCCAACTCGTCCAACAGGTCATCTACTGTAATGTTTATCGCCATTTTGCTCCATCCTCTCTATCTGAAAATCAATGATAGTACTATCAGTTGTCGTTCTCCCGTTTTTTCATATCTAAACGAATACGGTCTTTGACATCCTTCAAAATACACTCCGGTACGAAATTGGAGATATCTCCGCCAAACATGGCGATTTGTTTTACGATGCTGGAACTGAGGAACATATGCTCCGAGCTGGTTGTCATAAACAGGGTTTCCAAATCGGGGTTCAATTTCTTATTGGTAAGCGCCTGCTGAAATTCATACTCAAAGTCGGTAACCGCACGCAGCCCCTTAATCACAGCGCTGGCGCCTCTGGCTTTGGCATATTCGGCAAGCAGCCCTTCAAACCCAACCACTTCAATATGCTCCATGTCCGCAGTGGCCCGTTTCAGCAGATCAATCCGCTCCTCCACCGTGAACAGGGTCTTTTTGGCGGGATTAATCATTACCGCAACAATCACATGGTCAAACACCTTGCGTGAACGGCTGATAATATCCAAATGCCCCAGCGTTACCGGGTCGAAACTGCCCGGACAGATTCCAATTTTCATCGTTGCACCTGCTTCCTGTAACTATCCACTCAAACCTGCTCCGGCTCCGGGCGGCGATAGACAGTCAGATAAATCTTTCCATACCGGTAGGAACGCCCCTTTTGAAATGCACCGGCTGTCTCGGGCAGTTCTTCATCGGTGGGATGTTCCGCAATAATGGTTCCGCCGGGAGAAGTGACTTCTGCTACCAGCGGCAGCGCCTTTTCCAGCATCCCGCTGCGATAAGGCGGATCGAGAAACACAATATCAAAAGGCGTATGGCGGCGCATCAGAAAAGATGCAAAATCCATCTGGAAGATTTTCGAGCGGCTTTCCATATGTAAAGATGCGATATTGCGCTGTACCACTGCCATGGAGGCTCTTGATTCATCCACAAAAACGGCTTCGGCAGCGCCACGGCTCAGCGCTTCCAGCCCCAATTGACCGCTGCCTGCAAACAGATCCAGCACCCGGCGGCCTTCGATCTGAAACTGTAAAATATTAAAGAGGGCTTCCTTCACTCTTTCGGGTGTTGGGCGCACGTCCATTCCCTCACGGGTTTCCAAACGTCGGCCTCTGGCTTCCCCGGCAATGATTCTCATAGTTGAAACATCCTTTTCTGTCCTGTCCGCAATGTCGATACAGCGCTGCTTTCTGCAACAGCTTTTATGACACCCGACCCTGTTTTTTCACTATATTATCCCATTAATCCGCTATTCTGTCAACTACCGATGGCATCGGATTTCTTCCTCCGTGCGTAAAACCTCTCCTATCTTCCCGCTAAACCGCAAATCAGCGTAGCGATCCATGGGCGTGCTGGAGCGGTTTATCAACACCAGGCGCTGTCCTCCATAATATTGAATTAGCCCGGCCGCCGGATAAACCGCCAGGCTGGTTCCCCCAATAATCAAGAGGTCTGCCCGCTCCAGAGCCTGAACAGAGCGCTGCAATACGCTTTCTTCCAGCCCTTCCCCATACAACACCACGTCCGGCTTTATGATGCCTCCACAGGTGCAGCGGGGAACTCCGTCTGTTTCCAGAACCTTTTCAAGTGGCCACGACTTTCCACATTCCATACAGTGATTCCGATAGACAGAGCCATGAAGCTCCCACACCTTCCGGCTCCCCGCCTTTTGATGCAGGCCGTCGATATTCTGGGTAATCACCGCAGAAAGCCGCCCTTCCTCCTCCCATCGTGCCAGAATCCGGTGGGCGTCGTTTGGCTCAATTTGGGGCGCTACCATTTTTTCACGATAAAACTGAAAAAACTCCTCCGGATGCTCCATAAAGAACTCATGGCTCAGCATCACCTCAGGCGGATAACGAAAATGCTGCCGGTATAGCCCATCTTCACTGCGGAAGTCCGGGATTCCGCTTTCTGTGGAAACCCCGGCCCCTCCAAAAAATACAATCCGGCTGCTTTCTGCCACCCAGTTTGCCAACTGCTTCAGCTGCTTCTCGCTTTCCAGCATCTTCTCTCCCCCTCTGCTTACTTCATCAGACGCCGAATGATCTTCTCATACTTTCCATACGGGGCATACCGGAAAGGAAGATCCATGTGTACCGAAGAAGCCAACACGCTCTTATAATGGGTAAACACATCAAAGCCCGCCTTGCCGTGGTACTGTCCCATACCGCTCTCTCCAATCCCGCCAAATGGCAAATTGGAGCTGGTAAGATGCAGCACCGTATCATTGACACAGCCGCCGCCAAAAGGAACGCTCTGCAAAACCCGGCGGGCATGGTCACGATTTGAGGTAAACAGATATAACGCCAGCGGGCTAGGACGGGAAGCAATTTCTTCGATCACTTGAGGAAGGGATTCATATTCCATCACCGGAAGCAGAGGCCCAAACAGCTCCTCCTGCATCACAGCGCTTTCCCAATTTACGCCAGTCAGAATAACCGGGGCGATTTTCAGGCTGTCATCGCAAAATGGCTCTCTGGACACACGGTGTAGCTGGCAGCCCTCTTTTTCAGAACTTTCCAAAAGGCCACACAAACGGTCATAATGCTTTTGATTGATAATTTTTCCATAATCGCCATTCTCCAGCGGATTTTGCCCATACAGCGTTTTTGAGGCAGCCACCAGCTTTTCTACCAGCTTTTCCCGGCATGAACGATGGACAAGAATATAATCCGGCGCCACACAGGTCTGGCCGGAATTGAGCAGCTTGCCCCACATAATCCGGCGTGCTGCCAAATCGAGGTTCGCTGTTTCGTCCACGATTACCGGGCTTTTCCCGCCCAACTCCAGCGTGACGGGGGTTAAGTGGCGGGATGCGGCTTCCATAACAACCCGGCCAACCGTGGGACTTCCTGTAAAAAAGATGGTATCCCATTTTTCAGCCAACAGCATCTGGTTTTCCTGAGAGCCGCCCTGAAATACTGCTACTTCTTCCGGGGGGAAAGTTTCCTCGAGCATGGCTTCCAGCACTCTCGATACCTCTTTGGAATAACGGGAGGGCTTCAACACACAGGTACAGCCCGCCGCTAATGCCGCTGTGAGAGGCGCAAGGCTCAACTGTACCGGATAATTCCATGGAGAAAAAATCAGCGCCATGCCCATCGGTTCAGGAATCCGATATCCTTTGGAGGGAAAACTGGCCATACCGCTGCGAACCCGCCGTACCCGGCTCCAAGACGGAAGATGGCGAATCGCTTCCCGAATTTCCTGATAGACAATGCCGATTTCTGTGGTATATCCTTCAAAAAAGGATTTTCCCAAATCTGCCTGCAACGCCTCCAACAGCGGCGTTTCCCACTTTTTGATTCCCTGCAACAGCGCCGAAAGGCGCTCCCGGCGTGCTGCTACTGGAAAAAGCCTTCCTTCCCGTACAACTTTTTTCTGCTCCTGCATTAACGCTTGCAGCTGGTTGATATCGCTCATATCGACGCCTCCTTGAAGGTTACAGATTTTGCATTGTGTAAAATTGTACAAAGATAAAAAAATTGATGATTTTCTCTATTTGCGGTATAGTAGTAGGGCAAAACTGCTTGCAAATATGAGTTGCCTTTTTGGGAAAATTACAAGCAGTCTTTAGGGAATACGATTTGTATCAAGGCAAATCGTGATAGCCAACAGGAAAAAAGGAGGAAAAAAATTGAATGGTAAAATTTATGGATACATTCGGGTATCCACCAAAGATCAAAATGAAGACCGGCAAATCATTGCATTACAGGAGTTTTCTCCACCCATCCACAAAACATACATCGATAAAGTAAGTGGAAAAGATTTTCAGCGTCCGGAATATCAAAAAATGCTCCGCATCCTAAAACCCGGAGACCTTCTGGTAGTCAAAAGTATCGACCGGCTGGGCAGAAACTACAAGGATATTCTGGAACAGTGGCGTATCCTGACCAAACAGAAAAACGTACATATCGTCGTATTGGATATCCCCCTTTTAGACACTCGCCGGGAAAACGACTTAATCGGCACCTTGATCTCGGATATCGTGCTCCAGCTTCTCTCTTATGTGGCAGAAACCGAGCGGGACAATATCCGACAACGCCAAGCCGAAGGAATCGCTGCCGCCAAAGCCAGAGGTGTAAAATTTGGTCGCCCCCGAAAGCCTGTCCCGCAGGAATTCCCCGCCGTCAAACATCTATGGACATCTGGAAAAATCAATTCCCGTGAAGCAGCCCGGCGTCTTTCGGTGGCACAGGACACCTTTCTGCGATGGGCACATAATGAAGCCACCACACCCACACAAACCTGATTTTCCATCGTTTCCTATTATTCCACACACTCTGACCGCAATTTTAAATCAGCATGCAATACCTCAATACGCACAGGGATAGAAACTGCTGCTCCTTGTTTGGAAATCGCTAATGCCGAAGCACGGGACGCTTCTTCCACAGCCATCTGAGGACTCATGCCACGGGCAGAACAGGCGAGAAAATAACCGGCAAAAGTATCTCCGGCGGCGGTAGTATCCACCACTTCTGTCTGATACACGCCATAACGGAAGGATTCGTTCTGGTCACAATAGTATACGCCGTCTCCTCCAAGAGTCAGGACCACTTTCATATCGGGATACTTTGCGAGCAGTGCGCCTGCAATTTTTTCCGGCTCTGTTTCACCCGTCAGTGCCTTGCCCTCGATTTCGTTGAGCAACAGCCAGGTAATTTTGCTTAGGTCACATTTAGAAAGGTTCTCCCGGATTGGGGAAGGATTCAAGGCGATCTGCATCCCCTTTGCACTTGCACGGTCAATGATGTATTCCACCAGATTGATTTCGTTTTGCAGCACCAGAATCGTATCAGCCGAAAAACTGCCCAGCACTTCGTCAATAAACAGCTCCGTCATCTGATAGTTTGCGCCATTATAAAGCAGAATACAGTTCTGACCGGATTCAGCTTCTACCTGAATAATGGCTTTTCCGGTATAGCCGTTGATCGTTTCAACAAACGATATATCGGCGCCAGCTGATCGCAGAAGATCCAACAGAAAACGGCCATCTTTTCCGATTTTTCCAGCATGATATACCTCTGCACCCGCTCTTGCCAGCGCCACTGTCTGGTTCAAGCCTTTGCCTCCGGGAAAGACCTCCATCTCCAAAGAAGAAATGGTTTCTCCCGGCCTCACAAAGTGCTCTACGGTGTATACATTATCAATATTCATCGAACCAAAATTTAAAATACGGCGCATTCTTTACAACTCCTTAGGATCATAACTTTTACGATTCAGACACATTTTAGCAGGTGTAATTCTAGCCACCATCAAACCCCAAGCACCAAAATAGTACTGATACGTCTGAAATCTACAAGTTTATGATACCCGTTTTAGGCATATTTGTCAAACAAAAAACCGGCGCCATGCTATCATGACGCCGGAAAAAGACAGATTCTTATTTGGTGTAGTTATCGAAATATCCCTGTACATAGATGATGGGAGTTCCCTTATCGCCGCTGCCGGAGGTCAGGTCAGCCAGAGAGCCGATCAGGTCGGTCAAACGTCTGGGGGTAGTACCCTGAGAAACCATATTTCCCTTCAGATCATCATCCTTATGCTTGATATACTCGGAAATAGCGGCTTTCAGCTCGTCGCCCTTCAGGTCGGCAAAGTTGTTGTCAGCCAGATACTTGAGCTTCACCTCGTTGGGGGTACCCACCAGTCCAGCAGTAAAGGCAGGAGAAACCACCGGGTCAGCCAGCTCCCAGATCTTGCCAACCGGATCTTTGAAAGCACCGTCGCCATAGACCATGACTTCCACATTCTTGCCGGTCTTTTCCAGCATCTTGGCATGGACGTCATCCACAAAAGCCTGGCAGTCACGAGGGAACAGCTTTACCGTTTCTTCGGTAGCCTTGTTGGAACCCAGCAGGCCGTAATCGGCGTTAAAGCCACTGCCATTGATGGACTCGTTCATGATCTCGTCCAGACCATACACCTTTTCGGCACCAGCTGCTTTCAACAGGCGCTTGGTGCGGGCACGGGTATGGATATCGCAGCACAGCACGCTCTTGGTGTAATCCAGAATCGTCTTGCAGTTATTGGCCAGAATGACCTCTACCTCTGCGCCGCAGTCGGTAATCAGCTGCTTATAATACTCAATATAGTCCACGCCGGTGAAGGTGTGCTTGTGATAGCCAAACAGCTCACGGAACTTTGCCTCGGTGAGGACATCGCTCCAGGGATTGATTCCCTTTTCGTCCAGCATATCCAAATCAACCAGATGGTTGCCGACTTCATCCGACGGATAGCTGAGCATCAGCACAATTTTCTTTGCTCCCTTTGCAATACCACGCAGGCAGATTGCAAAGCGGTTCCGGCTCAAAATGGGGAAAATCACACCAATGGTGTCGTCGCCAAACTTAGCCTTAATGTCGGCAGCAATGTTGTCAACATGGGCATAGTTTCCCTGTGCTCTGGCAACCACTGCTTCGGTAACAGCCACTACGTCACGGTCCTGAATTTCAAAACCGGCGCTTTTGGAAGCATCCAGCACGGAATTGACAACGATCTCACTGAGGTTATCGCCTTCACGGATAATGGGGGCTCTGATGCCTCTGGAAACGGTACCTACTAATCTCTCCATATGATCACGACTCCTAACCATTTCATATTGAAGTTCAAAACGACCTCTGTTCTGCCTTCTATTATAGCGAATCAAAACACATTCGTAAAGATTTTGGGCAGACAGAATCAGACAAATTTATGAAAATAAACCCGAAAAACGGGTCTGTCCATTTGGGGACAGACCCGCCTTATGCGGAAAAGTTTCCTTGCGGGAATTATTTCACCATGTTGGCGATTTCCTCAGCAAAGTTGTCGTTGCGCTTCTCCAGGCCTTCGCCCTTCTCGAAACGAACAAAGCCGGTGATAGCGATAGAGCCGCCCAGCTCTTTTGCCATCTTCTCGGTGTACTTAGCAACGGACAGATCGGAATCCTTTACGAACTCCTGATCGACCAGGCAGTTCTCCTTATAGAACTTGCCGATGCGGCCCACGACCATCTTCTCTTTGATAGCGTCGGGCTTGTTGGCGTTCTTGGGATCGTTAGCGATCTGAGCCAGCAGGATCTCCTTCTCATGCTCGAGCACCTCAGCAGGCACAGAAGCCTCGTTCAGGTAGCCGGGGTTAACAGCAGCAACCTGCATAGCGATATCCTTAGCATAGTCGACAAAGCCTTCCTTGTCGGCGATATCGGTGTCAAAGTTTACGAGAACGCCAATGCGGCCGCCTGCATGGATGTAAGCAGCAACATGACCCTCAAAACGGGCAAAACGGCGAACCTTGATGTTCTCGCCGATCACCAGGATTTTCTCTTTCAGCAGAGCGTCAACGGTCAGCTCGGAGCCCTCAGCCTTGCAAGCCAGCAGAGCGTCAACATCAGCGGGCTTCTGAGCGATAACGGTGTCAGCGCAAACCTTTACAAAGTTCTGGAACTCAGCGTTCTTAGCAACGAAGTCGGTCTCAGCGTTTACTTCGATCACAACGCCCACGGTAGCGTCAGCGTTCACAGTAGCGAAAGCAACGCCCTCAGCAGCAATACGGTCAGCCTTCTTTACAGCAGCAGCCAGACCCTTCTCACGCAGGAAGTCGAGAGCAGCGTCCATATCGCCGTTAGAAGCAGTCAGTGCCTTTTTGCAGTCCATCATGCCGCAGCCGGTCTTCTCACGCAGAGCAGCAACGTCTTTTGCAGTAAAAGCCATTTAAAATTCCTCCAATCATATTCACGAAGCCACAAAGGCTCCCATTCATTTTATCTGAAAAATGCCCGTCTGAACTTGGTACAGGCGGGCATCGGTCCAATCAGACTCTAAAATTATTCAGCGGCTTCCTCAGCCTCGTTCTCTTTCTCCTCTGCTGCGGCAGCGCCCATGCGGCCCTCACGGCCCTCGATGATAGCGTTTGCCATGGTAGCGGAGATCAGCTTGACAGCACGGATAGCGTCGTCATTGCCGGGGATCACATAGTCGATCTCATCGGGATCGCAGTTGGTGTCAACGATAGCAACGATCGGAATACCCAGTTTCTTAGCCTCGGAAACAGCGATTCTCTCCTTGCGGGGGTCAACGATGAACAGAGCGCCGGGGAGCTGCTTCATCTCTTTGATACCGCCCAGGAACTTCTCCAGCTTCTCGATTTCGAGGTTCAGCTTAACAACTTCCTTCTTGGGCAGCAGATCGAAGGTTCCGTCTTCTTCCATGGTGCGCAGCTGACGCAGACGGTCGATTCTGCGGCGGATGGTGCGGAAGTTGGTGAGCATACCGCCCAGCCAACGGGCATTTACATAGAAAGCCTCAGCACGAACAGCCTCGTCCTTCACGGACTCCTGAGCCTGCTTCTTGGTGCCGACAAACAGAACGGACTTGCCCTCGGTGGAGAGGTCACGGACGAAGTTATAAGCTTCTTCCAGCTTCTTCACGGTCTTCTGCAGGTCGATGATGTAGATACCGTTACGCTCGGTGAAGATGTACTGAGCCATCTTGGGGTTCCATCTTCTGGTCTGGTGGCCGAAGTGTACGCCGGCCTCCAAAAGCTGTTTCATAGATACGACTGCCATTTGAAAAATCCTCCTTGGTTTTTCCTCCGCCGCAGTCCTTTCGGACGGAAAACCTCTCTTTTGAGAAGCACCATCGCCCGTCAAGCCTTGCAGCGTGTGTTGTTGCCATAAATTTTCGGAAAAAATCCGGCGTGAGCGGCACGTTCTCACGCCGGAATATTATACCACACGAACCATATGAAATGCAAGAGATTTTTCAGGAATTTCACAGTTCGACTGGTTTCTTTTTTTGAAAAGCACCTGTTTTCGGCAATATGAGCACTGCCCCCTTTTTTGACGGGAAAAATCAAAGATACCGGCCGCTTTTCCATAGACTCTGGCCAATCAATAATTTCGGAATCTAACCGTTATCCGATGGAATAATCGGGGGTATCCTTCCGCTTTCTTCCCGGCGGGAAAACAATCATCCAGATTCCAATTAGCAGGAAAAAAACGCCACCTGCCAGATTCATCATCAGCACTTCCGGTTGTGGGGCAAGAATCGTTGTGGAGTTCTCCGGGGCTTGTGGGTCATATTTTATAGAAAGCGGCTCGCCAATTTCCATTTTAGAAATTAATCCCGTGTCCTCTCCAGTATACCAGACACCCTCCACTTGATATTCATAGGTAATATCATATACCACTCTTGTGCTGCGATGACGGATTCCGCTGGATTCTTTCCTCCGCTCTACCAAAAACACTGTCGCCTCTGTAACCGGCCAGTCTTTCTGCGATTGTTCGGCCTGATAATTGGTAAACGCAAACATGATACAATAGCAGCCCCACAAGCAGAAGAGAACCCCTGCAAACGCTAGAATTTTACGATGCATCAGCCTTTCGCCTCTTTTCCCGTCTGATACAACCCTTTTTCGGAAATATAACGGGCAATTTGAGGAGATACCATTCCCTCCAGCGATTTTCCCTGTGCCACAGCTTCCCGTACCATGGTGCTGGAAACCGGCAAAAAACGGATGTCACAAATCCGGGTTTTGGCGCCCTTGGTTTCTAAAAACGCCGCATGCTGCCGTAGCCGCTCCATCCCGTCCGGGCTGCGTGGAGCAGCGCACAGCGTTGCCAGACGGTAAATCCGCTCCGGCCAGCGCCAGTCATTCACTGTGAGGAACATGTCCTCCCCCATCATCAGATACCACTCGTTTCCAGGATACAGCCGGTGCAGCTCCTCCAGCGTTTCGGCGGTATAGCTTTTTCCCTGCCGCTGGATCTCCAAATCCGAAACCTGGATACGGGAGTCGCTCGCCGCCGCCAGACGGCACATCGCCAAACGGTCTTCTGCGCTTGCCAGATGGTGCGCCTGCTTATGCGGCGGCTGGAAGGTTGGCATCAAAAGAACCTGCTCCAGCCCCAGCTGGTCGGCAAAGTCGGTGACCAGATGAACATGCGCTTCATGTATTGGATTAAACGTCCCGCCATACAGGCCAATTTTTGCCATTGCTATCACGCCTTTTTTCAGTCTTTGCCTTTGGGAAGCACAATCTTGGGCTCTTTGGGATGGCGGCGGTACAGCACAAAGCGGGTACCGATCACCTGTACAACCTCTGCGCCGGTTTCACGAGCCAGCTCCTCTGCCGCCTCACGGGAAGAAACTGGAGCGGTTTCCAGCGCACGGCCTTTGATAAGCTCACGGGCAGTGAGAGCGTCGTCCGCCTGCTTGATAAGCTCCGGGCTCATACCGGATTTTCCCACCATCAGGATGGTGTCGATACTGTTTGCCAGAGAGCGAAGATAAGCTCTTTGTTTACTTGTCAACATAGGGAAATTCTCCTTTTCATATACCATAAAAATTGAACTGTGTTCTTATTTCAAATACTCTTGCAGCGCCGTCGCAAACTTTTCCAGCGCCTTTCCACGGTGGCTGACAGCGTCTTTTTCGGCTGCTGTCATCTGGGCAAAGGTCTTTTCGCCCACCAAAAAGACCGGGTCATAGCCAAATCCGTCGTTACCTTCCGGCGAGAAGGCGATGGAACCGGGACAATCCCCCTCTACCCGAATCACATCTCCGTTGGGGAACACACAGCATACGGCGCTCACAAACCGTGCGGTGCGCTTCTCTGCCGGGACATTGGAAAGCTCGCCCAACAGCTTTTCAATGCGCTGGGCGTCGGAGGCGTTTTCACCAGCATAACGAGCTGAATAGACACCGGGGCGCCCGTCCAGAGCGTCCACCTCCAGCCCGGAGTCATCCGCCACAGCGGGAAGCCCGGTTTCTTCACAGGCGGATTTTGCCTTGAGATAGGCATTTTCGGCAAAGGTGGTGCCGGTTTCCTCCACTTCGCTCAGGTCTGCTGTGATGGCCTCAATCCCCATGGGGTCGAGAATCCGCTGCAATTCCTGCAATTTATGACGGTTATGTGTTGCAATAACATATTTCATGTTGATTCCTCCCATGGTCAGCGGTCGTCCCGCTCAAACAACGCCCGTGCAAAATCATCGGCGTCAAAGGGCTGCAAGTCGTCTACCTTTTCGCCCACGCCGATAAACTTCACCGGCAGTCCCAGTTCTTCCCGAATCGCCAGCACCACGCCGCCCTTGGCTGTGC
Source organism: Candidatus Heritagella gallinarum (assembly GCA_904394685.1). Lineage (GTDB taxonomy): Bacteria > Bacillota > Clostridia > Oscillospirales > Acutalibacteraceae > Heritagella_A > Heritagella_A gallinarum. The sequence continues at coordinate 26,871 of CAJFNK010000064.1, forward strand.
CGTCCAGCTTGGTGAGGATAATACCGGTAATGCCCGCTGCTGCGCTGAACTCTCTGGCCTGATTGACCCCGTTCTGCCCGGTGGTGGCATCCAACACCAGCAGGACTTCCTTATCACAGTCCGGCAGCTCCCGGTCGGTAATTCGGTTGATTTTTGCCAGTTCTTCCATCAGGTTCTTTTTGTTATGAAGGCGTCCGGCGGTGTCGCAGATAATCACGTCGCTGCGGCGGGCCTTTGCCGCTGCAATGGTGTCGAATACCACGGCGGCCGGGTCGGTACCCTCTGCATGCTTAATCATGGGCACGCCTGCACGCTCGCTCCACACTTCCAGCTGTTCGATAGCAGCGGCACGAAACGTATCCGCTGCACCCAGAATCACCTGTTTGCCCTCGCCTTTTAGGCGGGAAGCCAGCTTTCCAATCGTGGTGGTTTTTCCGGCGCCATTGACCCCGATTACCAGAATCATGGAAGGCCGAGTGCTCAGATGCAGTTCTTCGTCGCCACGAATCATATCTGCAACGGTTTCTTGCAGCAAGCCCATAATGGCATTGGGGTCTTTCACGCCTTCTTCTTTTACACGGCGGCGCAGGGTATCGCAGATATGGCCAGCGGTTACAACGCCCACATCGCCCATCACCAGAAGCTCCTCCAGCTCCTCAAACAGTTCTTCGTCAATCTTGGTAAAGGAGCGCAGCATCCCGCTGATCTGCGAGCTGATGCTCTCTCTTGTTTTTTTCAGTCCTTCTTTGATTTTACTGAACAGTCCCATTCGATCACTCCGTTCATCCCATACGGGAACGTTTTCTCTATTATATCATACTCCACTCTGCAAAAACACTGGTTTTCACGAAATCGCACCCATTTGCTCCCCGGCCTCTGTATTCCGCAGCTCCAGCAGCTTAGAAACGCCCTGATCCTGCATGGTAACGCCATACAAAACGTCAGCTTCTTCCATAGTGCCACGGCGGTGGGTAATGGCGATAAACTGGGTGTTGCGGTTCATACGGCGCAGATAGGCGGCAAAGCGGGTGACGTTTACATCGTCCAGCGCAGCCTCGATCTCGTCCAGCACACAGAAAGGCGGCGGGCTGACCTTCATGATGGCAAAATAGATGGAAATCGCCACTAATGCCATTTCTCCGCCGGAAAGGGATTCGATGTGGGTCACGATTTTTCCGGGGGGCTGCACCTTGATTTCAATGCCGGAATGAAGCACGTCGGTCGGGTCGGTCAGGCTGAGCGAAGCGGTACCGCCGCCAAACAGCTCTTTGAAAATCCCGGTAAAATGTCCGGCGATCTCCTCAAAACGAGTGGTGAACAGCTCCTGCATGTGGCGGGTCAAGTCATGAATGAGGCGATGGAGCTCTTCCCGTGAGGTTTCCACATCGGAAATCTGCTTCATCAGGAACTCATACCGCTCTGAAACCTCGCCGTATTCTTCGATCGCCGCCACGTTCACGCTGCCGAGATTGCGGATTTTGAGCTTGATCTCGTTCAGGCGTTTCTGTGCCTCGGCGGGCTCCGGAACCTCTACCCCCAGTTCTTCGGCTTCCCGGCGGGTCAGTTCATATTCTTCCCAAAGACGGCTGATAATCCCATCATATTCTTTTTGCAGGCCGTCCCTGCGTTCCTCCAACCGAGCCAGTTCCCGGCTGATGGTTTCCCGCTCGGCGGTTTTTTCCCGCTCAGCGGCACGCAGCTCTCCCGAACGCTTTTCCAGTTCCAGACGCCGCTCGCCTGCCAGCCCGGCTTTTTGCTGGGCGTCTTTGGCCGATTCCCGCAGCGCCTGTGCCTGTGCTTTTTGGCGTTCGATCTCGCTCTGGAAGCCCTCGATTGCCGCTTCGGTTTCCAGAATTTCTTTTTTCAGTTCTTCCTGACGGCCGGCAAAATCGAGCTTGCGCTTTTGCAGCTCTGCAATTGCCTGTTCCAGCGATTCGATATCTTTCCGGGCAGAGAGAGAAGCCATCTTCAGCTCCTGCAGCCGGGCGGTGATCTCCTCGCTGCGCCTTGCCAAATCCTCCCGATTTCCAGAAGACTGGCGCACAGCCGCCTGAATTTCTTCAATCTCTGCAACAAGACGGGTTTCATCGGCTTTTGCCAGCTCCAAAGTATCCTGCAAGGATTTTAATCTGGCGCCGCTGCCCCCCTGTTCTTCTTCCATCTCGTGGATGTGGTGGGCAGCTGTCAATCGTTCGGCTTCCATGCGCTTGCGTTCGGTTTCCATCCGGAAGCGTTCCTCCTGTGCAGAGGCCAGCTCCCCTTTTGCCGCCGAAAGCTCTGCCTCGGCAGCGGCAGCCTCTGCCACCAGTTCTTTCAGCCGGCTGGCGGCGGCCTCTGCCTTTTGCTGCATGGCGGCGGCCTTTTCCCGAATCCGAACAATTTCAGACGCACGGCTCAGCAGACCGGAATTTTTGGCCAACGAGCCGCCGGTCAAAGAACCGCCGGTGTTGACGACCTGGCCGTCCAGCGTGACGATACGGAACCGGTAGCGGAATCGCCGGGCGATTGCAACGGCGCTGTCGAGGTCTTCCGCAATGGCGATACGCCCCAACACCGAATTGAGCACGCCTTCGTATTCGTCTTCACAGCTGCAAAGCGAGGCGGCGATACCCACAAATCCGGGACATTCCTCCAAAGACGGCTCCTGTAACAGGGTTCCACGAATCGTGGAGAGCGGCAGGAAGGTTGCACGTCCAGCATCCCGCTGCTTCAAAAGACGAATCGCCGCTTTTGCGTCCTGCTCTGTCCCCACCACAATATTCTGCATGGCGGCTCCCATGGCAGTTTCAATAGCCACAGCGTACTGCTGCGGCACCCGGAACAGGCGGGAAAGCGGGCCGTGAATTCCCGAAAGGTTTCCACGGGCAGCTTCTTTCATCACAGCCTTTACACTTTGGCCAAAGCCTTCCAGATTGCGCTCCAAATCTTCCAGCAGCTTTGCACGGCGCAGCTGCTCCTGAATGTCCAGTGCCTGCTGGTCATTCTGGCGCTTCATTTCTTCCACACGCTGCCGTCTGCTTTGCAGCCGCAGCTCATATCCCCGCACTGTATTGCCCAGCGATTCGATACGGGCGGTGGTATCGGCAATCATGCCGTCGGTTTCGGCAATCTCCCCCTGCATCGTTTCCATCTGCTCCCGGCGAGTAGAAAGCGCCTGTGCCACAGAATCCCGGCGGGAAAGAATTTCACGGATGGTAGACTCCGCTCCTGTTGCCCGAACTCTGGCTTCCGAAAGAGCCGTGTTTTTCTCTGCCATCTTGACAGAAAGACGGTCTACCTCTCCGGCGGCCTCATCGGCGCTGCGCCGCAGGCTGCCAAGGCTTTCGGCTGCCCGGCGGTATTCTTCTTCTCCTTCTGCAGCCTCTTTTTCTTTCACCTGTACTTCTGTTTTTCTGGCGGCAATCTCCCAATCCAGATTTTTCTGGGAAGAATCCGACTGTTCCAGCTCACGAGTAATGCGCTCCACATTTTGGCGGCTATGTAGGATATCGTTTTCCAAAACCGAAATCTCGCCTTCCAAGCGGGTAGCGCTCTCCTCGTCGGCAGCGGCCTGGTTCCGCAGCTCGTCCATCTGGGCGGAGCAGGTGTTGATGGCGGTATAGTTTTCTTCAATCCGGGCCGCCAGCTCGTCCAGCGCCTGCGCTGCCTGTTCCTGCTGGGACTGCGCCAGCGTGATTTTATCCCCCTGTTCCCGCAAAACACGCCCGGAGCGGTTGAGGGTATCCAGCCACAAGCCGATTTCCAGATTCTTTTTTTCAGAAGAAAGGCTCAAAAAACGCTCTGCCTTTTCTGCCTGCTCCCGCAAAGGGGCAATGCGGGCTTCCAGCTCCGAAAGAATATCCCGCAGGCGCAAAAGGTTCTCCTCCGCCTTATCCAGACGGCGCTGCGCCTCCTCTTTTCGATAGCGGAACCGGGAAATCCCAGCGGCTTCTTCAAAAATTTCACGGCGGTCTTCGGAACGAGCCGCCACAATGCTGTCGATTTTACCCTGCCCGATAATGGAGTAGCCGTCCCGTCCAAGGCCGGTATCCATAAAAAGCTCGTGGATATCCCGAAGGCGCACCGCCGCCCGGTTAATCAGATACTCGCTTTCGCCCGAACGGTAATAGCGGCGGGTAATCGCCACCGTGTCGCCATCAAAATTGAGTTCACGGCCGGTATTGTCAATGGTCAGCGTGATTTCCGCATAGCCAAGAGGCTTTCGGGCAGGCGTCCCGCTGAAAATCACATCCTCCATCTTGGAGCAGCGAAGGGTTTTGACAGACTGCTCACCCAACACCCAGCGCATAGCGTCACTGATATTGCTTTTTCCACTGCCGTTGGGGCCGACAACCGCCGTAATCCCTTCCTCAAAATGCAGGGTGGTTTTATCCGGAAATGTTTTGAAGCCCTGTAACTCCAATGATTTCAACAGCATGGTTTTCCGTCCTTTCCTTTCTCCGTTTTCCGCAGTCTGACTTCTCCCGGCAAAACGGAATCTTCCTGCACAAATCGGACACGATGCCCCTTTTGGGCAAGCTCCCGCAGGTTTGCTCTTTTTTGTCCCAGCGCACTGGAAATGCTTTTGGGATGAACTGCCAGCAGTATTTCCCCTTCACCGGGCTGGCAGGATTCCCCCAGCAAAGACAAAATCCGCCATAAAAAAATCCGGCTTTCACACAGCTGGCGGAAGGCCGGATGATATGGCCCGGCAATAACCTGTTCCTTCAGTTCCGGGGTGTCATGAAGGCCCAGACGAATCACCGGAATATGATGTTTTTCAAACAGCAGCAAAAGTTCGCTGCAAAGGTCAACCGCTTGATTCAGCTTCTGCGGCGCATATTCCCCACTTCCATACCACGCTTCCAGCTGTGTCCCCGGCAGCACCAAAGTGGGATAAATCCGCACAAAATCGGGCTTTATGGCGACAAATGCCTCGGCGGTAGCCGTATCGATAGCGTCATTGGAGCCGGGCAACCCGGTCATCATCTGTAATCCAAGCGAAAAGGAATATTCCTTTATCAGCCTCGACGCCCGCTCTACCTCCTCCACGGTGTGTCCTCGTCCGTTTAGCGCCAGCACCCGGTTTTCCATACACTGTGCGCCCAACTCAATAGTGGTGAATCCATGCCGCTTCATCAAATCCAAGCGTTCCCGGTCGATTGCGTCCGGGCGGGTGGAGCAGCGGATTCCCGAAAAACCCAGCTCTTGTCGGATTTTCCCGGCAACTTCCAGCAGTGAACAAAAATAGCCCCGTTCTACCGCTGTAAAGCTGCCGCCAAAAAAAGCCAGCTCACACTGGGAAACATCCTGCTTTTCGGCGGCCTCCTTTGCCAGCTGCCACACTTCTTTAGCAGAAGGCTGGCTCTGCCGCCCGGTAATCCGGCGCTGGTCACAAAAGCTGCACTGATGCGGGCAGCCGTTGTGAGGCACAAACACCGCTACGTTCCCCCGACTCAATAGCCCATCAACTCCAGTGCTTCTCTGGCGGCCTGCTGCTCGGCTTCTTTTTTACTGCGTCCGCCGCCCTTACCGATCACGTTGCTGTTCAGGTGGACTTCCACTGTAAAATGCTTGTTATGGTCCGGGCCGCTCTCGCCAGTCAAAACATATTCCAAACGTTCCTCCGGATTCTGCTGGATGATCTCCTGCAAAGCGGTTTTAAAATCCCGAAACGCCTTGGGCTTCGCACTTTTCAGCGCAGGCAGCACATACCGGAGAATAAACTTGCGGGCTTCTTCCATGCCTCTTTCTTCTCCTGCATCCATATACACCGCCGCAATAATCGCCTCAAAAGCATCTGCCAGAATACTGGGGCGGGTGCGTCCGCCGGAATTCTGTTCGCCGTGGCTCAGGCGCAGATAATCACCCACACCCATCTGGCGGGAATATCCGCACAGCGCTTTTTCACACACCAGAGAGGAACGGATTTTGGTGAGATCACCTTCGGGCAGATCGGGACGGTGCTTAAACAGATAATCCGCAACCACAACGCCCAGAACGGAATCGCCCAAAAATTCCAGACGCTCGTTGCATTTATAGCCGTCTTTATGCTCGTTTGCAAAGGAAGAATGGGTCAGGGCCGTCATGATATAGGTGGGGTCTTGAAAATGGTAGCCGATTTTTTCTTCCAGTTCACGGATGTCCTTCATGCCTTTTCTCCTTCTGCCGGTTCGCTGAGTTTCATTTCCTGCAGGGAACGGGAAATCTTGTTTACCACATCCCCCTCCACATATGCCTTTGTCAGGCGCAGGGCGTTTTTAAACGTCTGCGCTTTTGCGCTGCCGTGAGCTTTAAACACCGGCTTTGCCGCTCCCATAATCGGAGCGCCGCCATACTCGTTATAGTCCACCTGCTTTTTCAATTCTTTCATATCTTTCAGGATCAGCGCAGCGGCCAGCTTGTTTTTGGTGCTTTTGGTAAAGATCCCTTTGATCTTTTTCATCAAGGTCAGCGCTACGCCCTCATAGAGCTTTAAAATCACATTACCGGTAAAGCCGTCGCAGACGATCACGTCACCGGCATCTACCGGAATATCTCTGGCTTCGATATTCCCGATAAAGTTCACCGGGCTTTCTTTCAGCATCCGGAAGGCTTCCAGCTGGAGCTCTCCGCCCTTATGATCCTCGGTTCCCACATTGGCAAGAGCCACACGGGGGTTAGGCACGCCCATCACATTCTCCATATAGGCAGCGCCCATCATGCCGAACTGCTGCAACATTTCCGGACGACATTCCACATTGGCGCCGCCGTCAATCAGCATGAAGAAGCCGTCGTCTTTGGGCATCACCGGCGCAAACGCCACTCGCTTGACCCCTTTGATGCGCTTTACGATCATATTCGCTCCAAACACCAGCGCACCGCTGTTGCCGGAAGACACAAAAGCGTCGCCATCGCCGGCGGCCAGACGGCGTAAGCCCTCTGCCAGCGAACACTGGCTCTTTTCTTTCATGATGCTTTTGGGGGAATCATCCATGGTCATCACATCGGGAGCCTCGGCGATTTCCATCCGGTTGAGGGAAATATTGTTTTCAGCCGCCACCTGACGGATGACCTTTTCCTGACCGGTGAGCAGGATATCGACATCCAGTTCTTCCACCGCCATCTGGCAGCCTTTGAGAATCTCAAGAGGAGCGTTGTCCCCTCCAAATGCATCTACAATAATTTTCACAGCACAACACCTCATTTCGCCGGCACACAACTGCCGGACACCATTTATCAAAGCCTGTATGAAACCCTCCTGTGCGCTTTGGGTCGCATTTCGAGCTTTTAAACAGGCTCATTCTCCTGCTTTAAAATATCCGTCAAAATATCCGTCAATTTATCAAGCCCTCGCCGGGAAAGCTCGGCATACCGCATTTTTTTGTCCCGGATGGGTGGGTCTACCGGCGGCAGCACCCCAAAGTTCGCCCCCATGGGCTGGAAATCCTTTGTCGGGCTGTTGGCTACATAATCAGCCAGTGCGCCCATCATGGTTTCACGGGGCAAAATCAGGGTTTCCTTTCCCAAAAGGCGGTTTGCAGCGTTTCTGCCTGCCAATATCCCCGAAGAAGCCGACTCCATATAGCCTTCCACGCCGGTGATCTGTCCGGCAAAGAACAGCTCCGGGCGTTTCAGCACACTGTAATCCGCTGCCAGGAATCCGGGTGACTTCAGAAATGTATTGCGGTGCATCACGCCATAGCGGACAATCTCCGCATTTTGCAGGCCGGGAATCATCCCGAACACCCGCTTTTGCTCGCCGAATTTCAGATTGGTCTGGAAGCCCACCAGATTATAAAGCGTTCCCTCGGCATCCTCCCGGCGCAGCTGCACTACCGCCCAAGGGCGATGTCCTGTCCGGGGGTCACGCAGTCCCACAGGCTTGAGGGGGCCAAACCGCAGGGTATCCTTTCCACGCTGCGCCATCACTTCCACCGGCATACAGCCCTCATACACCTTGGGGTTCTGAACGTCAAAATCATGAACCGGGGCACGCTCTGCCGTGACCAACGCCTCATAGAAGGCATCATACTCTTCTTGGTTCATGGGGCAATTCAGATAAGCGTCATCCTCCCCTTTATCATAGCGGGAAGCGGCAAAAATCAGGGAGCGATCCAAACTTTCTGCCGTTACAATCGGGGCGGCGGCATCAAAAAAGCTCAGCCCACCTCCGCACATTTCAAAGAGATTCTGCGCCAGCGTATCGGCTGTCAAAGGGCCGGTGGCGATCACCACGCTGCCTTCTTTAGGGATTTCGGTTACCTCCCGATGCTCCACCGTAATCAGAGGATGCGCCTGTATTTTTTCGGTTGCCATCTGGGCAAACTGCACCCTATCAACTGCCAGAGCGCCCCCGGCAGGGACAGCGCACTGGTCGGCGCACGCCATCAGCAGCGAGCCAAAGCGGCGCATTTCTTCTTTCAACATTCCGGCAGCGCTTTCCAGCCGGGCGGCTTTTAGAGAATTGGAGCAGATCAGCTCTGCAAACAAAGGGCTCTGGTGTGCCGGAGAATGTTTTTCGGGTTTCATTTCAATCAGGCGGACGGGCACGCCCATTTGTGCGGCCTGCCAAGCGGCCTCACAACCGGCAAGCCCCGCCCCGATAACGGTCAGCTCCATGAGGGACTCCTTTCCTGTTGGGGGTTCTACGGTATAAAGGTTCCGCTCTCTGCGGAGAGCGGCCAGGAGCTATGCGCCCCTGGACTCGCACCAAAGGGACTAAGCCCCTTTGGAATCCGTAAGTTTATTCTTCGTTTTCCTGCACCTTTTCATAGCCACAATCAGGCGTAATACAATAGAATTTGGGGTGCTTACCCTTCTTCTTCAAAAGTGTTTTGCCACAACGTGGACATTTCTCCATCGTTGGCTCATCCCACGAAACAAAATCACAATTGGGATACTCGCTGCAACCATAGAACACACGTCCTCGTTTGGACTTTTTCAGCACGACCTTACCGCCGCACTTGGGACACTCTGCGCCCGTTTCGTTGACGATCTTTTTAATATTCTTACACTCCGGATATCCGGAACAGGCAATAAACTTTCCATATCGGCCAAACTTCACCACCATGGGACGGCCGCATTTCTCACAGATCAGATCGGTCTGATCTTCTTTCAGCGTGATCTTGACCCCTTCCATTTCCTTTTTGGCCTTTTGGAGGGTTTTATCAAAATCATCATAGAAGGTATGCAGCGTCTGCACCCAATCCTCACTGCCACTCTGCACCCGGTCCAGGTCGCTTTCCACCTGGGCGGTAAATTTCACATTAACAATTTTTGGGAAACGCTCCTTCATCAGCTGGGTAGAAACCTCTCCCAGCTCGGTGGGCTTAAATGCCTTGCCTTCCCGCACCACATATTCCCGTCCGGTAATAGTCGAAATGGTAGCCGCATAGGTAGAAGGACGGCCAATGCCGTTTTCTTCCAGCGCCTTAATGAGCGAAGCTTCGGTATAGCGTGGCGGCGGCTGGGTAAAGTGCTGATTGCCGGCCAGCTCTTTTTTTCGCAGGGGCATATCCTGCTCCAACACAGGCAGAGCGCCGGTGTCTTCGCTTTCCTCATCCTTACCCTCTACATACAACACGGTAAAACCGTCAAAGGTAACGGTATAGCCAGAAGCCTTGAACAGATAGCCGTTGGCAGTGATATCCGCCTGCGTGGTGCTTTGCAGACAGTTGGACATCTGGCAGGCCACAAAGCGCTCCCAGATGAGTTTATAGAGCTTATACTGGTCACCTGTCAGGCTGGATTTTACATCGTCGGGAGTCAGGCGCACATTGGTGGGACGAATTGCCTCATGGCCGTCCTGTGCTCCGGCTCTTGTCTTATACTGGCGGGGCTTTTCGGGCACATAACGGTCGCCCCATCTCTCCCGGATATACTCGACTGCTTCTTTTACAGCGTCCTCCGAAAGACGAAGCGAGTCGGTTCTCATATAAGTAATCAAACCCACAGCGCCCTGGCCTTCGATCTCCACGCCTTCATACAGCTCCTGCGCCGCCTTCATGGTACGGCGTGCCTGGAATCCCAGCTTTCGGGAAGCCTCCTGCTGCATGGTGGAAGTGCTGAACGGCGGTGCCGGAGATTTGCGGCGACTGCCCTTTTTGAGCTTGGCAACCGTAAACTGGGCATCCTCCAGCTTTTCCAGAATCGCATCTGCTTCTTCCTTATTGGAAATCTTGATTTTGTTTCCCGCTTCATCTCCATAGAAGGAAGCCGGAAACGCCTTGCGCCCGCCCTTTGGAATGAGCTTGGCGTCAATTGTCCAATATTCCTCCGGCTTAAAAGCACGGATTTCTTCCTCACGGTCTACCACCAGACGGACAGCCACAGACTGCACACGTCCGGCCGAAAGGCCACGGCGGATGACTTTTGCCAAAAACGGGCTGAGTTTATAGCCCACCAGCCGGTCGAGAATCCGGCGTGCCTGCTGGGCGTTTACCAGATCCAGGTCGATGCAGCGGGGGTGCTCCATTCCACTGGAAACGCCGGCTTTGGTGATCTCGTTAAAGGTCACACGGTTTTGCTCATTAATATCCAATCCCAGAATATACGCCAAATGCCAGGAAATAGCCTCTCCCTCACGGTCGGGGTCGGTTGCCAGATAGATGCCGTCGCTTTTGGCTGCGGCGGTTTTCAGCTCATCTACCAGCTTTTCCTTTCCTTTAATAATGGTATATTTGGGTTTAAAATCATGCTTCACGTCTACGCTCAGCCGGGTTTCGGGCAGATCCCGCACATGTCCCATCGAGGCCACAACCTCATAGTCCGGCCCCAGATATTTCTTGATGGTCTTCGCCTTAGACGGAGACTCCACGATTACGAGTTTTGACATAGGCGCTTCACCTATCCTTATTTGAATTCTTCTGTATCCCGCCAGCGCAAGCGGCAGGATTTCCAGATTGGGGATTATCTTATTATCATATCACAAAACAACACGCTGTCAATTCTTTGCTGTCGCCTTGTGAAAACCGCCCCTTTTCGGACGGCTTTCACAGGGTCACACCATATCTTATTTCAGGGCGTAACGCCTGCCGGAATACGTTTGAACTCTCTGAGCCAGCTCCAATTCCGTTGTATAGCGAAAAATTTCAGCTGTACTCATTCCGCTTTTATCTGCCAGCTCCTCCAACGAAATCGGAGAAGCAGAAAGATAGCCCAGCATCTTCTCCGCATTGGGCGAAAGGGGAACAGTCGGCTTCGGCTTTTTGGCAGAATCCGCCTGCTTTTTAAGCAAAGCCTTTTGTGGAACGGGCGGGTTCATATCTCTGGCGGTTTCTTTCAGATAGGAAATAGGCTGACGCTTGGGAACACCAAACCCCGGAAATCGCTGCTGGTATTCTACCAGAATATCTGCTGCACACGAAATTGGTTTTGCGCCATCCCACAAAAGATGCAGGATTCCCTCTGAATTTCCCTGCCAGGAAGATACCATGAGCGTATAAACGTCACGGCTCTGTTCTACCGCATGGCGTGCTGTGAGCATCGTTCCGCTTTTGAACTCGGCCTCTGCCACCAGCACCCCGCAGCTCATGCCGGAAATCAGGCGATTGCGAACCCGATAGTGCCACTTTTGCACATCTACGCCGGGCGCAAACTCACTGACCAGAGCGCCTTTCCGCAAAATCCCATACAACATTCTGCGAGGATATTTTCCTTTTAGCAAATCGAGGCCGCACGGGAAAAACGCAACAGACTTTCCACCAGCAGACAGCACTCCCTCATGGGCGGCACTGTCTATTCCAATCGCTGCACCGCTCACCACCACAGCGCCTGCCTTGGCCAGCTGGTTTGTAATCAACGAGGTTGACACAGCACCGCCCTCGCTGCATTTTCTCGACCCTACCACCGCAATACTCGGCACACGGTCAACCGGCGGAATCGTGCCATAGTAGTATAACACAGCCGGAGGGTTGCTAATCTCTTTCAGGCATATGGGATACTCCGGCGAATCCGGCGTCAAAAACTTCATGCCGACTTTTTCTGCTTTGGCAATCAGCTCTCTGCACTTTTCAGCAGTCATATGTTCTACTCGGACTTTTTCGCTTTCCTCAAAAGGATAGCGGGCAAAATCCGGGCTCTCCAAAAACTTCCGAATCGAGCCATATTGACGGTACAGCTCCATCGGCTTGGAACTTCCATATCCAAAAACCTGTTGTGCCCAGACCCAGTCTATCAGGGTTTCATTCATATCTAACGCCTCCTGATTTTATGCTGCCTGACTGTTACATTCCGCCTGACCGAACCATTTCCCACATCAAAATTGCCGAAGAAGCCGCTGCGTTGAGAGACTCCGCACGTCCCAACATGGGAATCGTCACCCGATGAGAACAGGCTGCAACCGTTTCGGGCAAAAGCCCGTTTCCCTCATTGCCCACCAGCAGCAGCGAGCCTTTTGGAAAAGCACATTCTGTTACGATTTCCGCCGCAGCGTCGGGCACAGCCGCAAAAGTGACAAGCCCCTTTTTGTGCAGGGCATCAGCTTCCTGAACAAAGCTCTCTCCATAGTACATTGGGAAACGGAACACCGCCCCCATCCCCGCTCGCAGCGCTTTGGGGCTATGCGTATCGCAGCAATCCCCCAGCAGCACCAGCCCCTGAAGGCCAAGGGCTTCGGCGGTTCTCATCACAGCGCCCAGATTGCCGGGGTCCTGTAAATTCTCCACCCCGATATATTTGCCGTTGGGGTCAAGCTCTGCCAGCGGTCGCAAGGGCTCCATCCGGCAAACAGCATAGATCCCCTGGCTGCTTTTGGTGGAAGACAGCAGCTCGGCCACATGCGGCTCCACCAAAAACGTTTCTTCTGCCTGCTCCAGCAGCGGCTGCAAATACTCCCCATATTTCTCCTGCGCCTGCTGGGTGAAATACAGCTGCTTCACCGTCACACCGCTGCGGCAAGCGTCATAGCATAGCCGGGCTCCCTCCACGACAAAAAGGCCCTGTGCCTTTCTGTTTTCCGCAGAACGCACGAGCCCCGCCGTCGCTTTGACTGATTCATTTTTTCGGCTGGATATTGTAATCATATCTGCTCCTTTATCGCAAAGCGTCGGAATTTTCAGCTAAAAGATACGCCCGGAGCCGAAGCCCCGAGCGCACTAACAGCTTATTAGAGAGCAGCCTTAGCCTGCTCGACCAGAGCCTTGAAAGCGGCCTCGTCGGCGATAGCGATTTCAGACAGCATCTTGCGGTTCAGCGTGATGCCAGCCTTTTTCAGACCGTTCATAAAGGTGGAATAGTTGATGCCGTTCATCTTGCAGGCAGCAGAAATACGGGTGATCCACAGACGGCGGAAATCTCTCTTTCTGTGCTTACGGCCGATATATGCATAGTTGCCGGACTTCATCACAGCCTGTTTGGCCATTTTGAAGTGTCTGCTCTTGGAACCCCAATAGCCTTTTGCCAGCTTCAGTACCTTTTTTCTTCTCTTACGGGTCATCAATGCGCCTTTTACACGAGCCATTCTTCTATACCTCCAAATTTATAGGTTCAATACATGTAAATTACTGATAGGGCAGGAGTCTCTTTACCTGACGGACATTGGTCTTGTCAGCAACCGTGGTGCCACGCAGAGCACGCTTGGTCTTGCGGGTTTTGCCATGGCCGTTGAGCAGGTGGCTCTTGTTGGCATGTGCACGGATAACTTTACCATTCTTAGAAATCTTGAAGCGCTTTTTGGCGCCGCTGTGAGTCTTGATTTTGGGCATGACTGCTCCTCCTTAGAAGTGTTTGATTATTTGACGGGCTTGGGGGCAAGGAACATCAACATGTTTCTTCCCTCAAGCTTCGCCGGCTTTTCGATGTTGGCAAACTCTGCACAGGCCTCAGCAAACCGGCGCATCGTTTCGTAACCATGCTCCGGATGGCCCATTTCACGGCCACGGAAGCGGATGGAAACCTTTACCTTATTGCCATCTTCCATAAAGCGTTTTGCGTGACCCAGCTTTGTATTAAAGTCATGGGTATCGATGTTGAGAGACAGGCGGATCTCCTTGATTTCAACAATGCGCTGATTCTTTCTGGCTTCCTTTTCCCGCTTTGCCTGCTCGAAACGGTATTTACCGTAATCGATGATCTTGCAAACCGGCGGTTTTGCCTGAGGCGCAATCTTCACCAGGTCCAGATTACGGGCATAGGCCTTTTCCAGTGCCTGGCTGGCGGGCATAATGCCCAGCTGAGAGCCATCGGAATCGATAACACGCACTTCTTTATCACGGATTTCTTCGTTGATCTGCAGTTCCTTGTTGCTAATGGGTAGCACCTCCAAAACACGATGTCATTTAGCTGCAAAAAAGCACGGATAGAAAAAACACGGACAGGAAGTTCTGTCCGTGCATCAATACTCAAGAAATCACAGGGATATCCCTGTTTCCTGTTTATTGACCCGTGACAGACAACACTCCACAGGTGAGAACCTTCCGTTCTTCTTTGTTGTACCTCAACTATTATACACACCGACAACTCATTTGTCAATGATTATTTTTATATTCGCAATAGATTTGATTTATAATGAACCGTACCTGCATTCTGGATTTATTCTCAGAATGTACAAAATTGGACTTTTCCCCGGAAATGTGATATAATAAATTAATCACAACTTGAGAAAAGGCTTTTGCAAAAGCCTTAAAATCATTATTCCGGGAGGAGATTTTTTGAAAATCCAGGAATCCGCCGAAAACTATCTGGAAACTATTTTAATTCTGAAAAACCGTCTGGGAGTTGTTCGGTCCATCGACATCGTAAATGAGTTGGAATTTACCAAGCCCAGTGTCAGTGTTGCGATGAAGAACCTTCGTGAAAATGGCTATATCACTGTTTCGCCCGAAGGGCATATTTCCCTTACTGAAAAAGGGGCACAAATCGCCAACACCATCTATGAACGTCACACACTGATTTCCAACTGGCTCATCGCTCTGGGGGTTGATTCCAAAACCGCCATCGAAGATGCCTGCCGTATTGAACATGTAATCAGTGCCGAAAGCTTTGATGCAATCAAGCGGCATGTAAAATAAACTCTCTTACCCAAAACAGTCTGGTTACTTGCTGGGCTGTTTTTTATTGCGCTTCCGGCTCTTCTTGCGTTTTTTCGTCTTCCTCATTCCAAAGCTGCGTTTCCAGATCGCTGGCGGCCGTCAGACGCTGCTCCTTTTCCTCCTCATGATTACTGTATAAAGACTCCAGCAATCCGCTAGAACTCATGGAAAGATAATCATTATCGGTAACGATCAGGTGATCACTCAAACGTACATTCAACGAATCCAGCGCCCAAACCACATGGCGGGTGGCCACGATATCGCCTTTCGTGGGAAATGCGTATCCACTAGGATGGTTATGTGCCAAAATGGCCGAGGAAGCGTCATACCGTGCTGCCAGCCGAACCAGTTTGCTCGCATAAATCGGCACTGCATTCATAGAGCCTTCTGTTACCACATCGCAGTAGACGACCTGTCCTTTGCTGTTCAACAGTAAAAGAACCACTGCCTCGGTTTTGCGCCCCAAAAACTTGGGACGAATCAGGCGCAGCGCAGACTCTGCGTCAAAAATCCGGTCACCTTCCTTTTCGAGGTCTTCCTGATATCTTCTGCAAAGTTCCGGAATCATATGTAGCAGCATAGCACTGGATGGACCAACGCCTTCTATGGTAAGCAGCTCCTCATACGGGGCATTCAGCACTGCCGAAAACGAGCCGAACGCATCAATCAGCCGATGAGCGATTGGATTGGTATCTCCCCTAGGGATAGAGTAATATAACAGCATTTCCAGCGCCACATGGTCTTCCATAAACGACATCCCGTTTTTCAGAAACTGTGCCTTCATCCGTTCACGGTGACCTGCATGAAGATTTTTCTGCTGCGGCTTTCCGCTTTTTTCTGCCATTGTATTCACCTTCACTTTTGCGTGCTGTAAACTAGGGGCTATCTGAAAAGTCGAAATGATCGTCTTTTCCTACAATCACCGACCACTACTGCGTTAAAAATCGTTTTCGCCTTGTATCTGTCTATTGCTTGTGGAAAATTCTTCAATTTCTTTGTTTTCAGATACACCCTGACAAATTTTTCCAGTATTTATGTTAATTACACTATACCCGACAATCAGCAGTCTGTAAAGCGGTTTGTGACAGAAATACACAAAACCCGACCTGATTTATTGTTAGCGCACAACTCCATATAAGTTTCAAACATCCATCCGCAAAGTCTTTCCCTACAATTATAGATACTGAAGCCTTGATTCCAAAAGGGGATTAGGATATAATAAAAACGCATTTTTTACATTTGTGGTAGTATTGAGGAGCCAGAATATATGATAACAGAAAATGAAAACAGCCCTCTGGAACTGGCAGTGCTGGCCGGAAGAATTCTACTATCTAACGGTGCCGAAATTTTCCGGGTACAGGAAACCATGGAACGGATCGCTGCCTCCTATCACATGGATTCTTTTCATGTATACGCTATCTCCAATGGAATCTTCGCCTGTGGAACTGAAAACGGCATCCCCCACACCGCCGAAATCCGGCATGTGCCGCTTGCACCCGTACATTTGGGGCGGGTTGCCGCTGTCAACCAGATTTCCCGTGAAATCGCAGAGGGAAAACACACCATTCCCGAAGCTTTTGCCCTACTTAAGGAGATCGAAAAACTCCCCTTTACCTCCGGCCGTATTCAGATTTTGGCGACGGGTATGGGCAGTGCCTGTTTCTGCTATTTGTTTGGGGGCAGCCCGGTAGACTGTGTCGTTTCATTTTTTTCGGGGCTACTGGTTTGTATCTTTCTGCTTCTAGCGGGAAAAAAGAAGCTCTCCAAAATTATGACGACCATTCTAGCAAGCGCATTGGCGGCTTTTTGTGGGCTAGTTCTCTATCATGCCGGCATTGGGCATAACATGGACCGGATTATTATCGGCTCTATCATCCCGCTGGTGCCCGGCGTTCCCCTCACCAACTCCATCCGGGACTTTTTTAATGGGGATTATATTTCGGGAACCATCCGTTTGATCGACACCCTGTTGATTGCCACTTGCATTGCACTCGGCGTCGGATTTATTCTCAAGGCCGCCAGTATGATGGGGATTGCCGTGGGGGTGCCGTTATGATTTCACCAGCTGATTTCGTGTTGCAGGGCATCGTGGCGTTTTTTGCGACAGTATCATTTGCCATTTTGTTCCATGTTCCCCAAAAGCAATATTTCTGGTCCGGCCTTACCGGCAGCCTTGGCTGGCTGTGTTATCTGGCTGTCAACCAGTCTTCCAGCTCTGTGGTAATGGCTTCTTTTGCCGCTACCCTGCTGCTCACCGCACTTTCCCGTTATTTTGCCGTATGGCGCAAAACGCCGATTACCATTTTCCTCATTTGTGGTATCTTCCCACTGGTGCCCGGTGCCGGTATCTATTACACGGCTTATTACTTTATCATGGGCGATAACACCATGGCAGGAATCAAAGGGGCAGAAACCCTGAAAATCGCAGCAGCCATTACACTGGGGATTGTGATTATCCTATCACTGCCCTATCGTCTGTTTCATCTTTTATCTCCAAAATCATCAAAATAAAGGAGCTTCTCTGTGAAAACCATCGTAATTCAGGCCAACGACGCCAACCAGCGCCTCGATAAATTTTTAACCAAGAGTTTCCCAAATTTGCCACAATCCATGCTTTATAAAAGCATTCGCAAAAAGGATATCAAATGCAATGGAAAGCGTTGCGAGATTTCTACACGCCTGCAAGAAGGAGACGTCCTGACTCTTTATTTGAAAGATGAATTCTTTCAGAAAGAGCCCAAAGAGCACGACTTTCTCAAAGCTCCCAAAAAACTTACTGTGGTATATGAAGACGAGAACATCCTGCTGCTGGATAAAAAACCGGGGTTGATTGTACATCCTGACGAGCATTACCATTTCGACTCCCTCATCGCACGGATTCAGCATTACCTTTATGATAAAAAGGAGTATGATCCGGAAACGGAAAACTCTTTTGCGCCGGCACTAGTCAACCGCATCGACCGCAACACGGGCGGCATTGTTATTGCTGCCAAAAATGCGGAATCTTTGCGGATTTTGAACGAAAAGCTGCGTGCCAGAGAACTGACCAAAAAATATCTGTGTGTGGTATGCGGCAAAATGCCCCGGAAAGAAGACACACTGGAAGGCTTCCTGGAAAAAAACGAGAGCCAAAACCGTGTTTATATCTCACAAAAGCCCAATGCCAATACCCGCACCATTCGCACCCGTTACCGGGTGCTGGCAGAAAAGCAGGGTTTCTCACTTTTGGAAGTAGAACTGCTCACCGGTCGCACCCATCAAATTCGTGCTCATCTGGCTTCTATCGGTCATCCATTGGCCGGAGACGGCAAGTATGGCAAAAATGCGGTCAACAAAAAAATCGGCTTTCCCTACCAGGCACTTTATTCCTATTATCTGGGATTTTCTTTTACCAGCGACGCCGGAATCCTGCAGTATTTGCAGGGGAAGGACTTTCGGGTACGGGATATCT
This sequence comes from Candidatus Heritagella gallinarum, assembly GCA_904394685.1. Taxonomy (GTDB): domain Bacteria; phylum Bacillota; class Clostridia; order Oscillospirales; family Acutalibacteraceae; genus Heritagella_A; species Heritagella_A gallinarum. The sequence goes on from CAJFNK010000064.1 coordinate 45,312, forward strand.
GGTTTTTGCAGGATTTTGAGAAATGGAAATAACATAATTTGAGAAAAGGCAATCCGAAAGGGTTGCCTTTTCTTTATCGTATTCTATGCAATCATCAACGTTATACAACGATGCCATAAACTGAGAAACAGGATATTACAAGACAATGCAAAGCGAAAGAAACTAAACTATCCTTTTACTGGTACAGAGCCTATTTTTTCAACCATAAATAATTGATTTACTTAGCTGCCAGCTTATGGATTTCTTCCATTTCTTCTTTTACACTGTATATATTCAAAAAAGAACAGGAGAATTTTTATGAAAAAAGCATTTGTTTGGGTTTTGATTTTCGCAATGGTTTTAGGACTTGTAGGTTGAGTTCAGATTCTAGCGGTGTAACAATGGAAAATCTAATAACGGCATATAATTCCAAGATGTCTGAATCAAAGCAAATTGATACATTCCAAGTTAGCGAAACAGACGACGGTTTTTCTTTTGAGAAAGATCATATTTCTGGAACAATGGATAAACAGAAAAACATAAACCATATTAAATTTGTGAATGAAAATGTAGCTTGTGAAAATTTCTCAAGTAAGAATTCTATTCTAGCATTAATTGATAAAATTCTGGAACAGGATATGGACAACCTTTATATTGCTGATTTAAACGCCCACGACTGTATTTCACAAATAGAGATTCTTTATAATGTTTGTTTTAAAGACAGAAAATATTCTTTTGATGAAGCATGCGATATTTTGACATCTAAGGAACCTGTAAAAATAGAAGAGTGGACTATTTCTGTTTCTATAGACGAAACAAATGGTATCGCAACAATAGAAGCAGCTTATAACAATCAATAAGGAGAGAAACAGCATGTATTGTCAAAAATGCGGAGCTGAATTGCCGGATGATTCAAATTTTTGTACAAACTGTGGCGAACAGCAATCAAATTCTGACCCACATCCTGAACAGAGTATGAAGGAGAAAAAGCAAAGAAAAAGCGTAATAAATGGCTATCAACTATTAATTTTACTTTCCGAAAAGAAATGTGTGGGTTTACAGCTGCCCATAGTATTTCTTTTAGCAGCAATTATATTTCCTTTTGTACTTTTAACAATTATTACTGCGTTCTTGCCCTTAAGAATACTTTACCTATCTGTTTATCTCATTTCTCTTTTATTCTTGTGTATAGGGATTGCAGCAATTGTCGCAAAGACTCACAAAGAAGGGCAAAACTTTTTTTCACTAGTAAAACGCAAACTTAAGTTCTTCATTCCTTATACTGCTATTCTGATACTGTTAATCGGTATTATTGGATTCTTCGAATCTCCACCAAGCAATCAATTGGTAGGACAGTCTTTTACTACAAGTCCAACCGAGCTTTCAAAGCTGGATTTAACATTTACCAGAGACTATGTAAATGTATGGCTGGGAACGTATACATATTCTGATATTTCTCCCTCTGGCAAATTACTAGATGATACGACTTCCAGACGAATAAAATGTACTTATAGAGGAGAAAGCACAGTTATCATCGATGATACAGCTTTTTATGGAAATATTAGTGGTAATAGACTGAGCTTTCCAAGTACAGCAAAAGTATCTTTTGGAGACTCTCAGGATTCAAAATTGTTTAGAGAAGTCGTGACTCAAATGGAGTCCTTTAAGCACGATGGATCGGGATATGTCAAAAACAACTGGGATTTCTACTTTAATATTACAGGCAGAAATTCCTAAAAATTATTGTTTATAAACTTGTTTCTCGCCAGCCTATTCCCTATAGGCTGGCGGGTTTTTTATTTTTCTCTCTATTCACATATTACTTATGATACCAGAAATACAAAAGCCGAACAAAAAAAGAGACACCCATCAAAATGATAGGTGCCTCAAAAAATTCAGGCTATAAGCCGTTTCTTATTTGCCGAAGTAACGAGCCAGCAGGCCAGCGAAAGCCTTGCCGTGACGAGCCTCGTCACGAGCCATCTCATGGACGGTGTCATGAATAGCGTCCAGATTAGCGGCCTTAGCACGCTTCGCCAGATCAAACTTACCAGCAGTTGCGCCGTTCTCGGCTTCCACACGCATTTCTAGGTTCTTCTTGGTGCTGTCAGTTACAACCTCACCCAGCAACTCTGCAAACTTGGCAGCATGCTCAGCCTCCTCATAAGCGGCCTTCTCCCAGTACAGGCCAATTTCCGGATAACCCTCTCTGTGAGCCACTCTTGCCATAGCCAGATACATACCAACCTCGGTGCACTCACCCTGGAAGTTCGCACGCAGATCAGCCATAATGTCCTCGCTGGAACCCTGAGCTACACCCACAACATGCTCAGCTGCCCAGCTCATCTCGCCGGACTGCTCCACAAACTTCTCTTTGGGAGCCTTGCACTGAGGGCAGAAATCAGGAGCCTCGGCACCTTCAAAAACATAACCACAAACAGAACATACAAATTTTTTCATAGTAAATAACCTCCATTGATTTTAATAGTTTCATTTATTTTCTCCAGAAGTAGTAAAGCATCTGGATATTCACAATTTTAATCCTGTTGGCATTTTTTACAAACTCCACGAAATACCAGTTCGTGAGAAACTACCTGTAACCCATACCTATCAGCAATTGCACGATCTACGTCCTGAGAAAGGTTCTGTTCAGAAATATCCAGAACTGCTCCACAGTTATTACAAATAAAATGACTATGCTGTTCTGTATTTCCGTCAAAACGTTCCTGGCCATTAACCACGCCTACGCTATTGATAATCCCCTCTTCTTTAAATTTAGAAATATTACGATAAACTGTACCTAAACTTAAATCGGGATATTGGGGTTTTACTGTTTGATAAACCCATTCTGCTGTTGGATGAACAGTTGTACTACATATTGCCTGCAAAATTGCCTGGCGCTTACGGCTAAAATTTTCCCGTTTCATTTTCGCCCCCCTCCTTAACAAAAATAATAATTGTTATTGATTGTCTATATCATATCAGAAGTTCACTTTCTTGTCAAGATAAAAATAAAAATCTTTCTTGTTTTTATTTTTCAAATTGATTTCTTAATTTTCCGAGCGCTTTTTTCTCAATGCGAGATACATAACGACACGCCTATTGTAAACGGTTGGCCCAAAAAAGGTTACGGCAATTTTTAACGAATTGCCGTAACTTATGAAATCGCCTCCAGCTCGTGGAAGCGGAATTTAATGATAATGTTTTTTTCTTCAGTTAGCTCTACCCGTTCGATTAAATTGACCAACAATTGCCGATTAGAAAACATAGAATCAAGGAACTGCTTAACCAATATTTTGGCTTGTTCTTCAATACTTGATAAGCAATCCTTTTTTTCTTGAAAATCTTTCACCCGATCTTCTAAAGCATCACGATCCATCTTAGCCTTTTGATAAATGCGTTGAAAATCTGATTCAGATAATAAGCCATTTATTCGATCCATATATATTTTATCTATATTATTAGTTAGTTTGCCAATTCTAGACTGCAGTAATTGCAGATTTTTTTCGCTGCATCCTGTTATTTCTGATTTTTTGATTTCTTCTTCTGCAATTGCTAATAATCGTTTGGGATTCAAGTGTGTTTGAAATAACTGCTGCAATTTACCAATAACAGCTTCATTGACCGTTGCCTCTTTGATTGAATGGCAGGTACAAGCACTTGATTTTGTAAAACGTTGATAGGTTCGGCAAACAAAAAATAAGCGATCATTTCCTGTAGCGTTTTTTCGATTGATTACTGCCATTGGGTATCCACACTCATGACAAAAAATCAACCCTTTTAGCAAGAAATCATAAGTGCGGCTTCGAGTAGTTTTGCGGCTTTCCAATAACATTTGTACTTTTTTATAGCTTTCCGAATCAATAATCGGTTCGTGAGTACCTTCCACTACTACCCAATTTTCCGGTGGCTGGCGCAGGCACTTCTTTGATTTGTAACTAATTTTTACCATGCGTCCCTGTACCATATTGCCAATGTAGGTTTCGTTTTTTAACATTTCAGAGATTCGTTCACTACTCCAAAGTCCACTATAAGGTCCAAATGAATTTATCTTCCATCCACAGTATGTAGCTGGCGTAGGTACTCCTTCTTCGTTAAGAATAGTAGCAATTTTGCGACAACTCATGCCAGTAAGTGCCAAAGAAAAAATTCGACGCACTATCGGTGCTACTTCTTCATCAATTACAATCTTATTTTTCTCCGAAGGATGCATTTTATATCCATATACAGGCTTTCCTCCAATAAATTCTCCCTTCCTTTGTTTATCACGCTTAACTGACTTAATTTTCTTTGAAATATCCTTGGCATACATATCATTCATTATGGCTCTAAAAGGTGTAATATCGTTAGCAGTAGAATCGACACCCGTATCTATACCATCTAGCAATGAGATATATCTCACCCGATGTTCTGGAAAGTACCTCTCCATATAATGTCCCGTCATAATATAATCACGACCCAAACGGGACAGATCCTTAGTAACAACCATATTAATTTTCTTAGCTTCAATATCATGAATCATTCGTTTAAACTCAGGACGTTCAAAATTGGTTCCACTCCACCCATCATCCACATAGATATCATAAATTAACAATTGATGCTGACGAGCAAACTCTTTTAAAATCGATTTTTGATTCTGAACGCTCTGTGATGGCCCTTCATTTTCATCTTCCTTTGACAATCGGATATATAAAGCTACATGGTAATCCATAGGGTTCTTTATTTCTAAATACATACTATACCCCCAAGTATAGATAAATTCATTACTTCATGTGATAGGATCTTTTAATTTACAAATATAAATCAAATAGACTCGAAGAGATTCTTCTACAATTTCAGACAAACTTGTTGGGGTGTTTGAATAGAAACAATGTACAACAGGCAAATTTTTTTTCATTATATCGTACCTCCTTTATACATCCTATGCATAAAAGAGTTTTGTTTTGCCTGTTTTCATAAAAGCAATTTTTATTTTCCACAACACAATCTATGAATAAATTAATCAACCATAAACATGAGATTCAACTTCTAACCATACTTAATGCATTATCAATAAATACTGTGAAAAATCATAAGGTTTTTTGCAGATAATTTAGGCATGAAGTTTTCATTATTTGGATTATTTATTTTCCTAAACTCCGTCATTAAAGTAGTATATACGAAAAATCTAAAGAATACTGGACTTTTGAGTTAGTCAAAGGCCCCAGCTGAAAAATTCAGCTGGGGCCTCTTCAATACATTTTTTCTTACATCTGATTCTCTTTTTTCCGCCAGATAATCGCCAACGCTGCCAGCATCATCACCGCAAACACTGCTGTGAAAAGAATGGCTGTATCGCTGTGATCTCCAGTAGCCGGCGTCTGCGTTCCTTCCTCTCCCTTATCAGGATTCCCCTTGTCAGGATTAGAGGGTGTTTCTTCTCCATCGTCTGGGTCATCCGG
>CAJFNK010000065.1 GCA_904394685.1 Candidatus Heritagella gallinarum
CTCGTTTGGACATAGAAATAGCCCCCTTAGTCTAGTCTCGAAAACTTTTGTTTTTTCGAGTGTCTACTCTAAGGGGACTATATCAAATAACCTATACCACAGGGGATTTTATCTGTTTGCTTACTGCAATTTGTTATCGACTACGTTCTGAGCCCAATCCAATGCCTTCTTGATATCAGCATCGGTTACGGAACCCTTCTTGAAGAAGGAGCTCTTTACTTCTACTACCAGTACGTCGTCTACCATATGTACGCCACGGCCTTCCAGATCCTTCTTCAGGCCATCCAGAGCTTCGGGCTTGCCGTTAATCAGATAGAAAGCGACGTTCTTGGCACGGGTGGGGTTCAGGTCACGGCAGAAGTTCTCAACCGGGCCGGGAACCTTATTGGTCATATCAACGCCGATGAATACAACTTTTTCGCCCTCGCAGGGATATGCAGGGGGGATCTGATCGCATACACACTGATGAACCCGGCCGATTTCAGCGGCGATGGGCTGGACAGTACCGTGTTTGGAAAAATGCAGGGACTTGGCTTTCATTTATAATTCCTCCAATAATAAAGTTAGTAACGTGATTACTATTCATTATATCATGTATTTTTGAACATTTCGTTAGAAATAAGAAATTAACTCAAAAATTTTTGGCGGGGAATTTATAAATAGTCACCAAGTCCCTGTTTGTTTAGCAATATAAAGGATTAGAAAATATCCGTTACCACCTGCTGTGTTTCAGCAGAGCGGAAAATGGCTTCCATCAGCTTCATGACACGCATCACCTGATCGTGACGGATGAGCTGTTCTTCCTCGCCGTTGCAGGCCTTGATGACATTGCGATAGAAGTCACGCACGTCGGAATGAACCTCGGGCAGCGGGAAGGTATCGATGGTTTCATCGGTACGGGGGGCCATGGTCTTGGTCAGGCCAGCGGCGGTCACCACCGGAACAGCGTCACGGTTTTCCCAATCGGATACCATCACGATTTTGCCGTTCAGCGACCAATCCTCAATGAGGGCGGTGCCGTTTTCACCCTGCATATACCAGCGGGGCAGATTGATGAAGTTGCTGGTGCCTACTTCTACCTGTACCGAAAGGTCGTCTGCAAAGGCGAGGATGGTCTTAAAGCCATCGTCCACCGCTTCGTTGGTCACGTTGGAGAGCTGTGCATAAACAGACAGAAGGGGTTTGTCGATCATCATCATGATCTGGTCGAGCAGATGGACGCCCCAATCCAGCACCATGCCGCCGCCGTGTTCCTTCTGGTTGCGCCAGTCGCCGGGGATACCACGGGAACCGTGTACACGGGACTCGATATTGAACACACGTCCCAGAGTGCCCTCGTCATAAATCTTTTTGATGGTGAGGTAGTCCTCATCCCAGCGGCGGTTCTGATGAACAGTAAAGATCACGCCGTATTCCTTGGAAGCATCGATCATGTCCTGCAATTCTTCGTGGTTCAGGCAAACCGGCTTTTCGCAGATGACATTTTTGCCGTGCTTCATGCAGTCGATGCAAACTTCCCGGTGCAGGTCGTTGGGGATAGCTACGGTGACCAGCTTGACAGCAGGATCGCTCAGCAGCTCCTCACGGGAAGCATAAGCGTGGATACCGGCAGCCTCGGCAGCTTTGTTGCGCTCCGGCAGGATATCATATACGCCGCACAGAGTCAGCTCGTCCATGGTTTTGAGCTGGCGGGCATGCCAGGAGCCCATTCCGCCATATCCGATAATGGCAGCGCCAAATTTCTGATTATTCATGGTTTTTCCTCCCATTCTCCTGCAATGCAGGAGCCAATTTCGGTTATTTGCCGGGATGTGGTGTGGATCAGGCCCACCACATTCCGCTCATTTTATCCTCAAAGGTAATCACGCTCTTGAGGAACTCTACTGCCTTGGTCAGGCCTTCGTTCTGGCTCATCAGGCTGTCTTCATGCTCGATGCTGATAGCATAGTCATAGCCCACCATACGCAGTGCGCTGATGATATCCTTCCAGTACAGGCTGTCGTTGCCATAACCACAGCTGCGGAACACCCAGGAACGATGGATTTCATCGCCGTAATGCTGGGTATCGAGCACGCCGTTGATAGCGGTGTTATATTTGTCTACACGGGTATCCTTGGCGTGGAAGTGGAAAATAGCTCCCTCTTTGCCAAGCTCACGGATGCAGGCAACGGGGTCCATTCCCTGCCAAATGAGGTGGCTGGGGTCAAAGTTGGCGCCAATCTCCGGGCCAACAGCGTGGCGCAGCTTGAGCAGAGAGTGGGTGTTATAAACACAGAAGCCGGGGTGCAGTTCCAGTGCAATCTTGTTCACGCCGTGTGCCTTTGCAAACTCGACCAGATCTTTCCAGTAGGGGATCAGCACTTCGTTCCACTGCCATTCCAGAATCTCGGAAAAATCCTCCGGCCAGGGGCAGGTGACCCAGTTGGGATACTTGGAATTCTCGCTGTCGCCGGGGCAGCCGGAGAAGGTGTTGATCTGATGGATGCCCAGTTTTTCTGCCAGCAGGATGGTGTCACGGATATCCTTATCAAAGGAAGCAGCGATTTCCTTGTTGGGATGCACCGGGTTGCCATGGCAGGAAAGGGCGCTGATCTCCATGTTGTATTTAGCAATGGTGTCCTTAAATTCCTGCAGCTTGGCGTCGTCGTTGAGCAGCACAGCGGGGTTGGCGTGTGCGTTACCCGGATAGCCGCCGCAGCCGATTTCGACCATCTGGATGCCCAGGCTGCTGAAATATTTCAGGGCTTCGTCCAGAGGAAGGTTTGCCATCAAGTTTGTTAAAACTCCAAGTTTCATGAGAAATCTCTCCTTTTGAATGATATTTTTCTGATTTTACAGACCCAGCTTTTCGGTCATATAGGCAAAGCTGTTTTCTGCATCCCGTACAGATTCCGCATCCTCTGCCGCATTTTCAATTTCGGCAATCACCCATTCCACACCGATATCCTTGGCGGCTTCCACAATGGATTTCAAATCGTTGGCGCCGTCGCCAATCGAGGTGCCTTTTCCGTCCACGCCGTCCTTGAGGTGAATCAGGCCAATGCGGCTGCGATAACGGCGCAGGAACTCCGGCGGGTTATCTCCAGCATGGAACACCCAGTAGGTATCCGGCTCCAGCAAACACCACTTGGCGATCTCATCGATCGGGCGCACGCCGTCCAGAGGCTCAAACTCGTGGGCGTGGTTGTGGTATACCACTTTGATTCCATATTTTGCGGCCCTTTCCGTAGCGGTTTTCATTACCCGTTCCAGCCGTTCCATGTCTTCCCGGCTTCCGGTGGGAGAATAAGAGCAGCCAATATAGGGGGTTCCCAGAATATGGTGGTATTCTACGATCTCGTCCAGATGTTCATCCAGACGGTCAACACCCTCGTGGCAGCTGACCGATACCAGCCCCAGCTTTTTGAGGGCTTCTTTCATTTCTTCTGCCGGCACGCCAAAGGTTCCGGCAAACTCGACGCCCTCATATCCGATACGGGCAGCGATTGCAAGTGCTTCCAGCAGGCTCTCCCCGTCTTTTACACGGTCACGAAAGCTCCACATTTGAATGGCCTTTTTCATATCGTTATAACTCCTTGTTGTTTATCATGGTTTCAAACAAAACGGGGCGGCGGCCTTTCCCCTGGAAATTCTCCCGTTTTGGGCTTCCAGATGCGGATGAACCGCAGAAATGCCTTCCGGCCCCGTTTTCTATTTTTGAGTCAGTACTATATGGCCGAGGTCAGTGATAGATGACTGATTAGTCGAACATGACCGGCTTGCCTTCCTTGGCAGACTTGTAGATCGCTTCCAGAATCTTGGTGACAACGATTGCCTGTTCGGGCTTTACCACCACGTCGGTGTCGTTCTTCACAGCGTCGATCCACATTCTGGCTTCGACATCCTGAGGCTCTGCTGCGCCGCCGTCATAGAAAGCCACGCCGCCGGCGTTCAGGTCAACCTTTTCCACGATCTGCTTGCCGTATTTTACCTTGTTGATACGCAGGCCGTCCTTCATGTCTGCGCCAGCCTTAACGCCGCACAGGGAGGTCTTAGCCTCGTCCACGTCCAGGCTGTTCAGTGCCCAGGAAGCTTCCAGGTTGATGGTAGCGCCGTTCTTCATCACGATGTAACCAAAAGCGGAATCTTCCACAGTGAACTTCTCCGGGTCCCAGTCGCCCCAGGCGTTGCCGGTTTCGGTCTGGTCGCCCAGCTTTTTATAAACAGAACCCACAACCATCTTGGGCTCGTAGTTGTTCATGGTCCACAGGGTCAGGTCGAGTGCATGGGTTCCGATATCGATGAGGGGACCGCCGCCCTGCTCTTCCTCGTTCAGGAACACGCCCCAGGTGGGAACGGCTCTGCGGCGGATAGCATGGGCTCTTGCATAATAGATCTCGCCCAGCTCGTCGTTATCGCAGGCTCTCTTGAGGTACCAGGAATCGGGACGATAACGGTTCTGATAGCCGATGGTCAGCTTCTTGCCGGTGCGGTTGGCAGCGTCGATCATCTTCTGTGCTTCTTCGGTGTTGATAGCCATGGGCTTCTCGCACATAACATGCTTGCCGGATTCCAGAGCGTCCACGGTGATGAAGCTGTGCTCACGGTTGGGGGTCAGAACATGAACCACATCAATGGTCTCGTCCTTGAGCAGCTCTTTGTAGTCCACATAGGTCTTGGCGCCTTCTACGCCAAACTCCTTGGCAGCCTTTACGGCACGCTCCTCGATGATATCGCAGAATGCGACCATCTCTACGTCGGGCAGCTTCTTCAGAGCGGGCATATGCTTGTTGTTAGCGATGCCGCCGCATCCGATGATACCAATTCTTACCTTATCCATGTCGTTTTCTCCTTTACTGCATGTATCTATTTTAGAGACTGCCCCGAAAACCGGAGTTTCCCGGCAGCCTCTTTTTTACCGTTGTTTTTCTTTTCCCGGCGCAGATTCCCGCAATACCAGCTCGTGGGCAAGCAGGATGGTTCGCTCTGGGGATTTTTGATTTTCGATTTTTTCTGCCAGCAGGTGCAGTGCTGTTTCCCCAATCTTCTTTTTGGGCTGGGAAACTGTGCTGACAGACGGCGTGACAATTTTACTCACCGTTGTGTTGTCAAATCCAAATACCGCTACTTCCTTTCCGGGGTACAGCCCCATTTGCAGCAGCTTTTTGCACACCCCGGCGGCGATCTCGTCTGAAACCGCAAAAATGGCGTCCGGCGGCTCCGGCAGAGCCATCAGCTTGCCGCAGGCCAGCATCCCGGCTCGATAGGTATATTCATACCGTTCGATCAGATACTCCGGACAAAAAGGCTTTCCCGCTTCCAAAAGCGCCCGGCGGTAGCCCTGTGTCCGCTGTCTGGCGGAATACATCTCCTGGTTAGAAATCATGGCGATTCTTTCACGCCCGCTTTGCAGCAGCGTTTTCACGGCGTCATACCCGGCCCGTTCATTGTCGATTCCCACCGCAGAGATTCGGATTCCTTCTTCCCATTCGCTGCACATCACCAGCGGATATTGCTGCGAAAGCGTGGCCAGCTCCTCCGACGGCAGTGTGCTGCCCACCAGAATCATCCCATCCACACTGTGGTTATGAAGCAGTTCCAGATAGCTTCGTTCCAGCTCCGGGTCGTTGTGGGTCGCAGAGATCATCACCTGTAAATGCAGTTTCCGGGCTTCGCTCTCCATCCCCCGGATTACACCCGAAAGGAACTGGTTGGAGAGGGAGGGAATCAATACCAACACCCGGTCGGTCGTGTTTTTTCGCAGGTTTCGTCCCAACACATTGGGAACATAGCCGATTTCCTGTACCACTGCCAACACCTTTTCACGGGTTTGAGTGGATACGTTTTTATCCTGATTCAGCACACGGGAAACCGTGGCAACCGACACCTGGGCGGCTCTTGCCACATCTTTAATTGTTGGCATAGCAGCACCTCCATGTAATCGATTACAGTTCCTATTATACAAACATTCTTTTCAAAAGCAAGTTGGAATTATGACGGTTTTCTCCCCTGTTTCTTTGTACACATTCACGGTTTTTTGGCTGTAAAAAATTCCGGAACAAGCGTTTGAAAGGCTGTTCCGGAATCGGTTTGATAGACTTATTTGATTGATTTTGATGGCTGGGCGCACGACTCAGCTGCTTCTACCACCCAGCGGATATGTTGGATGTCAATGTCACCGGGCAGCGTACAATCCGCCCCCAAAAGGATGCCGCTGGTTCCGGTGCTTTGAATTAGTTGTTGGGTGTATGTCTGGATAGATTCTTTGGTTCCGCTGTATAACAACCCGGACGGCCGGTTGTCAAAGCCGCCCAGCACCGGTTTGCCGAAAAATTGCCGTCCTTCCCGCAAATCCATTCCTTCGATAGAGGTTGCCCAGTTGAATACGCCTGCCGGGTAATCCTGCCAGACTTCGAGGTTATTTTTGACGCCCGCCCAGCCGCAGCAGTGCAGGATATTATACAGGCTGAACTGGTTGGCATGGTTCAGGACGAACCGGTCGCTTGGGCCAATCAGGTTGCGGTAGTCACTGGGAGAAAAGCGGTTTTGTTCCCCGCCCTGTACACAGTAATAGATTCCGTCCATCCCGGCCTGCTGGATGAGAAGCTGTGACAAGAGGGCGTTGGTGCGGGCAATCATGCCCAGCGCATAACACAGACCCTGTGGGTTTTCTTCCAGCGACTGCATGACAAACTCCTCGGAGGAGCCAAATCGGATGGAGGAGAAGGGGGCAAAAACGTTATAAAAGATACATACATCCTGTCCCAGCCCTTTTCGGATCTTTTTAGCCCGTTCCAGCTGCTCCTGAATATAGGGATGGCTGGCCGGCAAAGGTTCCAGCGTGTCCCAGTCGGCGGGGGTTTTGATGGAATCGGGCAGAGGGTATTCGAAATATCCGTCGCTCATCACCTTGAGAAAATCAATCCCGGATTCTCGGTAGTAGGCAAGGTGAGCGTCAATACACGCCTTCCCCTTTGCCTTTTCGGGCGGGAAATGGAACCAGAAGCCCACAGGGGGACGATCGACGGGTTTATTTTGAAAAGCGTGCAGGACTCTTTTTCGTTTGTCCATGAAAATCGCTCCTTTAAAGCCATGGTGGTTTTTATGACAGAGCGTGTTGAAAAGCGGGTTTCTACCACAAGCATACGGTGATTTTTCAGCAGAATCCATATCGGGTTTCTCAATACGCCTGTTGCTTTGTTATGATTAAGAATAGTGTATCGCAAAACACAGGCGTTTTAAGTTTAAAAATAGAATAAAGTTTATTTTTTTTGTGAAAAAGAGCCGGATTTTGGATAAATGGAGAGTGGGACAGGGGAATCCTTACAGGCCATCTCCTCGGTTTCCTGTTGTGCCCGCTGTAACAGGGAAATGCAATCCGTTACAGCGTTGAAAAGATGAAGATACGCTTGCTGATAGTCCATAACACACCTCACAAATCAGAAAAAATCCCCAGATGCTCCCGTATCCAATTTTCCGCTTCCTGCTTTGAAATATGGCAGAGCTTATACCGGGCCATCCAGCCGCCGGTGGTTTGGAGTACCAGCGTACAGCGGCCGGTAATGCGCTGTGCCGGGTTTTGTAGATACTGCACCCCGGTGATCTGGGTGGGGTCGATGCGGGCGCCGAACAGCGTGAACACCCGAACCCCCCGGATACACACCTGCCCGTGGTGCATGGTGAGGCCGGAGCAGCAGTAGCCCAACAGCCGGATGGCAAAAAACCAGACGGCGGGCAGCAGCAGCAGAGGGAACACCGGCAAAAGGAAATCCAAAAATGGCAGCATCCGCTGCTCTAATAATAGCAGCACCAGAAAAATCACGGCCGGCAGCCACAAAAACGAAAACCATGCCCCACGATGGGGACGCAGGTCTTTTTCGCTGAAATCGGGCAGCAGCCCCAGCCGCAAAAGCGCCGGGCGCTCTTTTCTTCCCAGAGCGGGATGCAAAATCATGCGGCCGCCACCCTGGAGATACCCCTCGGCCCGGTAGATTCCAAGCAGCGCCATGGGAAGGGTTTGCAGCAGTGCCACAGAACCGATGGACGACAGGGATACCTGGGCTTCACGCCGGGGCCATAGGCCAAACCGGAAAAAAATCGTCTTTTTGTGCTTTTCCCAGGAAAAGGGCAGCAGCGCCACACTTTCCCGCAAAAAAGAAACCAGCCATCCGGCCAGAAACAGCCAGCTGATTCCCGCAATTGCAGGGGGGATTCCCAGTGCAATGAGCCGCACCCGCTGGTCGGCGGCGTTTACCAGCCGCAGGGCGATTTCCTTCCCCAAAAGAGAGCTGGCAGAGCGGAAAAAGATGGTTGCCAGCAGCAGGCCGGAAGCGGGGTTGGAGAGCAGTGCCGCCGAAAGCAGCGCTTTTGGGATAGAAGCCCGCCGCCATTTGCGGCGATGTGGGGCAGATGGGTGCGGGAGCGACTTTTTAAAAAGCGGCAGGCGGAGCTTTCCCCAGCCGGGAACGCCGGGGTCAAAAAAGACGGCGCCGGTGAGAAACGAGAGCGGAGAAGTTTCCCGGCTGGGCAAAAGTGACCAGGAACGGCGCAAAATATAGGTGCGCCGCAAAAATAGGCCATGGCGATAAGCATAGGAGAGCCGGGTGACCTGCCAGCGGGATTGCTGCCAGAGCAGGAAGAAATAGACCAGCAGCACCAGCGACCCACCCAGTAAATAGTCGGAAGGGCTGCCGCCGCTGAGGAAAACCTGAATCAGAGGCAGAAAAAAGATGGGCAGTACCCGGAAAAATGTTTTTTGGAAAAAGAGCGGATGGAGCCGGCGGCGAAAATAGCGCCGGAAATTTTGTAGCCAAAGCGGCTGTTTCATCGTACCATTCCTTTCACGGGCGGGATGGCAAACCCGGCGGGGAAAAACGGTTTTCCATCCCCCAAAAAACCAGAGTGGAAAACTTGCCCGGAAAGGGCTGCTTTCTTATCTTCCCCCGATTGCCGTGGTTATGCCAATGAAAAATCTGCCAGCGATTCCAGCTGCAAGACCCGCAGCTCCCGATATCCGGTTTGAATCCATTGCTTTTTGGCGAATTTTTGCAAAATACGGTTGATGGTCACTCTGGAAGCCCCGATTCGGGCGCCCAGCTCCTCGTCGGTGCAAGACAGGCAGGCCGACCCGCTTTGAGCCGCCTCTACCAGAAACCGGGCGAGGCGCTTATCGGCGGGGAGAAACGCCATGCCGTCCACCTGCGCCGAAAGAATCCGGACGGTTTCGGAGAGCGCCCGCATCAGGTGCAGGGCGAATTCGGGGTGGCGGCGGATGTGGGCGGTGAGTACCTCCCATGAAATCGCCACGATTTCGGATTTTTCCAGCACCCGTGCCGAGGACACCCGTGGCTGGCGGTCAAAAAAGGCGGCTTCTCCAAAAACGCCGCCTTCGGTTTGAATCCGAAGCGTTTTTTCGGCGCCGGTTTCCGAGGTCATATAGATTTTCACGCTGCCTTTTTTGAGATAATACAGGCGCTCGGCGGTTTCTCCCTGCCAATAAACCGTGGAGCCTTTTTGATATACGAGCGTTGGGGCAAGGCTGCAAAGGGATTCCCAGCCGTTTGTTTTCATCTGTGTTTCCTCCCGTATCAAGCGGAGCCAGGGGCTTCTCTGTTTTGCCGTTCGATAAAAGTTTATTAGATTGTATCATGCTTTACATTCTTTTTGCAAGAGAAAGGATATAATCAAAGGGAAAGATTGTATTCGCAAAAGGAGGAATCCCTGTGGGAATGACCATGACACAGAAAATCCTTGCCGCCCATGCCGGGTTGGAGAAGGTAGAGGCCGGACAGCTTATCGAGGCCCGGCTGGATATGGTGCTGGGCAACGACATTACCAGCCCGGTGGCAATCAATGAATTTGAAAAATGCGGCGCCTGTTCGGTGTTTGATAAAGACCGCATCGCTCTGGTGCTGGATCATTTTGTACCCAATAAAGATATCAAGGCGGCGGAACAGTGCCGCCAGACCCGGAATTTTGCCGGGAAATATGACATCACCCACTTTTTTGATGTGGGACAGATGGGCATTGAACACGCCCTGCTGCCGGAACAGGGCATTGTAGGCCCCGGCGACTGTGTGATTGGAGCGGATTCCCACACCTGTACCTATGGAGCGCTGGGCGCCTTTTCCACCGGCGTGGGTTCCACCGATATGGCCGCCGGTATGATTACCGGGAAAGCCTGGTTCAAAGTCCCCTCTGCCATCAAAGTGGTGTTGAAAAACAAGCCCACCGGCTTTGTGGCGGGCAAAGACGTGATTCTGCACCTGATTGGTGAAATCGGGGTGGACGGCGCCCTCTATCAGTCGCTGGAGTTCTGCGGCGACGGCGTGGCGCACCTCTCGATGGACGACCGCCTGTGCATTGCCAACATGGCCATTGAAGCGGGCGCCAAAAACGGGATTTTCCCGGTGGACGATGTGACCCGTGCCTATTGTGAGGGACGTTTCCGCCGCACGCCCGTAGAATACGCAGCAGACGAGGATGCCGAGTATACCCGTGTGGTGGAGATCGACCTTGCAAAGCTCCGTCCCACCGTATCGTTCCCCCATCTGCCGGAAAACACCCGCACCATCGATGAGATTGGAGAAACCGAAGTAAAAATTGACCAGTGCGTCATCGGCTCCTGCACCAATGGCCGCATGGAGGATTTGCGGGCTGCCGCCGCCATCCTGAAAGGCCGCAAGGTGGCCAAAAATGTGCGCTGTATCGTGATTCCTGGTACCCAGCAGATCTATCTGGATGCCATGCACGAGGGGCTGCTGGAAATCTTTATCAGAGCGGGCGCAGTGGTGAGTACCCCCACCTGTGGCCCCTGCCTGGGCGGCTATATGGGTATCCTTGGCAAGGGAGAAAAAGCGGTTTCCACCACAAACCGCAACTTTGTGGGCCGTATGGGACATGTGGAGTCGGAGGTCTATCTGGCAAGCCCGGCGGTAGCCGCTGCCAGCGCCGTGACCGGCTATATCACCGACCCCGCCAGACTGTGATTTGCCAGACTGTGAATTTGAAAGGAGCTTTGCCATGAACGCACATGGAATTGTCCATAAATATGGGGACAACGTGGATACCGACGTGATTATCCCCGCCCGTTATCTGAATACCGCCTCGCATCAGGAGCTTGCAGCGCACTGCATGGAGGATATTGACAAGGAGTTTGTTTCCCGTGTGAAGCCGGGCGACCTGATTGTGGCAGAAAAGAACTTTGGCTGCGGTTCTTCCCGTGAACATGCGCCCATCGCCATCAAGGCCAGCGGCGTTTCGTGCGTGATCGCCTCTACCTTTGCCCGCATTTTTTACCGCAACGCCATCAACATCGGGCTTCCGATTCTGGAATGTGACGAGGCCGCCAGAGAGATTCAAAGCGGCGACGATGTGGAGGTGGATTTTGATACCGGTGTGATTACCAACCACACCAGCGGCAAAACGTATCAGGCGCAGCCTTTCCCGCCGTTTATCCAGAATATTATCCGCAAGGGCGGACTGCTTAACAGTATTCAAGAATAATTTTCATGCTTCAACACATACACCGTTAAATCAAAATACAGACAATAACCCGGTTTCCATCATAGGGAGGCCGGGTTATTTTTTACACGCTCAAAAAACTGAT
Source organism: Candidatus Heritagella gallinarum (assembly GCA_904394685.1). Classification (GTDB taxonomy): domain Bacteria; phylum Bacillota; class Clostridia; order Oscillospirales; family Acutalibacteraceae; genus Heritagella_A; species Heritagella_A gallinarum. Next base: position 11,588 of record CAJFNK010000065.1, read on the forward strand.
AGTGTTAGGTCTGCCCGACAGCAAGGGCGAATTTTAGTCCCGTTGATGGTATCGGCTCTATGCTTTGATATTATGCAGATTTCACGATTTTTTCATCATCAGGCACTTAAAAACAGTTGGTGGAAAATAGCGAAAACCACTTGGAATCCATAAGGGAAAATGATATGATAGGGACAAATATCAGTCCGTAAAAAATGCTCCGAATATAGACAGCGGACCGATGCGGATAGCGGAAAGGATATTTTGTATTTTTGTTATGGAAAGAGAGTGACAGCCGTGTTGAATGATAAGCAAATACAACGTACGCTGCGCAAATTGAAGCGGTTCGAGGATATGCTCGACGGCATGATCTTTGAAAAGGTGTGTGAGCTGCCAGTTCTGGCTTATGAAACCAAAGAATCCCTGTATGAGATTCCGGATGCCAGCCTGTATCACCCCATAAAGCCCGGCGATGTGTGGGGCGGGGAAAGCTCCTATGGCTGGTTTAAGTCCAATTATGTGGTGCCGGAGGAATATGCAGGTAAGCCCCTGTATCTGCGCCCGAAAATGGGTGGATATGAAGGCATGCTCTGGGTGGACGGAAAGCCGTTTGGCACATTTGCCACCAAGATTGTGGTGACCGGCCACGGCAACCACTATTGCGACATGCTGATGAAATCCCCCAAGGCGGGTCAGAACATCCAGATCGACGTGGAATTTTATGCCGGCCATTATGTGATGGGCTGCATGCCGTTTGAAGAAGCGGAGCGCCGTGATTTCCGGTTCCCCTTCTCCGAAATGGCCATCTGCGTGAAAAACGAGAAAATCGCTGATTTCTATTTTAACCTGCGTGCTTTGAGTGAGCTGGTAGAGGTGCTCGACGAAACCAGCTACCGCAAGGCTGAACTCATCAATGTGATGTTGCAGCTGCATCAGGTGCTTTATTATGACCCCGCCTGTGTCAGCCGGGAGGAATTTTATGCCTCTCTCGAAAAAGGACAGGAGATCATGGCTCCGGCACTGGCACGCCATAACAGCTCCACCGCTCCCAGCGTGGGCATAATTGGTCACAGCCATATGGATACCGCCTGGCTGTGGCATATTGGCGAGACCATTAAGAAGTGCGCCCGCACTTTTTCCAACCAGCTGAACCTGATGGAGCAGTTCCCGGAATATACCTTTGTCCAAAGCTCCGCTTATCATGGCGAAGTGATCCGCCGCCATTATCCCGAACTTTTCTCACGGATTCAGGAAAGAGCGATAGAGGGCCGCTATGAGCCTAACGGCGGCGTTTGGGTGGAATGTGACTGCAACATTACCTCCGGCGAATCCATGGTGCGCCAGTTCCTCTGGGGACAGCGGTTTACCCGCAAATATTTCGGGTTTACTTCCGATGCTTTCTGGCTGCCGGATACCTTTGGCTATTCCGCTGCCATCCCGCAGATCATGCAGGGATGCGGCGTAAAATACTTCCTCACCACCAAGATGGCGTGGAACGACACCAACCAATTCCCCTATGACACCTTCTACTGGAAGGGAATCGACGGCACCCGTGTGTTCTCCCATCTGAACAAAACCCATGTGTGGCCGTCTCCCAAAGATTTTTACCCGTATGTCTATGGAACAGAGAGCCCCGACGCTGTGCGCCAGAAGTATGTGGCAGACCGCAAGCTGATTTCCTATGGCTTTGGCGATGGCGGCGGCGGGCCGCAGTCTGAGATGGTGGAGATGTCCCGGCGCTGCCATGACCTGGAAGGCTGCCCCAAAGCTGAACATACCACGGTGAGCCGCTTTATGCAGGAGCTGGAAGCCAATGTCCACAATCCCGACACGTTTAGCGGCGAGCTGTATCTGGAATTGCACCGTGGCACCCTGACCAACCAGCACAACATCAAGCGCAACAACCGTCTGGCAGAAATCGCCCTGCACAACCTGGAATACCTGACCGTATCCAACGCAGTGGAAAGCGGTGCAGAGGCTACCGACGGCAGCTATCGTGATTTGCAGGAAACCCTGCTGGTCAACCAGTTCCACGATATCCTCCCCGGTACCTGTATCCCCCGTGCCCATCAGGAATCCTTGCAGGAAACCAATGCGCTGCTGGAAAAATCCGCCGCACTGATTGAGCAGGCCGCAGGCGTAGAGGCCAGCCAGAAGGCGGTTACGGTGATGAACCCCACCTCCTTTACCCGCCAGGATGTGGTATATCTCGATTATATCCCCGGAATGCGTGTACAGGGCGGCTATCCCCAGCAGGTGGTGGATACCCTGAAAAACGGCAAAAAGCTGGCGGTGGCAGGCGTGGAGGTTCCCGCTTATGGCAGCGTGGTGCTGACGCTGGAACCCGGCGAGCTGCCGGAAGGCTCTGCTTTCCATCATGAAGGAAATTCGCTGGAGACCCCCTTTGCCAAGGTGCAGTTTACCGAAAAGGGAACCATCAGCTCCTTCTGGGATATCGCAGCAGAGCGTGAATTGAAGGGCGACGGCTATGCGCTGAATACCTTCCTTGTGGCAGAAGATGTGCCCGCTGACTGGGACAACTGGGATGTGGACGCCGATTTGGAAATGAAGTTCCGTGATACCGCCGAACTGCTCTCCTCTGAAATCGTATCCCAGGGCCCGGTAGAGCTGCGTATCCGCAACCGGTATCAGCTCACGGAGAAATCTGTGATTACACAGGATATGGTTTTCTCCGCTTCCAGCCCGCTGGTTCGTTTTGAAACCCTGATGGATTGGCAGGATGACCACCGCTTCCTGAAAACTGCTTTTGATACCTCGATTTTCAGCGACTTTGTCCGTCAGGAAATCCAGTTTGGCTATCTCAAGCGCCCCACTACCCGCAATACTTCGGAGGACAAGGCCAAGTTTGAAGTGCTCAACCACAAATATACCGACCTTTCAGAGCCGGGCTATGGTGTGGCGCTGCTCAACGACTGCAAATACGGCATCTCGGTGTATGAAGGCCAGCTGCGTCTTTCTCTGCATAAGGGCGGCCTGCGTCCCGACTTTAACGGCGACCGTGGCGAGCATTATTGTGAATATGCGTTCCTGCCTCATAACTGCGGATTCTCTGCCCAAAGCGTGGCACAGCCCGCCTATGAGCTGAACTATAAGCCGCTGGTGTTTGCCGGCGCCCGTCCCATGGCCTCTCTGCTCAGCAGCAGCGCTGCCAATGTGATGATCGAAACCATCAAGCCCTGCGAGGATGGCGGACGTGCCTTTATCGCCCGTGTCTATGAGGCTGAGGGCACTTATACCCATGCGGATTTGAAACTGGGCTTTGCCGCTTCTGGCATTGAGGCTACCAATATGCTGGAAGAAACACAGGAAGTCCTGCCTGTTGGCGAAAGCCTGCGCCTGACCTTCCGTCCCTTTGAGATTAAGACGCTGAAGTTCAGCTACTAAGAGAACTGATAGGCAAATTTTACATCTATAAAAAGTAAACCGCCGGTCATCCCTGTATTGCAGGAGTGGCCGGCGGTTCTTGTTTCCCCATATGGCAAAGCCCCCTTCCGGGAGGAGTCGGAAGGGGGCGGGAAAGCAGGAGGGGGTTACATCATGTGTTCTTCACAGGCGTTGTCCAGCACCAGAAGGGGATTTTTGGGAAGGTTTTTGGAAATCCCCGTGCTGTCATAAGCAGGACAGATGGAACGTTCCGGGTCCATACGGATAGATTCCCCTTTTGGGTCTTTGCCGGAGAAGGATTTTTTTCGGGTTGGCTGTTTTTTCAACACATTCACCCCGGTTTGTGGAAAATTCCCGCCAGCCGAAAGGAAAAACCGGCGGGATTTCTATTGTACCCCCGGCGGCAAGAATTATGCTGCTTTATTTTTTTGTTTTTTTAAGCAGGATACGGGTTTGCCCCTGATTGAGAGAAAGGAGCTTTGTTTGGATGCGGGGATGCTTGAGCTGGTTGCGAACCATGTCCCGCAATACGGTGCCACGGCTGTATCCGTGGATGACCACGACTTCTTCCACTTCGGGGGCGGCGTGGGAGAGCAGATGCTCCAGACGGGCTTTGGCGTCGGAGGCCATCAGGCCGTGGATATCCACCTCCATCACGGTGGTTCGGGGTTTGGAAACTTTCATCGGAGTGCCTTCTTTCTGGTTTTTGACTGATGAGGATGGCTTTAAAAGCAAAAAAGGAAATGCGGATGGAAAAGTTGCGTGAGAAGATGAAATTTGATATTTTTTCCAGATGATTTATGGTATAATGACAGGTACAGAACCTGACAGATACCGTATTTGTATGAAACGAAAGTGTCTGTTTATAACGGAAGTGTCTATTTATTATAAAGGAATCTCCGGGAAGGGGCAAGGGGGCGTGCCGGACATGACAGTGGTGGATATCCGAAATATTGTGACAGACAGCAGCGTAGAGCTGATTTCCATCAGTCCTGCGACAATTTATTATGCAGAAGAAAAAAACGAAGAAGGACACAGGAGCCTTTTTATTTTGGAATATAACCGGGAAACCCAGCGGGAGCGGATTGTTGCCAATTATTTTCTCACTAATCCGGCGTTTGTCCAACATTATTTTGATTTTCCCGACCGGATTTTAATCGTGATGGAAAACGGCGGCAGCACCGTGTGGCTTTTGAGCTTGGACAAAAAAACCGGGGAAGAAACCGCTTTGGAAGAAATCCATTTTGTGGGCGGGTATTTTGGCTGCAAAGCGCTGGACGAGGAGCATGTGATTTTCTATACGCAGGAGAACCAGCGCCATCAGGAGCTTTTTCGGGAATACCGGCGGGCAACGGGATTTTCCAAAGTGGCCTGCCTGTATGATTTGAACGAGCATCGTTATACCTATATCCGGGACCGGCGGATCTGTGGCCTGACGCCCGACGATTTGATCCCATACCGGTCTGGCGGGCAGACGCAGCTTTTGATTCTCCAGCCCTATGGCAGCGAGGAGGAAAAAGAGCATTGTTATCAGGAACGCCGCTGGCTGGGCGATGGGATTCGGGACAGCGTGTGGCTTTGCCCGCTGAAAGCCTTTTTAGAGGGGGTCCAGTCGGGAGCGGGCGTTCTGCCGTTAAAGCAGCTGCTCAGCGCCGGGACAGACGGCCTGCTGCGGTTTGCCGGAATGGATGAATATAACCTGTATTTTCGAGCCAAATATTTCCCCACCAACGACCAGCGGATTTGTGCGGTGAGCAAGGGAACCAACCGCAAAGCGGTGGTGGCGGATTTGAACCTGCGGGAGCATGAGGCGCCGGCCTCCTATTATATCGACACACAGGCGGCGCAGGTGTTCCGGGTGGAGGAGCTGGAGGACGGCTACCACATTACCGGCACGCTGAATTCGGCGGTGGACGCCTATTACAGCAAAGAGCTGGGCGATTTTGTGGCGTGTATCCAAGACCGGTTTATCGTGGCCCGGTATGTGATGAGCGACCAGGACGACAATCAGGTCAATGGCCAGATTGGCGACCAGAGCGAAGCCTATACGTTTTATTCGGTGTTTGACAGCAAAACCGGTCGGCAGCAGAGCTATGAGTGTCAATGTCAGGTAAAAGGAAACACTGTGGTGCTGTATTAACAGAGTAAATAGAAGAATTCAGTAAAATTTATAAAAAAACGGTTGACAAATCGAAATTACCGGCATATAATAACATCAATATTAGAAAACCGATGAGTAAGAGGAGTACGCACACAAAGTGCTTCCCACAGAGAGCCGGGGAGGGTGTGATCCCGGCGGAGGGCTGTATGCGGAATGGACTTACGAGGGCTGGGCGATAGCCGCTTGCGGCAGGTAGCTTTAGACGGGAACTCCGCCCGTTATCAAGGGAGCATACATGATGGTGTATGGAGAAAGTGGGCGAATTTCGCCAAACCGGGTGGTACCGCAGGAGTTAACGGCTCTTGTCCCTGTGAATACAGGGGCAAGAGCTTTTTTATTTTCCGTCTTGCCTCCCAGATGAACCATCACTGTGAAAAATTTCGTATTTTGAAAGGAGCAACCCATTATGGCAAGAATCCCTCATCGACTCAACCTCACCGAAGACCAGCTCCCGAAGCAGTGGTATAACCTGCGGGCCGACATGAAAGAGCAGCCCGACCCCATGCTCAACCCGGCGACCCTGAAACCGGTGAAGAAAGAAGACCTCTACCCGATTTTCTGCGAAGAACTGGCAGCGCAGGAGATGGACAGCACGACCCGGTATTTTGATATCCCCGAAGAAGTGCAGGAAATCTATAAATGCTATCGTCCTTCCCCGCTTTGCCGTGCCTATACGCTGGAAAAATACCTCGATACCCCGGCCCGCATCTACTATAAATTTGAGGGCAACAACACTTCCGGCAGCCATAAGCTCAATTCGGCAGTGCCGCAGGCCTATTATGCCAAAAAGCAGGGGCTCAAGGGGCTGACGACTGAAACCGGCGCCGGACAGTGGGGCACTGCACTGGCCGAAGCCTGCGCCTATTTTGGGCTTCCGCTGACAGTGTTCATGGTGAAAGGCTCTTATATGCAGAAGCCCCATCGCCGTTCGATTATCCAGACCTTTGGCGCTGATGTGATTCCCAGCCCCAGCGACACCACCGCTGTGGGGCGTGCAATTCTGGCAGCCAACCCCGACACCACCGGCAGCCTGGGCTGCGCCATCAGCGAGGCTATTGAGAAGGCCACCACCCACGAGGGCTTCCGCTATGTGCTGGGCTCTGTGCTGAACCAGGTGACGCTGCATCAGTCCATCATCGGCCTGGAATCAAAGCTGGCTATGGAAATGCTGGACGAATATCCGGATATCGTCATCGGCTGCGCCGGCGGCGGCTCCAACCTCGCCGGATTGATTGCCCCCTTTATGCAGGATAAACTGACCGGCAAGGCAAACCCCCACTTTATCGCAGTGGAGCCCGCTTCCTGCCCCTCAATGACCCGTGGCAAATATGCCTATGATTTCTGCGACACCGGAAAAGTGACCCCGCTGGCACGGATGTATACACTCGGCAGCGGCTTTATCCCCTCTGCCAACCACGCCGGCGGCCTGCGCTATCATGGCATGTCGCCCATCCTCTCCAAGCTGTATCATGACGGATATCTGGACGAGGCCAGAGCGGTGGAGCAGACCAAGGTGTTTGAAGCAGCCACCCTGTTTGCCAAGACAGAAACCATCCTCCCTGCGCCGGAATCCTCTCATGCAATCCGTATCGCCATTGATGAAGCGCTGCGCTGCAAGGAGACCGGAGAGAGCAAGTGTATCCTGTTCGGGCTGACCGGAACCGGGTATTTTGACATGACCGCCTATACTTCTTTCCGGGAGGGAACCATGACGGATTATATTCCCACCGACGAAGATTTGCAGCCTGGTTTCGACTCTTTGCCTAAGGTTTAATCAAATTTGTTGTGGTTTCTTTACAAACGCCGGTCAATCCGCAAAAAACTTGACCGGCGCAAAATCTGATTTTGGACAAAAAAGAGATTCTCTTTTCCACCATTGTGAAAGTGTTGACATACCATATGTTGTGGGATATAATAAAGACACAGCAGGACGGTTGAGAACAAAAACCGGAACGCTTTCACAAAGTTTATAAGATCGGCGGCAAGGTTGCCGCACCTTTTTCAATACAACTCCTCCCCAAAAAAGGAAAGAGCCGGGTCACCCCGGCTTTTTCCTTTTTTACTGTTATGTGCAGAAAAGTCAGGATTCAAGCGCTTTTTTCACATATGGAAAAATATGGAATCGAAATAAAAAATCTGGGAGCGCACTGTCTTGAAGAAAAAGGGAACGGGGGGCCGGGAGCGAGCTGACAACTGTATTGACAAAACTTATCAAAAAAATGGAACTATGCCCAAACACAAGATATTGTGTACCCAAAAAAACGATACACTTTTTATGCAACTTCACTGAAACACGTTAGCAGCTTATCAGTGCGGTAATGTATAAAAGCAGTGGGTCTCTTGCGGATTTGTGGATTGTATGGCATAATAAGGCTAATCATTTCCAGTGAGAGAAGGAACCCGGCGGTGGATGTGCCGGGATAGGAAGGGAGAATTTTGCGTATGAGTAAGAGCAGGCGAAATATGGGGTTAATCCGGCGGTTTGCCCCTTATTTCAAAAAGTACAAGTGGGTGCTGGTGCTGGATTTGTTCTGCGCTTCGCTGACAACGGTGTGCGAGCTGGTGCTGCCACTGATTGTGCAGTATATCACCGACATGGGCGCCAACAATCTGGAAGCGCTCACGGTGCAGATCATTTTGCAGCTGGGGTTGTTTTATCTGATTTTGCGTGTGATCGACGGCGCCGCCAACTATTATATGGCGTCGATTGGCCATATCATGGGCGCAAAGATTGAAACGGATATGCGCCATGATCTGTTTGACCATTTGCAGGAGCTTTCGTTTTCCTATTATGACAACACCAAGATCGGCCAGCTGATGGCACGCATCACCAGCGACTTGTTTGATGTAACGGAGTTTGCCCACCACTGCCCGGAGGAGTATTTTATCGCCGGGGTCAAAATTACGGCATCGTTCTGCATCCTGTTCCCCATGAACCCCTGGCTGACGCTGATTATTTTTGCGATTCTGCCCTTGATGGTGCTTTGCTCGCTGTATTTTAACCGCAAGATGCGGGTGGAGTTCAAGCGCTCCCGTGTGCAGATCGGAGAGCTGAATGCCCAGGTGGAGGACAGCCTGCTGGGTGTGCGGGTGGTCAAGTCGTTTGCCAATGAGGACATCGAGCGGAGCAAATTCAACGAGGGCAACCAGCATTTTCTCACCATCAAGCGGGCGATGTACCGCTATATGGCAGGGTTCCAGACCTCGACCCGCATGTTTGACGGGTTGATGTATATTGTGGTGGTGGTTGTGGGCGCTCTGTTCATGGTCAACCGCCAGCTGGAGCCTTCGCAGCTGATGGCGTATCTGCTGTATGTTTCTACCCTGTTGACCTCGATTCGCCGGATCGTGGAATTTACCGAGCAGTTCCAGCGTGGTATGACGGGAATCGAGCGCTTTGTGGAAGTGATGGACGCCCCGGTGGAAATCCACGACGAGCCGGGCGCTCAGGAGCTTCGGGAAGTAAAAGGCGATATCCGCTTTGAGGATGTGGGCTTTGCGTATAAGGACGACGGCACAGAAGTGCTGTCCCATATCAATCTGCATGTAAAGCCCGGCGAAAATATTGCGCTGGTGGGGCCTTCGGGCGGCGGCAAAACGACCATGTGCAGCCTGATTCCCCGTTTTTATGACGTTACCGAGGGGGCGGTGCTGCTGGATGGGAAGGATATCCGCAGCCTGACGCTCCACTCCCTGCGCTCTATGATCGGGGTAGTGCAGCAGGAGGTCTATCTGTTCTCCGGCTCTGTGTTTGAAAATATCCAGTACGGCAAGCCGGGTGCTTCCCGTGAAGAAGTGATGGAGGCGGCGAAAAAGGCGGGCGCCCATGAGTTTATCATGAACCTGAGCGATGGCTACGACACCTATGTGGGCGAGCGTGGCGTAAAGCTTTCGGGCGGGCAGAAGCAGCGGATCAGTATTGCACGGGCGTTTTTGAAAAACCCGCCCATCCTGATTCTGGACGAGGCGACCTCGGCGCTGGACAACGAGAGCGAAAAGCTGGTGCAGCAATCGCTGGAGAAGCTGGCCAAGGGGCGCACGACCTTTACCATTGCCCACCGGCTTTCGACCATCCGCCGGGCGGACACCATTTTGGTGCTGACCGAAAACGGCATCGAGGAACGTGGCAACCACGAGGAGCTGATGGAAAAGGACGGCGCTTATGCACGGCTGTATCGGCTTTCGGTGGGGCTGGAAAAAGTGGTGTAACAGGGCGACAGCATAACCTGTTTATACAAGGTGTATTTTTCATAATAATTATATTCAAAAGGCGCAGAGTGGGAAATTTCCGCTCTGCGCCTTTTTTACATGGATTTTACATGGGTTTGACCGGGATTGCACCTTGATACGATATGATGGATTTATAGGATAAATTATACTGGGAATTTTTTTATCTTGCGACCCCGAAAATCTCAAAGTTTATCCGTATCTCTATCTACAGGGGTGTCACCATGAATCGGGAACAGGATCTTACGGCACAGGTATATGCGGCTCAAAACGACAGGGACGCAGCCGACTGCCTGTTGCGGCAATACCTTCCTTTTATTAAATCTGAAACCGCCAAGTTCATTCACCGTATCCCCATAGAGGGGGAGGATGATGAACTGAGCATCGCCATGTTTGCCTTCCACGAGGCTGTGATGAAATATCATCGTTCTCGTGGCGGGTTCCTGCATTTTGCTTCGGTTGCCATTAAAAACCGGCTGATTGATTATGCACGCCGGGAACGCCGCCACTCCAATCTGGTCTATCTTGACCAGCCGGAGCAGGAGGGGGAGGACAGCCGGAGCATGCTCGACCGGTTGGAGGATCAGCGCAATGAGGTGCAGGAGAGACAGGATCAATCGGCGGCGCAAAAGGAGATTTTGGAGTTTGCCGGACAGCTGGCAGACTTTGGGCTGGAGCTTACAGATATTGCCGAAAACTGCCCACGGCAGAAGCGCACGCTGGAGGCCTGCCATCGGGCACTGGCCTTTGCGATTGCACATCCGGAGCTTTTGGAAAAGCTGCTTTCGAGCAAAAAGCTCCCGATTTCTCAGCTGGCGTCCGGCGCCGGGGTAGAAGTCAAAACGCTGGAACGGCATCGGAAATATATGGTGGCCCTGTTGTTGGCGTATACCAATGGATTTGAGATTATTCGGGGGCATCTGCGTCAGGTGGCTCCCCGGAAAGGAGGCAGGGCGTCATGAAATATCTGGTGATGGAATCTCGCCCCAGCTATGCCGTGGTGTTGGATGAGGAAGGACGTTTCCTCAAGGTTGCCAACCTGGGGTATCAGGTGGGGCAGCGGGTGGATACGGTGATTGGTTTTCAGGAGGAAACATCTTCTCCCGCCAGAAAATGGGTGCCGCTTGTTTCGTTGGCGGCCTGCCTGTGCCTGATTACCCTTGCCGCTTTCCAGCTGGTGTTTTCTTCGATTGGAACGGTGCGGATGCAGATTAACCCGGACGTGTTGCTATCCGTCAACCGCTATAATTATGTGGTATCGGCAGAGGGGCTGAACGAGGACGGCTGGAAGCTGGTGGATGGATATCAGGCGTTTTGGAAAAAGGTGGAGGTCGTTTCGGATGAGCTGGCAGACCGGGCGATGGAAATGGGCTTTTTGGAAGAAGGCGGCGAAATTACCCTGACGGTGGATTCTGAAGATGAAGGCTGGAAAACCGCTACGGAAGAAATGCTGCTGCTGGAACTGGATGTCCATTTTGAAAGCACGGTAAAGGTACAGGCCAATCACGATTCCCAGCAGGTGGCAAACGGGGAGGAGGATCACACGGTGGTAATCCGACCGGAGGATATCGTTTCTCAGCTGGATGATTCCAATAATTCGTCGTCCTCGTCAAGCCAATCCAGTTCATCAAGTCGCCCCAATCCGTCGAGTCGACCTGGTTCGTCGAGCCGGCCGGGCGATGATGACGATGACGATGATGACGGAGATGACGACGATGATCAGCCAAGCGTCAGCCGCCCTGCCGGGGATGATGATGACGATGATGACGGAGATGACGACGATGATCAGCCAAGCGTCAGCCGCCCTGCCGGGGATGATGATGACGATAACGATGATAACGACGATGGGGACGATGATGATGACCAAAAGCCGTCGGCCGGGTCTTCTGCTGTCAGCCGTCCCGATGATGATGACGACGACGAACGTCCCGCCGGTACTGGGGGAACCTCTCGTCCTGCTGAAAACGATGACGATGACGGCGATGATCGTGATGATGACAGTGGGGACGACGGGGATAATGACCATGATGACGATGACGAATAAGGACTTTAAAAAAATATTTGAAAAAAATTCCATTTGACCCCGGTTTTGAAAAATTGCTTGCGTATCCTGTATACAGTAAGCAAAAACAAAACAAATCCAAAATCAAAAAATTTATTTATGAGGTAAAGGAGTTTTGAACATGAAAAAGACCAATCTGAGAGCAAAAGCCATTGTGATCGCCGCCGCTATGGGAATGACCCTGTTTACCGGCTGCATGTCCGCACAGGAAAAACCCGCTGCCGCCTCTAACCAGAACCAGCAGAGCGCTGCCGCCGGAACCATGCTGTTGAGCGTGAACCCCGAAATTGAAATCGATTATGATGACAAGGGAAAGGTTCTGGAAATCGAAGGCAAGAACGATGATGGCAAAAACGTGGTGAAGGGATACACCTCCTATGAAGGAAAAGACTGCGAAGCCGTGGTAAAAGAGCTGGTGGAAAAAATCTACGAAGGCGGATACTTTGAGAAAACCGTTGGCGGCCATGAGAAAAACATCGTGGTAAAGCTGGCAGAAGGTTCGAAATATCCTGATGACGATTTTCTGGAGGATGTAGCCGAGGGCGTTCGTGGCGCAGTGAAAAACTGCCATCTGGAATCCTCTGCCATTACCGTTGACGAAGACGATTATGCAGAGAACGGATATATCGGACTGGAAAAGGCCAAAGAGCTGGTGCTGGCACAGTTGGGACTGAAGGAAGCCACTTTTACCGACCGTGAATATTCCCTTGACGACGGCGTATATGAGCTGGAGTTTACCGCAAATGGCGTGGAGTATGAGTTTGAAGTGAATGCGGTTACCGGCAAAATTCTGGAAGCCGATTATGAGCATAACGACGACTGGAAAGACTATGACGATGACAAAGACGACGATCACGATGATGATCGTGACGACGACAAGGATGATAAGGACGATATTGACGACAAGGATGATAAAGACGATAAAGATGATGATCAGGACGACCGTTATGATGACGATGACGACGATGATCGCCCGGCCGCAACAGCCAAGCCTACTTCCAAGCCGTCTGTAAAGCCCAACTATAACGATGACGACGATGATGATGATCGTTATGATGATGACCGGTATGAGAATGACGATGATGACCGCTATGACGATGACAAGGACGACGATAACGACCGTGATGACGATGATAAAGACGACGATCACGATGATGACAAAGATGACGACCATGACGACGATGATGATGATGACAAAGATGATGACCGTGACGACGACAAGGACGATGATGATGACTAAATAAAATGCAAACACACATGGTAAAATTGTTTTGCAATAAGCAGGAAAGAAACTCCATCACTATTTATCTGCATAAAATTTAGAGGAATGAGTTTCTGATTTTTATGAAGGCACAGAAACTCATATCAAAAAAGCTCTGCTATCTGGAATCACAGACAGCAGAGCTTTTTTAGAAGATATCTCTGGCTAAACCGATTTCATTAATAGGAGAGTTCTTCTCCGGTCAGGCGCTTATAAGCGTCCAGATACTTGTTGCGGGTTTCGGTAATGACTTCCTCCGGCAGATGCTCAGGAGCGCTTCCCTTATAGCCGTTGTTTTGCAGCCAGTCACGCAGATACTGCTTGTCAAAGCTGTCCTGTCCTCTGCCCACCTCATAGGTGTCCTGTGCCCAGAAGCGGCTGGAATCGGGGGTCAAGACTTCGTCGCCCAGTACCAGCTCGCCGTTCTCGTCCAGGCCAAATTCCAGCTTGGTGTCGGCCAGGATGATGCCCTTGGTCAGCGCATAGTCGGCGCACTTCTTATAAACCTCGATGGTCTTGTCACGCACCTTGGCGGCCAGCTCATCGCCCAGAATCTCGCAGGCACGTTCAAAGGAGATGTTCTCGTCATGCTCGCCCAGCTCGGCCTTGGTAGAAGGGGTAAACAGGGGCTCCGGCAGCTTCTGGGATTCCTGCAATCCTTCGGGCAGGGGCATGCCGCAGATGGTGCCGGTTTTCTGGTAATCCGCCCAGCCGGAACCGGTGATATAGCCACGCACAATGCACTCCACGGGCAGCATCTTGAGCTTCTTTACCCACATGCTGCGGCCTTTGAATTCCTCTTTGCGGAATTCCTCAGGGAACTCGTTCCAGTCGGTGCTGATGATGTGGTTGGGCACCACGTCGGCCACATAGCGGAACCAGAAGGCAGAAAGCTGGTTCAAAATAACGCCCTTGTCCTTGATATCATCGGGCATAATCACATCATAAGCCGAAATTCTGTCGGATACCACAATCATCAGGCTGTCGTCGTTTACTTCATAAATGTCACGAACTTTTCCGCTGCTAATCTTACGCATAATCATCCACCTTTTCATCATAAAATCGCATTTATCGAATCCGGCGGCTTCTCTGCGCCGCCGGAATCCCAAACCAAAAGCTGCCCTTTATTCTTCTGTTTTCTTCAGGGCAATTCCCAAGTCATCCAGCTGCTGCATATCCACGCTGCCGGGAGCCTCGGTCATCAGCTCGCTGGCGTTCTGCACCTTGGGATAAGCTACCACGTCACGCAGAGTGGCACAGCCCAGCATCTGCATCACCAGACGGTCGAGGCCGATGCCCATGCCGCCGTGGGGCGGTGCGCCATATTTGAACGCATCGGTGAGGAAGCCGAATTTCTGATAGGATTCTTCCTCGCTCAGACCCAGCAGGCGGAACATCCGCTTTTGCAGGTCGGGGTCGGTGATACGGATAGAGCCGCTGGAAAGCTCGATGCCGTTGAGCACCAGGTCATAGGCTTTTGCACGCACATTGCCCTGATCGCTCTCCAGATAAGGGATACACTCGTCCAGCGGAGCAGTGAAGGGATGGTGCATCGCCACATACTGCCCCAGATCCTCGTCGAACTCGAAGAAGGGGAATTCCACCACCCACAGGAAGTTGTAGCCTGTGCGCTCAATCTGGAGCTTGTCGGCCACTTCCAGACGCAGGGCGCCCAGCTGCGGAAGCACATGGCTGGTTTTGGTGTCGGCAATAATCAGCACCACATCCCCGGTTTCGGCTCCGGCTCTCTCCAAAATTGCATTCATTTCTTCCTCGGTCATAAACTTGGAGAAAGAAGCCTTCATGCCGTCGGGAGCCATGCGAACCCAGGCCAGACCCTTGCCGCCGATGCCACGCACAAATTCCGTCAGTTTATCGATCTCCTTGCGGGTAAGCACCGACACCGCATTTTTGGCGGTGATGCAGCGCACGGAACCGCCTCCCTGTACAGCGCCGGAGAATACGCCAAAGCCGCAATCCTTTACCAGGTCGCTCAGGTCGATCAGCTCCATCCCAAAACGGGTATCGGGCTTATCGGAGCCATAGCGCTCCATGGCCTCTTTATAGGTGAGGCGGGGCAGCGGCAGGGGGATATCCACATTCAAAGCGTCCTTAAACACCCGGCGGATATAGCCTTCTCCGATCTCCAGCACGTCTTCCATGTCCACGAACGACATCTCCAGGTCGATCTGGGTAAACTCAGGCTGGCGGTCGGCACGCAGATCCTCGTCACGGAAGCAGCGGGCAATCTGCATATAGCGGTCAAAGCCGGCTACCATCGAAAGCTGCTTATACAGCTGCGGGGACTGGGGCAGCGCATAAAAGCTGCCCTTGTGGATACGGCTGGGTACCAAAAAGTCACGGGCGCCTTCGGGGGTAGACTTAATGAGCATGGGGGTTTCGATCTCGATAAAGCCGTTCTCGTCAAAATAGTCACGGGTGATCTTGGCGATCTTGTGGCGCATCAGGATATTGCTCTGCAAGTCGGGACGGCGCAGGTCGAGATAGCGGTACTTGAGCCGGAGATCCTCTTTCACACGGGAGTTCTCCACGATCTCAAAGGGCGGGGTTTCGGATTTGCCCAGCACCCGCAGCTCCTGCACATAGATTTCCACTTCACCGGTGGGGATCTCCATGTTTTTGGAGTCACGCTCCCGAACCTGCCCACGGGCAGCCAGCACAAACTCGGAACGGGCGGAAAATGCCTTTTCAAAAATGCTGCGGTCGGTGCTGTCGTCAAAGGTCAGCTGGACAATACCGGTGCGGTCACGCAAATCGATAAAGATCAGCTGCCCCAGGTCACGCTGGCGCTGTACCCAGCCAAACACAACGGCCTCTTTGCCGATATCGGACGGGCGAAGCTCCCCACAATAATGGGTGCGCTTGAGCCCCTTGATGGTTTCTGCCATGATAATTGCCTCCTACGATTACCGTTCCTTTACAGAACGTATAAAATATTAGATTTATTACAATTTAAAATGCGAGTTCGCCCAGATCAGCCGCCGCCACAGAAACCGACAGATAATCATCCATAAAAGCCTCTCCCAGAGAGATGGAGGTTTCCTCGCCGGTCTTCATGTTTTTGATTTTGGCCTTTTTCTGCTCCAGCTCGTTGTCGCCCAGAACCAGCGTAAACGCAGCGCCGATTTTGTTGGCATACTTCATCTGCGCCTTGAGGCCACGGCTGCAAAGGTCGCAGGCGGCCACAATGCCGCTGCGCTGCAATTCTGTCACCAGACGGAACGCCTCTTTGGAAGCGTTTTGTCCCATCGAAGCGATATACACCTCGCAGGAAGGCGGAGCTGGCAGCTCAATCTTCTGTGCTTCCAACACCAGCATCAGGCGCTCCATGCCAAGGCCAAAGCCCAAGCCTGCCATGGACTTGCCGCCCATCTGCTCGGTGAGGCCGTCATAACGGCCGCCGCCGCAAACCGTGCTCTGGGCGCCCAGGTCGTTGCTGACAAACTCAAACACGGTGCGGTTATAGTAATCCAGTCCACGGACAATGGTGGGGTTCACAACATATTCCACCCCGGCAGCGTTCAAATAAGACTGTACACCCTCGAAGTGCTCTTTGCAGTCGTCGCACAGATAATCCAGAATGTGCGGTGCGCCCTCGGCAATTTTGGAGCAAACCGGACTCTTGCAGTCCAGAATCCGCATCGGGTTGCGCTCCAAACGGGAAAGGCAGGTTTCACAAAGCTCGTCCCGATGCCCCTCGAAATACTCTTTGAGCGCCTGATGGAACTTTGCACGGCAGGTAGGACAGCCGATGGAGTTCAGCTCCAACGTCAGGTTGCGAACGCCCAGACGGTCAAAAATGGATTTTGCCAGACAGATGACCTCTGCATCGGCAACTGGAGCCTCTGCGCCAAACATCTCCACGCCAAACTGGTGGAACTCACGCAAACGCCCTGCCTGCGGCTTCTCATAGCGATAGCAGGATGTGAGGTAATACAGTTTTACCGGCAATCCCTCGTTATAAACCGCATGCTCCAGCATAGCACGGACAGCGCCGGCGGTGCCTTCGGGACGCAGGGTAACGGAGCGGCCGCCCTTGTCGTTAAAGGTATACATCTGTTTTTCTACCACATCTGTGGTATCTCCCACGCTCCGCAGGAACAGCTCGGTATGTTCAAACACGGGCGTGCGAACTTCGCCAAACCCGTGGATAGCAGCCTCGCTTCTCATCACATCCTCAACGGTCTGCCAGTTCCCGCTCTGAGGAGGAAGAAGATCCTGTGTGCCTTTGGGCGCCTGTGTTAATAGTGCCATAGTATTTTGCTCTCCTTTATATGAAAATAAAATACCCCCGTCCCAACAAAGGGACGAGGGGATATCCTCGTGGTGCCACCCTTTTTCAAGGACGCAAAAGCGCCCTCCTTTTCCTTCTTTAACGCAGAAGAACGTGCGGCAAACCGCAACAGCTCCCGGGTGTCCTTCTGGGGTTTTCTATTTCCGGGCAGACTCTCAGTCACGGCCTGCCCTCCCTGTGGAGAAACCCCCATACTGCTCCCGTTCATCGCTGTATGAGAAATCATGATTAAGCCGGATTAACAATAGTACGCCAATCCAGATCGCCACGCTCCAAGCCGTGAATCAGCACCTCGGCGGTAGCAATATTGGTTGCAACCGGGATGTTGTGCATATCACACAGCCGCAGCAGGTTCATGTCGTTAGGCTCGTGCGGTTTGGGGCTAAGCGGGTCACGGAAAAACAGCAGCAGGTCGATTTCGTTGCAGGCAATGCGTGCTGCAATCTGCTGGTCGCCGCCCTGAGAACCACTCAGGAAACGCTGGATCTGCAGGCCGGTCGCCTCTGAAACCATCTTACCGGTGGTACCGGTAGCGCAGAGAATATGGCGGCTGAGAACGCCGCAGTATGCAATACAAAATTGAACCATGAGTTCTTTTTTAGCGTCATGAGCAATCAGTGCAATTTTCAATGGGAACTCCTCCTTCTATTTTGACAGCTTGATTTCCAGAAAATAAAATACAGTATGAGAAACTCTATTTTGATGAGTCAGGAAAACACTGATAAAAACCTCTTAAAATTTCCGCAGGGATGGCAAAGGGACCCGCTCCCCTTCTAACCGGGCAGCAAGCCGGGAATACGCCATCGACCCGGCAGACCGGTGAGAGGCCGGCTGCGCTTTGGCAGATGCTGCCGCCAGCTGTACGTCTTCGGGAATCACAGCAATCAGCTGAATCCCGGATTCATCGATGATGTCATCCAAGTCCTGAAAACATCCCAGCTTTTTAAAGCGGCTGTATTGAAATCGATTGATGACCAGCCGCTGCTCCCGGATTCCCAATTCTTCCAGCACACGGCGGGTAATGGCATTATCACGGAGACAAACGGGGTCGGGATTCGACACCACCAGCGCCCTCTGGGCGGCGGCAGCGGCTGAAAGAAGCCCGGTTCCCACTCCCGCCGGACTATCGATCAACACATGATCGTAATAAGCAGCCAGCATGGGGATGAGCTTTTTCATGACATCAGGCGCAATGGTGTCCTGCTCCCGTGCAGGGGCAGGCAGGAGAAACAGATCCTGAAATCCGGGGCAGGGATAAATTGCCCGAATCGGCTCACACCTTCCGGCCGCCACATCTGAGATATCATAAACCAGACTGGCTTCTACTCCCAGCATCCGGTCAAGACTTCTCAAACCGGCGTCGCCGTCTACCAGCAGCACCCTGCGGCCTCTGCGGGAAAGGGCGCAGGCCAACCCCACAGATGTGGTAGATTTTCCCACACCGCCTTTACCTGATGTAATTACCGTAATTGCTCCCATGAAACAATACCTCTTTAATCATGTTACCACAAACCGAAACGCTAGTCAAAGCGTTTTTGTGGAATTTATCCCATTTTCTCAAATCTATCCGTTTTCTACAAAAAATATCCAACAATTCAGCAACTATACATAGCAAAACTTATGATAAACCGCCATTATTTGTCGTCTTTCAGGGCATCAGCGGCCGAAGGAACCACAATCTCACCCTTTTCGTCAACATACGCATTATAGAAATAAGCGTTGAGCATATCACGGGCGATGTTTTTGGAATAAGTGCCGTTGGAGCCGTGTTCCAGCACCACTGCAATCGCAATTTCGGGCTCATCATAGGGAGCGAACGCAATAAAGGTGACGTTATCCGAGTTCCCGGTTCCTGTCTGAGCCGTACCGGTTTTTGCACCGATCTTTACGCCATAGTTGGCAAAATCAGCAGCCGTTCCGCCTGCCTCTGTTACCTTTGCCATTCCTTCCCGCACAATTTCCAGATTCTCATCGCTGACGCCAACCTCATTGAGGACCGTCTTTCCTTTTTCTTCCACTACATTCTGGCGGGTATAGTCGGTCACCTTATCCACCAGATGCAGCTGTAAGCGGTCACCGCCATTTGCAATCGAAGCACAGTAGCTCACCAGCTGTACCGGGGTAAAGGAGTTATCCATCTGTCCGATTGCTGCCGAAAGTGTCATACCATCGGTCCAGGTATCGCCCGAACGGCGCTCGTAATCCTCTGGATTTGTCAGTACGCCGGCGCTTTCCGGCACTTCCAATCCGGTTTTTTGTCCCAATCCAAACAGGGTTCCATAAGCGTCGAGCTTTTCAATCCCCAAGCGACGTCCCACATCATAGAAAAAGATATTGCAGGATTTTTCCAGCGCTTTATAAATATTCGTGTCATAATGCCAGCCCATACAGGTGGGAGCCAGTTTCGTGTCTTTGGTATAATAAGTGTAGTAATGTCCGCAGTACACGGTGCTGGTAGGGTTAATAATCCCCTCCTCCAGCGCAGCTGCCGCCACTACCGGCTTAAAAATTGAGCCAGGAGCAAACGTACCGCTGAACGCCCGGTTAATCATCGGGAACGTTTCATCGTTATTGAGCTGATTATAATAGGCGATATCGCTGATATATTTATTCAGGTCATAAGTGGGATACGTGCTGGCGGCCAGCACAGCACCGGTTTTTAGGTCGATCATCACCGCCGCACCGGCTTCACAGTCGGCACCCTTGGGGTCCTTCTCGGTAGGGACTGCATTTTCTTTGGCAGCTTTGGCGTTTTTGGCAAGCGAAGTATTGACCACCGACTGGATTCGGGAATCCAGTGTGAGATACACCGTATTTCCCGCCTTTGGGGAGACCTCTATTTCCGAACTGGTGAGGTTTCCTTCCCGGTCTGTTTCCAGCGTCAGTTTCCCGTTTTCCCCTCGCAAAGTATCTTCCAGCGCCCATTCAATCCCGTTTTGTCCAATGGTATCGTCATAGGAATAACCCGAAAGATTCTCCAGGCTAAAGGTGTTGTTTTCCTTTTTGATCTCGTCATACTGCTCGGCAGAAAGAGGGCCTGTCTTCCCGATAATATGCGGAGCCAGCGCACCGTCGGGGTATTCCCGGATGGTGCTTACATCTACCCGAACGCCGGGCATATTGGCTGTACGCTCGTTGACAACGGTCATTACGTCTGCCGAAATATCCTTGGCAAATGTATAGGGAGAATCTGCGTCAAACAGGTTCTTCTTCATGTTATAGCGCACCGAAATGATTTTGATGGCGTCCTGCGGGTCATAGTCCTGACAGTCAAACATCTCGATCAGCTGCTTCATGCACTCATCCGCCGTGGCATAAGAGTTCATATGGAGCATGCTGCTGCTTTTTAAAAATTCAATCTCGGAATCATAGTCTTCCTTAAAAGAATAGGTACCATCTGCCTCCAGTTGAATGGGAAGCACGTCAATCCATTCGCTTTTGGTTTCCTCCATGATGCCAATCAGCTCCAAGATCGTGTCGTTGAGCTTTTCATGGTCGATCAAAGTATCGTCAAATACGATATTATAGCAGGTGCGGTTCTTGGCCAGCTCCTTCCCGTTCCGGTCGAGAATCTCCCCACGGGTAGCGGTGAGCTTGATATACGAAGAAACAGTTGTGTTGGACAAGTCATAATAGCTCTGTCCGTCCACAATCTGCCACTGGAACAGGCGCAGCGCAAACGCACTGAAAATTCCAATCAGCAACAATGCACACACCACATAGCGGCCGATTCCTGCAAACTTCTTCACGATGGAATTCCTCCTTCCGGGACAAATGGTTATAAACTATCAAAGTCAGAGTTACTCTGATGGTCGTATCAACAAAGCGAATGCACGGTTAAAATAGAACGTAATCGGGGTCAAAATCAACGAATAGGCGATTCGGGGCAGATAATGGTATACCAGCGCATAGGTACAATTATCATACCCATACAGCACATAATAAAACAGCCATTGCAGCAAAACAATCAGCACCAGCGCCAGCGTGTTCACCAAAAACGAGGTGAGCAGGTTGGTACGCAGAAGGTCGGCGGAAAAGGCGCTGATGACATAACAGGCCACGCCCAACAAAATCCCGTGAAATCCCAGTGCATCGCCGATGCCGAAATCAATCAGCAGCCCGCCAAAAATACCAAAGGCCATCGACGGCAGTTCGGTTTCAAACATGGCGATTGCCAGAGCGGCAGGGATAATCAGAATCGGCCTTGCCCCCAACAGCGGCGGGAGCAGACCCGGTGTCTGCTGAATCATATACAGCACCAGCAATTCCAGCGCATAGGCAAAATACCGGATAAAGCGATAACGATTTTCCATACATCATCCCTCCGGCGAAGGGGACGGGCTGGGACTTTGGCTGGGAGAAGGGCTAGGGGACGGGGTAGCCGAATCTTTTTCGGGGTCCGTCTGTTCGGTAATCGCAATTTCACCCTTGCCCACAAAATCGGTGATAATAAAGATGTCCCGCACATTCTTGATATCGACAAAGGGCTTTACCAGCGCATACTGGGAAACCCCGTTATCTTCATATTGGATATCCGTCACCGTACCGATGAGCAGGTCTTTGGGATACATGCCCGAAAGCCCGGTGGTGGTGATGATGTCCCCGGCCTCGATGGTGTTTTCCGAGGTGAGATAGGCCATTTTAATCAGCCCCTGATCGGCCAGAGTAATATCGCAGCCCGTCACACCGGTGTCACGGCTTTCTTTTGCGATTGCGCCGATTTTGGTGTTGGGGGAATACAGCGTCGTCACTTGGCTGGAAGTGGCGTATACCTCCGAAACCCAGCCGACAATTCCGTCGCCGGTAATCACCGGGTCATTTTTGGAAACCCCGTTAAGATATCCCTGATCGATGGAAAATCCATAGAACACATCGTTGGGGTCACGCCCAATGACCGTTGCCGGCAGCATTTTATAATCTCGGTTTTCATCTTTCAACTCCAACACGGTTTCATACTGTTCATTTTTCTGCTTAATATCATAATAGTCCACCAGCTGCTCCCGCAGCTTGCGGATCTCCTCTTTTAACGCATCGTTTTCCGCCTGAAGCTGCTGGTTGGAAACCGTCAGCTCCTGCGCCAGCACCGAAGCGTTGGTGGTAACGCCGGTACTGATCCGCTGCATGGGAGAAGACAGCAGGCTCAAAAGGTTGGCGGTAGCGGAACTGCCCACGCTGTTGGTGTAGAGCATCAGCCCCAGCAACACAAACACCGAGGCGAGCAGAATTTTAAAGCTCCTGTTTTGAAAAAAACCTTTCAATCAAAACGCCTCCTTACAAATCAGTTCCCAAAAAAGAACAGGGGCTATCACCCATTCCCCCCCAGCCGGAGCAGCGCCGGCCGCATGGGGAAAAGGGTGGCAGCCCCAGACATGATATATCGGACAAAATATGCCGTAACAGAACAGCCAAGGCGCCCCCCGCTTAGCGGCGGTTTGCCTTATAATACTCTCTGGGCATTACGATTTCCAAGCGCTTGCCGGTACCGTCAACCACACAGTCCAGAGGACGCTCCGCCACATGGACGGGCATACCGGTTTCCTGGGAAACCAGCTGATCCAGACCCAGCAGCAAAGCGCCGCCGCCGGTCAGCATGATACCATGGTCGATCACGTCGGCAGAAAGCTCCGGCGGGGTCTTTTCCAGGGTGCTCTTGATGGCGTCTACAATCGTCATCAGCGGGTCGGCCAGTGCATCCCGCACCTCGTCGGCGTGGATGGTCACATTTTTGGGCAGGCCGTCCACCAGGTTGCGACCCTTGATCTCCATGGTCACATCCTTCATTTCCTCGGTGGGATAGGCAGAACCAATCTTGATCTTGATATCCTCAGCGGTGCGCTCACCGATGAGCAGGTTATACTTCTTCTTCACATAAGAAATAATGGACTCGTCAAACTTGTCGCCGGCAACCCGCACGGAGCAGGAAGTAACGATATCGCCCAGAGAAATAATAGCGACCTCGGCGGTACCGCCGCCGATATCCACCACCATGCTGCCGGTAGGCTCTGCCACAGGCAGGCCTGCGCCGATAGCGGCGGCCATGGGCTCCTCGATCAGTTCCACTTCTTTAGCGCCAGCCTGACGGGCAGCGTCCTCAACCGCACGGCGCTCCACCTCGGTCACGCCAGAGGGGATACACACCACCACACGGGGACGGCTGAAAGAATTGGATTTAATCGCCTTGCGGATAAAATGCTTGAGCATGGTTGCGGTCACATCAAAGTCGGCAATAACGCCGTCTTTCAGCGGGCGCACGGCCACAATCGAGCCGGGGGTACGGCCAATCATCTCTTTGGCCTGTGTGCCTACTGCCAGAACTTCTTCAGAACGGATGTCTACCGCTACCACAGAAGGCTCCCGCATGACAATGCCCTTACCCTTCATAAATACCAGGGTATTCGCTGTGCCCAGATCAATTCCGATATCCTTTGAAAACATGAAAAATTCCCCTTTCCTTCACCAGCATATATCAACCATAAACATCACACAATATTCAAGTCAAACCCGGTTCCCGGCAACCTGCCTGGCAACCTGCCCGGCAACCTGCCTGGCAACTTGCCAGATTTGAGAAACCGATTTTAGATAGTACGCTTTATTATACCCCTTTTTCCTCTTTTTCTCAACAGGAAACTGGCGCTCAAACCCGGATTTATGTAAATTTTATCAGATTTCAGCACCCAATGGCAACCCCGGAAAAAAATTCTGGACAGAGTGCCTGCATACCGGCGCTCTGTCCATGAAAAATACATGAATTAAACATTAATTTTTATCTGGCTCCCAAGCAAAACAGCGCCCAAAACCAGCACGGTTTCTGCAACGCTGATATTAATATGGGCGCCAAATGCCAGCTGCATCACATAGAGGTCCAGCGTGACAGGGTCCCAGCCGAATTGAATCCGCCAGGCCAACCACGAAAGGAAGGGGATTCCCTCGCAGCCCTGGGCAGCGGCGTTTCCCAAAAACACGGCCAGCACCAGCAGCACGGCCAACAGCAGCAGCCGGAAAACTACCCGCTTCATTTTTGTCCTCCCCTCACAGGCGGCCGGTAGAGCCGAACCCGCCTTCTCCTCTCAGCGTGTCGTCCAGCTCCTCCACCTCGCACACTTCCGGCATCAGCACCGGGTGCAGCACCAGCTGGGCAATCCGTTCTCCCGGCTGGATGGTAAACGGTTCGCTCGAAAAGTTACACAGCCCCACCTGGATTTCTCCCCGGTAGTCGCTGTCCACCACGCCGACTCCATTGGAAAGCGCCACGCCATGCCGCACGCCCAGGCTGCTCCGGGCATAAATCATCCCGGCGGCTCCCTGTGGGATTGCAGCGGCAATCCCGGTGGGAATCAGCGCCCGCTGTCCCGGCTCCAGCACCATTGGCTTCTCGATGCAGGCGCTCAAATCCATCCCGGCGCTCCCCTGTGTGGCACGTTTGGGTATGATCGCCTCCGGGCGCACCTTCTTAATTGGCAAACACATATTACAGGTATTTTTCAGTTCCATTCGGATATCCTTTCTTGGGGCAAAATCATTCTCAAAAAGCCCCTTTTATCAGTGTTTAGAGGTTTCCCCAGGCTTTTCACAGAGTTTTCAACGTTTTCCACCGAATTTTCAACATGACTCCCAACCACGGTAATATAGTCCTCTGGTATAGTTTCCATGCGGGTTTTCCCCCGTCTGCCACCGCCGGAAGACTTCCTCTGTTTCCACAGGACTTTCCACAGTAAAACGAAATACGACAAAATCCTGTCCTCGGATTTCTCGTTTGCGGTCACCCATCGACAGCGGGACGCTGTTGAGCACCTCGCTATACCGGTATCCCGCCGTGCGGGTACAAAGCACCGGGAACTGGGCGCCTTTCCGGTCACGCAGCAGGGGCGCTTCCTTGCAGTTGAGGCAGCCCTTGGGCGAATTGGCAGCCGGGCAGTTTCGGCAAAGCATCACCGGTAGCCTGCCATAGGCCAAAATCCCTCTGGGCAGGCTCCCGCCCAGCCGGGCGCACTGTTCCAGCGTCAGCTCACACGAAAGCTCCGCCGAAGCAAAGTCCCGCTCCTCCAGCCAGCGCAGCGACTGCGAATTGGTGATATTCAGCGAAAATCCGCCGTGAAGCGCCGCCCCCATTTCCCAAGCAAGCGCCACAGCGCCCAGATTGCCTACCCAGGTATCCAGGAACCCGGCGTCCATCCGCTCCGAAAGCAGCCGGCGAACGGTTTCTTCCCCGCCAAAAAAGGCTCTTGGCAAAGCCAGCCCCACCGGGAAGCCCTGCTCCCGCAGGCGCAGCAGCTCCGGCAGCGGCGTGTGCAGGGGCAGCCAGACTTTTTCGCAGTCTTTTGCCCAATCGCCCACCTGCTCCGGGCGCTGGAAAAATCCTCGGATTGCAGGTTCCGGCGCTCCCGGATGCGCCGTTTCGGTTACATCGGGCATGGTAAAGGGAACCGGGCTTCGGGAAGCCCGCTGTGCCAGAAGATTTTCCAGCACCTCTCGCCGCAGCCGGTTCAATAGTGAAACCGGAATGGAAAGCCCTTCTCCCAGGCAGCAATCCAATTCCCGGCAGACAAACGGCGTCCCGCCTGTTTTTTCCAGCTGGGAAGCGCACCGCTCCCGGTCAATTGGGCGATTTTTGGCGGGTTCGGGGAACACCTCGCTCACCGCCTGCGCCGTGTGCCCCTCGTCATCCCAGGCAGAAAGGGACACCGGCTCGCCCGAAAGCACCCGCAGGCGCAGCGTTACCGGCACCCGCTGCCGTTCTTCCCGATACAGGCCGTGCAGACGGGCAAATACCGCCGAGGTCGCCCCGGTCACATCTTCTTTGGTGCGGGTGCCGAACATCTCCACCCCCAGCTTTCCATCCGGATAGCCGCTGGTGAATCCCGAACGGGAAAACACCGATTCCAAATCTGCCAGCAGCTGTGGGTCGGGCGGCATCCCGTCTGCCGACTGGCGGCAGGCCGCCGTGGCCGCCGCCACATATTCCGGGCGCTTCATGCGCCCTTCAATCTTGGCGGAGCACACCCCTGCCCGGCGCAGTTCCTCCATACGGGTAATCATCGAAAGGTCCCGCAGGCTCAAATCGTGCCCTGTACCACCGGGCGCTGCAAACGGCAGACGGCAGGTTTGGGCACACATGCCCCGGTTGCCGCTTCTGCCCCCCAGCATGGCGCTGAAATAGCACTGCCCCGAAACCGACATGCAAAGCGCCCCATGGACAAACGCTTCCAGCTCCACCGGGCAGCTGTCGGCAATCTCCCGCATCTCTAAAAGGGAAAGCTCCCGTGCAAGCACCACCCGCTCCATGCCTTCTTCATACAGCATCCTGGCCCCTGCGGGTGTGTGGATACTCATCTGGGTGGAAGCATGGACAGGAAGCTCCGGCGCCGCCTTGCGTATCAGGCGGAAAAGGCCCAAGTCCTGCACCAGCAGGGCGTCAACGGGCAGCGAACAGACAAACTCCAAAAACGACAGAACGGCGGGCAGTTCGTCCTCACGCAAAAGGGTATTCACGGTCAGATATACTTTTACCCCACGGGCATGGCAGTATTCCACCGCCTGCCGGAGCTGGTCATTGGTAAAATTTTTGGCGGAAGCCCTTGCGCTGAAGGCGCTCCCACCCAAATAAACGGCATCGGCACCCGCCCGCACCGCCGCTTCCAGCGATTCACCGGACCCGGCAGGGGCAAGCACCTCCACACAGGAAGGAAGTTTCATTGGTTTCCTCTCTCTCACAGGATTTGTATCAGATTATGATTCGGCGTCCTTTTTTTCAAAAAAGCTCATAAACCCTTCTTGCTCCGGCGTAACCGTAGGCTTGAGAGGGTTGGAAAAGCTGCCTTTCTGCACGCTCTGCGGGGCAGGCCGTTTCACAGGCAAAGAGGGGGCGCTTTCTTCCCCGCCATCTTTTGATGTGGCAGAGGCGGTTTCCTTTTCTTCCAGCCGGGCACGCAGGGTCTGGATTTCCTGCTTCATGCGCCCGATTTCCCGCTGTGCTTCTTCGGCCTCGATTCTGGCACGGGTCGCATCCTCCAGATAATCCCGAATCTGCGAGCGCAGCTGGTCGGCAGACTGGGCTGCCTTGTGGGAAGCGTCACAAAAGTTCAGTGCGGCGATCACAGCCGCCATTGTCAGCGAAGCACGGTCATTCTGGCGGAGCACCCCCCGAACCGCTTCTTCGACTTCGTGGCCAACCGAGGTAATATATTCATTGGAATCATCCGAAACGATGCTGCACGCAACGCCGCAGATCTCAAGTTTTACTTTGTTTTTACTCAATGGAGTTCCGCTCCTTTCCGGCAGTTTCATTCTGTTCCCATTATACGGCATCCTGACAAAATAAGAAAGAGGAATCCGAAAAAGAATTGCCGGACTTACGGTTGATGGCCGCATCTTTTACAAAATGACCTGTGTTTTCCTCTGAAAAAATGAATTTTGTCTAAATTTTACAAGAAATACTCAGAAATTTCCCTCGCATATTTTTTGTGATTTCATCCAAAGAAATCTTAAAATTTCGCATAGTCAAGCCAAAAATTAATCATTTTCACAAAAAAACCACCAATCCCCCTACCCTCTTGTATCCGGGGTTAATTTGGTATATAATAACATATTGTAAGGATTTGGAACTCTGTTCCTTCTGCCAACGCCTTATAGTACGTCTGAAACTGGATGAGCCTTCGCCGGAGAATCGGAGCGCTCTCAGGTGGCTTGAGGCGATACCGGTAAACCCTTACGGTATAAAACCACGTTTGGAGGTCATGATGATTTATGAATTATAATCTTTCCGTACCCCAGATTGAATCCCTGATTAAAGAAAAGCTCTCCCACAATTTTGGCGTGAGCCCCGAAAATGCAACGGATGAGCAGTATTACAAGGCTGTCGCCCTGATTCTGCGTGATCTGATGGTGCGGGGACGCAACGAATGTAAGGAAAAAGCCGAAAAAACCAACACCAAAAAAGTCTATTATCTCTGCATGGAGTTTTTGCTGGGCCGTTCCCTGCGTAATAACCTGTATAACCTGCATCTGGAAGAACCCTTCCGCAAAGCGCTGGCCAACATGGACATCAAGCTCGATGCTCTCTATGAGCAGGAGCCGGATGCCGGCTTGGGCAATGGTGGTCTGGGACGTCTGGCTGCCTGCTTTATGGATGGACTGGCTTCTCAGGGATATTATGCAATGGGCTATTCCCTGCGTTATGAATACGGCATTTTCCGCCAGAAGCTGGTGGACGGCTGGCAGACGGAGCTGCCCGATTTCTGGCTGCCCGGCGGCCGTGTGTGGATGCAGGAAGTGCCGGAGAAATCCGTAGAAGTACACTTCAACGGCCACATCGAGGAATACTGGAATAACCAGTATCATATCGTCAATCACAAAGATTACACCAAGGTGATCGCTGTCCCCTATGACCTGTATATCGCCGGCAACGACGGCAAGGGCGTCAGCGTGCTGCGTATCTGGAAGGCACAGGCCGACGAGTTTGATATGAAGCTCTTTAACGGCGGCAACTATATGCGTGCCATGGAGCAGAACGCCATGGCCGAGGTCATCACCAAGGTGCTGTATCCCGAAGATAACCACATGGAAGGCAAAAGCCTGCGCCTGATGCAGCAGTACTTCCTGGTATCCGCCACCATTCAGGATATTATCCGCCGCCATCTGTTCAGCAACCAGTCACTCGACAACCTGCCGGAGCTGGCAGCCATCCACCTCAATGACACTCATCCCGTGCTGGCTATCCCCGAAATGATGCGGATCATGCTGGACGAGTGTGGCTACGGCTGGGATGATGCCTGGAATATCGTTACCCGTACCATCGCCTACACCAACCACACCGTTATGAGCGAGGCGCTGGAGTGCTGGGGCGTGGATATGTTCAAGATGTATCTGCCCAGAATCTATCAGATCGTGGAAGAAATCAACCGCCGTTTCTGCGCCGATATGCACGCCCGTGGCGTAGACGGATACAAAGTAGGCCGTATGGCCCCGCTGAACGACGGCTATGTGAAAATGGCAAATCTGGCCGTTATCAGCAGCCACTCTGTCAACGGCGTTTCCCAGCTGCACAGCGATATTCTCAAGGACTCCGTGTTCAACGATTTCTATACCGAAATGCCCCATAAGTTCAAGAACGTCACCAACGGCATTGCACACCGCCGCTGGCTGAATCAGGCCAACCCGAAACTGGGCAGCCTGCTGGACGAACTGATCGGCAACGGCTATACCACCGACGCCAACCAGCTGGAAAAGCTGCTGCAATACAAAGACGACGCAGCGGTACTGGCACAGATGCAGAAAATCAAGCACGACAACAAGGTTCGCCTTGCCGAGTATGTTGCCAAGAACTGCGGCGTTAAGGTCAACCCCGATTCCATCTTTGACGTGCAGGTAAAGCGTATGCACGAATATAAGCGCCAGCACATGAACGCTCTGCACATTCTGGCTACCTATCAGTGGCTGCGTGAAAATCCCAACGCCGATTACACCCCCCACACCTATTTCTTTGGCGCAAAGAGCGCACCCGGCTATTATTTTGCCAAGCAGATGATCCGGATGATCGCCACTCTGGCCAAAGTCATCAATAACGATCCCAAGGTGAATGATAAGCTCAAGGTCGTATTTATGGAGAACTACTGCGTTTCTCTGGCCGAGCTGATGATTCCTGCCGCCGAAATCAGCGAGCAGATTTCTCTGGCCGGCACCGAGGCTTCCGGTACCTCTAACATGAAGTTCATGATTAACTCCGCCATCACCATGGGTACTTTGGACGGCGCCAATGTGGAGATTCATGAAGCAGTGGGCGATGAGAACATCTTCCTGTTCGGCATGACCACACCGGAGGTCAACACCTTCAAGCAGAACGGCTATCATCCCTATGAATATATGAACAACAACCCCGTGATCCGCAACGCCATGCAGGAATTGCAGCGTGGATTCGGCGGCGTAGACTTCAAGGATATTTATAACTCCCTGTCGAAGGTTGACCCGTATATGGTGCTGGCTGACTTTGAGTCTTATTCTCAGATTCAGCAGAAAGCCGCAAAGGTCTATCTGGATCAGAAGCAGTGGAACCGTATGGGCCTGGTGAACACCGCCAAGGCCGGACGTTTTGCTGCTGACCGTGCGATTCGTGAATACGCCGATAACATCTGGCACGCCAAACCGGTGCCGGAGAATGTAACGGTAAAACCGGCTAAAAAAGCCGCTGCAAACGTCTCCCTGATCGAGCCCCAGAGATAAAAAGGGGCCTGCTGAAACAACCCCTCAACGGGCGGATGCTTCTGGCTTTGACAGCCGGAAACACCGCCCGCTTTTTATTTTGAACATCATACTATTTTGCTCTGTCTGAATCTGTCAGCGATTTGTTTTTGGATGCTCCGCACAGGTTTTGTAAAAGATCAAAATGGGTGCTGTCTGTGTTTTGAGAAAAGAAGCGCCGGGGTATCCTAAGAAGGAAAAGAACCTTATTCAGGAAGGAAGAATTATCATGTTCCATTCTCGCAATCCTCAATATCGATTCCCTACCGGAGCGGTGGAGGAGGGCACCAATGTCCACTTTAAAATCAGCATGGACCGGGATCTGCGCTGCTCTGCTGCCGCCCTGCTGATCTCCGATACCCACGGAAACACCGAGCGCTACGGCATGTTCTGGTGCGGCATGAACGGCGATCACGCCGAATGGTGGGAATGTGATTACCGCCCGGAAACCGCCGGCCTGCGCTTTTACTGGTTTGAGGTGGACACCTGGCGTGGCCGCCTGACTCTGAACCGCACCTATGGCGGCGACGGCATCCTTTCGGGGAAAGACCGCTGGCAGCTGACGGTGTTCAGTCACGAATACAAAACCCCCGACTGGCTCAGCGGCGGCATTATGTACCAGATTTTCCCCGACCGCTTTTTCTGCTCCGGAGCGCCCAAAGAGAACGTCCCCGCCGACCGGAAGATGCACCAGAACTGGATCGAAGGCCCTCACTGGTGGCCGGATGAAACCGGGGAGATCACCAACAAGGACTATTTTGGCGGCGATTTAAAGGGCATCGAGGAAAAGCTGGACTATCTGGAATCTCTGGGCGTGACCTGCCTGTACCTCAACCCGATTTTTGAGTCGCACTCCAATCACCGTTATGACACAGCCGATTATTCCCGCATCGACCCCCTGCTGGGAGACGAGGAGGATTTCCGCAGCCTTTGCGAGTCTGCCAAAAAGCACGGCATCCGGGTGATTCTGGACGGCGTGTTCAGCCACACTGGAAGTGACAGCGTCTATTTTAACCGGGAAGGGCGCTATCGTTCCCAAGGCGCTTATAACTCCAAAAATTCGCCGTATTCTTCCTGGTATACCTTCCGCCACTGGCCAAACGACTATGAATGTTGGTGGAACTTTATTACGCTTCCCAACGTGAACGAAACCAACGAGGACTATATGCGCTATATCAACGGCAAAAACGGCATTATCCGCAAATGGCTGCGGGTTGGCGCTGCCGGTTGGCGGCTGGATGTGGCCGACGAGCTTCCCGATGAGTTTCTCAACGCCCTCACCAAAGCCGCCAAAGAGGAAAAATCAGATGCGCTGGTGCTGGGTGAAGTGTGGGAAGACGCCTCCAACAAATGCGCCTATGGGCAAAACCGCCGCTATCTTCTGGGCGGCCAGCTGGACAGCGTGATGAATTATCCCTTCCGGGATGCGATTCTGGGCTTTTTGACCGGCGCAAACCCTGCGGACATGATGGAATGTGTCATGAACATTCTGGAAAACTATCCTCCGCAGACCATCCACATCCTGATGAACCACATCGGCACCCACGACACCGAGCGTGCCCTCACCGTGTTGGCCGGTGAACCGGCATATCATCATGGGCGGGAATGGCAAAGCTGCCATCATCTTTCTCATGAACAGCGGGAAAAAGGGCTCAAGCTGCTGCGGCTGGCCTCGCTGCTGCAATACACGCTCCCCGGCATCCCCTGCATTTATTATGGCGATGAAGCCGGGCTGGAAGGATACCGTGACCCCTTTAACCGGGGGACGTATCCCTGGGGGCAGGAAGACCAGGAGCTGCTGGAATGGTATCGGAATCTGGGAAAAATCCGCAAGAACTGCCCTGCTCTTACCGAAAGCGGCATGGTTCCGTATCTTGCCGAAAAAGAATGTTTCTCCTTCCTGCGAATCGGAAAAGATCAGGCTGTTTTTGTGGCGGTCAACCGTTCCGGTTGGGATCAGTATATCCACATTCCCTATGAATGGCAGCAGGTACATGTCCTGCTGGGAGAAGCCCCCAAAAACGAACAGCTTCATCTGGGGCCATATGGATACAGCCTGCTGACCATGGAAGCAGCACCGGAGGAGGACGGAGAATGACTTCTTTCATGCAGGCATTGACAGAAGCACTCCCCGGCTGGGAAATCGAGCCGGTTGCAGAAGGGAACCTCACACAGGGGCTGGAAATTCTGGCAAGCAACCGGGAGGGCTACTACGCCCTTACCGGAGAGCCTGCCCCCACCCTGCAAAATCTCCGAGAAGATCTCACCCATCTGCCGCCGGGGCGCAGCTTGTGCGACAAATCCTTTCTTCTGCTTTCCTTTGATGGAAAAGCAACCGCCCTGATGGATTATGTCCGGGGCTATCCTACCGAACAGACCGGATATATCGGGCTGCTGATTCTCCATCAAAACTGCCACCGGCAAAAGCTGGGAACCGTTTTGTTCCAGGCCGTTGAGCAGGCCGCCCGCAAAACCGGCGCCCGGCGGCTGGAACTTGGCTGCTTTGAGGCCAACACGCCGGGGCTTTCTTTCTGGCGCTCCAACGGCTTTAAGGTTCTCCGCAGCTGCATCCACCCAGACGAATCGGGAGCTTCCCAGGGAAATTCCCGATGCTTACTGGTGTTGGAAAAAAACTTATAATTTTTTAAAAAATGCTATTGACAAATCTCGACGCATAAGCTATAATAGTGGAGCTGTTTCAAATAGCATATGCGCTCGTAGCTCAGCTGGATAGAGTGTCTGACTACGAATCAGAAGGTCAGGGGTTCGAGTCCCTTCGGGCGCGCCAAACAAAAGAGGTCAACCGATGGTTGACCTCTTTTGTTATAAATAATTCTATATTGCTTTTTAAATATTTTTTGTCTATAACAAAAAACACTTAAAAAAACCGTTCTGACTATAAAGCAGAACGGTTTTTTTATAAATCATTTTACATCTGGAAAACGATTCCTGCCACAGCAGCGCCGGCAATGTATACCACCGGATGCAGCTTGAATTTCCTAAGCAGAACGAAAATCAGCACGAAGAAAAACAGGGTTTTCCAGTTGAAAAGGTCGAGGTAATTCTGTGTTTCGGCAAACACATCGAAGTAAAACAGGGTAATCCGCATCACCTGCCAGCAGGCGGCGGCAATCAATGCGGCCACAATGGGACGCAGCCCCGAAAAGGCATCCTGTACCAGGCGGGCATTCTGGAATTTTTTGAGGAAATTTGCAATGATGATGATCACGATCAGCGACGGCAGCACCAAGCCCACCGTTGCCACAATCGAACCCAACACGCCATAAGCCTGATATCCGGCATAGGTGGCCATGTTGATGCCCAGTGGGCCGGGGGTGGATTCCGAAATAGCGATCATGTCCGGCATGGATTCCATGGGAAGCCAGTCATACCGGGCGGCAATGTCATACAGGAAGGGCAGGGTTGCCAGTCCGCCGCCAACTGCAAACAGGCCGGCCTTAAAAAACTCATAGAATAATAAAAGCAGAGTCATTTCTTCAACACACCAACCTTCCCCAAAAGCATACCCAAAACAGCGCCGGCCAGCACAAACCATACCGGCGAGGGGTTCCAGATGACCATTAACACCAGCGTAATCAGGAACAGGCTGATGCCCACCCATCCTTTTACGCTCTTTTTGGCCAGCTTTACAACCGTATCCGCTACCAGTACGCAAACGGCTACCCGGATACCGGCAAAGGCGTGCTGTACATAGAGATTGTCCTGAAAGTTGGAAAGAAACGCCGCAATAATAACAATAATCACCAGCGAGGGGAACACCACACCGGCTGTGGCGCAGATAGCGCCGAGAATCCCCTTACGCCGATATCCAATAAAGGTTGCTGTGTTGACGGCAATGATGCCGGGGGTACATTGTCCCACCGCATAATAGTCCATTAGTTCTTCCTCAGTTGCCCAGCCGTATTTTTCCACCACTTCTTTTTGCAGCATGGGGAGCATGGCATAGCCGCCGCCAAAGGTCAGGCCGCCAATCCGGCAAAAGGTGAGGAACAGGGTCCAAAGCTCTTTCATGATTCCGATTCGCCTCCTGTTCAGATTCCATCCCAAAAGGATAGGGTTCAAAGCCTTTCTGTGATAGAAAAGAAAGTTTTTGAACATTGTAAGAATATAGTCATGTCACAATTAATTATTATACCATATTTTGCAGAGCAGAAAAAGTGTCACAATAGGATTAGAATTCCTGTGCCATGTGGTCAAGGTATTTATACTAACTTGTGGTTAGGTATTTTAGT
The DNA here is from genome assembly GCA_904394685.1 of Candidatus Heritagella gallinarum. Classification (GTDB taxonomy): domain Bacteria; phylum Bacillota; class Clostridia; order Oscillospirales; family Acutalibacteraceae; genus Heritagella_A; species Heritagella_A gallinarum. The sequence continues at coordinate 46,484 of CAJFNK010000065.1, forward strand.
TTTGGATAACAAAAAACACCGTATTGCTACGATGTTTTTCTGTCATGCAAATATGGTATGCCGATAAACTGGGATGGATGGGATTTATAGGTTGAACTTAAAAATACACTTGTGGGTTTCACCATCATTTACCCGCATATCATTATCTTCGGGCAATTCCACTATGCCAATAAATTCTCCCTGTAAATATTCACAAGTTTTTCTGGAAGCTATATTATCTGGATTACAGGTGATATACAAAAAGTCCATCCCGTGCTTTTGTGCCAAGGAAAATAGAAGCTTACAAGCCTTTGCAGCATAATGGTGCCCTCTATATTCCTCATTGATACTATATCCGATGTGCCCACCATAGTAGAGCCCCTCGTTATATCCAATTCGCAAATCACATGTTCCCATTATGGTTCCATGCAAATTGCAAATATGAAAATAATACGCAGGCACCCAATTTCTATCGGGATTTCCGTCAGCCAATCGCTCCACAACTAATTTGACTTCTTCGTTTTCTAAGAAATCTGTATTCAAAAACTGCATAGTACACACCCTTGCCTAAAAATTCCAAGTTTATGGCTTTTAATGTATTATACTACATCTTTGTAAAATTTTCTATGCAGGTGTTACCACCCTATTGTGTAACACATCATTGACAACTCTATATGCAATGGAATCAGAGAGCGCTTTTTTTCAAAGAAAGCCTCTCCGGATGCTGCGAAAACACCTGTACCAGCTCCTGTGCTGTTACCGATTCCGGACGGTCGAGCAGCCCGGCACGGAATCCCAGCTGTCCCAAAATCGGCTCCGGCCTGCCATAAAAAGAACGCAGATAGCCCAGATCCTGATCCCGATCCCGCTTGGAAAGGCGTTTTCCGGTTTCGGAGAGAATCAGCGGCAGGTGGAAAAATTCGGGTTCGGGATAGCCCAGCAGCCGGTAAAGATAAAGCTGCCGGGGGGTGGAGTCCAACAGGTCGCATCCCCGCACCACCTGTGTGATCCCCATTTCCCCGTCATCCGCCACCACAGCCAGCTGATAGGCATACACGCCGTCGGAGCGCCGGATGATGAAATCCCCGCAATCACGGGCAAGGTTTTCCCGGTATTTCCCCTGCCAGCCATCCACAAAGGAAACCTCGCCGTCCGGCACAGTCAGCCGCCATGCCGGACGGCGGTTTTCTGCCAGCCGGGCACGTTCTTCGGGAGAGAGGGAGCGGCAGCGCCCGGAATACACCGGCATGCCGTCCTCCCGGTGGGGCGCCTGTGCGGAATGAAGCTCTCCACGGGTGCAGTAGCAGGGATAGACAAGCCCTTTTTCTTCCAGACGGTGAAAACATTCCTCATATAAAGACTGGCGGCGGCTTTGATAATACGGGCCGCACGGGCCTCCTTTTTGCCCGCCTTCGTCCCAGTCCAGCCCGAACCAGCGCAGGTCGTCCTCAATTTGCAGGGCATATTCCAGCTTGGAGCGGTCGGGGTCGAGGTCTTCAATCCGAAGCACCATTTCCCCGTTGGCTGCCCGAACCGGAATCCACGCCATCAGGGCGCAGAAAAGGTTGCCCAGGTGCATCCGTCCGCTTGGGCTGGGGGCAAACCGTCCCCGCACGGGTTTTGACATCGTGATTCCCCCTTATGCGTTTGGCAGCAGACGTGCAATTTCGGGGAACAGCTCCACGCTCCGGGGGAGAATTCCGGTCATATAGGCGATGAGAATCCCGTAATTGGTCATGGGAACCCCCTGTTGAGCAGCCCGAAGGGTGCGGGATTCCATTTCCCGCTGGTTGAGCATACAGCCGCCGCAGTGGACGATCAGGCGATAGGGGGTGAGGTCGGCGGGAAATTCGCCGCCGCTGGTAAAGACAAATTCCGGCTCACATCCGGTTTTTTTGCGAATCATGTTGGGCAGCTTGACCGATCCGATATCGTTGCACTGGCGGTGGTGGGTGCAGCCCTCAGAAATCAGCACTTTGTCGCCGTCTTTAAGCGAATCGAGCGCCAGCACGCCCTGTACTGCTCCGGCAAGGCTCCCCTTATACCGGGCGAACAGAATCGAAAAAGAGGTAAGGGGGATAGAGTCCGGGGTGTCCATAGACACCTGCCGGAAGGCCTGACTGTCGGTGATGACCATGCGGGGCGGCTCTTTGAGGGCGGCAAGGGTGCGGGGCAGCTGGGTTTCACGGGTGACCAGCGCCACGGCGTCGGTGTCCAGAATATCCCGGATGGTTTGCTGCTGCGGGAGAATCAGCCTGCCTTTGGGGGCGGATTCATCAATCGGCGTTACCAGTACCACCGTGTCGCCGGGGGAGAGGAGGTCTGCCACAATGCGGCGTTCTTCCTGCTGGGGACGAAGGGCGGCGATGGCCTCTTTCAGGGCGTGGATGTTTTCGCCTGTGGCGGCGCTCACCCAGAATACGGATTCTTCCCCTTCAAACTGGCGGGGAGCGTTGGGGGCAAGGCGGTCGCATTGGTTCATCACAACCAGGCGGGGGAGTTTTTTCTCCTGGAGCTTTTTGAGCAGGTCGTGGTCTTCCTGCCGGAATCCCTGAACGGCATCGACGACGAGAAGGGCGATGTCGGTTTTGGCTAATACCTGCCAGGTTTTCTCCATACGGAGAACGCCCAGCTGGCCGATATCATCGAGGCCGGGGGTGTCGGTGAGGAGGACAGGGCCGAGAGGGAGTAATTCCATTGCTTTGGAAACGGGGTCGGTGGTAGTTCCCTTGTGGTCGGAAACGATGGCGAGGGATTGGCCGGTGATGGCGTTGATGAGGCTGGATTTTCCGGCGTTACGGCATCCGAATAGGCTGATGTGGATGCGTTCGCTGGAAGGAGTTGAATTGAGGCTCATAGAAACCACCTTTCTAAATATAAGAATAAGAAACAGGAAATGGAGCGGAGCGCTTATGGAGTCCAGAGGGGATTATTCCCTCTGGCGGGGGGTGTGGGGGCGAGGAGCCCCCATAAAAGGCAAGCAAAGCGAAGCCGAAAAAGCAATCTTAATGAAAAGCCAAACCAGCAAGAATTGCCTGGCAAGTATTGCCGGCAATGCGAGCAGATAGAGGAAGCCGCCAAAGGAACCGGGGCGGAGCGGAAGGAAGATTCCAATATATTTGACACGATTTGTAGGGGCGCATATCATGCGCCCGTTTGCGTCCCATTCGATACCGGGGGCAATTTGGGGATTGGTTTCCTGTTTTCGGGCGGTTGATAACCGCCCCTACATAGTTGTTTCCCATTTTCTAGCGCTGCTCGTAGGGGCGCACGAATACCTGCGGTATTCCCTGTGTGCGCTCGATATAGCCGCATCAGGAACGTAGCAGAAAAACTTTTTTTCTTGCAGAAAAGTGAAGAAAGCTAACGCTTTCTTCCTAAAGTTGACGTAAGCGTCAACTTCTAAAATTAAAATTCACTTTTCAAAAATGCGCCCTGCGGCATGGGGATTTCGCCCATTGAGATGGGCGACGCAAAGGGGGTGCCGTGTGCCAGTGGCACACAATAGGGCACCGACCGAGCCGGCAGGCGAGACCCTGCCCCCTGTACCCCCACGATTTTTTGAAAAAAATCGAGTAAAACTTTTAAGTTGCGGGGCAGCTACTGCTAGCCTTTTGGTTTTGTCCACGCAAACAGGTGTTACAGACGGTCGCCACGGTCTACGACTACTTCATAACCAATTGCCGCCATGCTTTCCCGCAAATGCCGGACACTCTCGGCGGCTTCATCTCCCGAATGGAGCTTATTGTCATACAAAAGATATTTTTCCCGCACGTCACTGGGCGATAAATTCGGCATCACCACATTGGCGCCCGACAACATCCCCCGTTCCCTTCCGTCTGTCAGCAGCGTTCCCAACGCTGTGGTGGCAGGAAGCAACACTCTGGGCAGCATAAGCCGTACCAGCGAGAGCAGATAACATGTCAATGCCCCGCTTCCCGGCGCTTCTTTGGCAAAAGGTGTGTCATGATGCGGCAGAAACGGCCCAATCCCCACCATGTCCGGCTGCAATTTTTGCAAAAACAGCATGTCTTTGGCAAGTGTGGCGGGCGTTTGCCCCGGCGAGCCTACCATAAACCCGGCGCCGGTCTGGAATCCCAGCTGCTTTAGTGTCTGCAAACACGCCAAGCGGTGCGAAAGCGAAAGCTCCTCCGGGTGCAGGCGGCGGTAATGGCAATCGTCTGCTGTTTCGTGGCGCAGCAGATAGCGGTCGGCTCCCGCTTCCCGATAAGCACGATAGCTGCTCTCCTCTTTTTCGCCAATTGACAGTGTGACTGCACATTCTGGATAGCGCCGCTTGATTTCCCGCACCAGAGCGCAGATTTTTTCATCGGTGAACCAGGGGTCTTCTCCGCCCTGCAACACAAAGGTGCGGAATCCCAGCTCCCAGCCAACCTCACAGCAGGAGAGAATCTGTTCTTCCGTCAGGCGGTAGCGCTGGGCGTTCCGGTTGCTCCGGCGCAGCCCGCAATAATAACAGTCATTGCGGCAATAGCTGGTAAACTCAATCAGCCCACGGATAAACACCCGGTTCCCATAAATTTCATGGCGCACAGCACACGCCATCTCTGCCGCACGGGCGGCCAGCTCCGGGGAGTTGGCGGCAATCAGCGCTTCCCACTGGGATGCGTCAAGCGTGTGTTCTGCCGAAAGCTGTTCCAGCAGGGAAAAAGCATTCATTGGGCACCTCCCGATACTTTGGAATAAATCGTCTTGCTGCTCACGCCCGGAAGCATGCCCAGCTTGCCGGAAAGGGCGCTGATTTCACTTTGCGGGGCGTCCAGCACCACGCTGATGATGGAAATCCCCCGCTTATGGTAGGGAACGCCCATACGCCCCACAATCCGGCCAGCATACTGGTGAAGCAGCTCGTTGATTTTTTCAGCGGAATCCATATTTTCTACCACAATTCCGATGAGTGCAACCCGGTTCTCAATCGGATTGCAAATCGGGGTTCCGGTTTCAGTCTGAATTTCCATAGAGCACAGTCCTTTCCTTTTATCAATCAAATTTGCCGGCAAACAAAAACGCCCCCGGCCTATCCGGGGGCGCAGAAACACACAGACCAGGCCGCACGCCCGTCTGTCTGCAAAAAGCAGGGTTTTCTGCCTTCCCCCGCAGGCGAACCTTTGGGTTCAGAACATGCCCTTATCATAGCATACCAGCCGGGGCATTGCAATTCCTTTTGAATGGTTGAATGAGTGTTTGAGAGGCGGCTTTATTTGGATTTTTTCAGTTCGATTTCTGCCAGCTTGTTTTCCAGCTCCTCTAATTTTGATTCCAAATCAATCATGCGGCGGCTGACGCCATAGCTTTCGCTTTCCATTTCGTTTTCCAGAATTTTTAAAAACGCCCGAAAAGCGATAATGATTATAGGGAGCAAAATGACTGCCATCAAACAACCGATGCTAATATCGACAATCATCCCGATAAAGAAAAAAATCCCGGCAATAACGGAGAGAATAGTAAAAATTACCTTTAGATTTTTAAATGAAGATGGCATGTAAATCACTCCTTTTTCAAATCACAACTTCAAAGCACAGGTCAATTTCCCTGAGAACCCTTATATTTATCATAACAAGAGCTGCTGCTAAAATCAATAGTATATATTTTTTATATAAAATATTTTTGTTTAATTTCATCACATATAGAAGGATAATTGACAAACCCGGCAGGGACGGTTTATCATAAAGATGATAATTTACTGGATTAAAGGAGGATTGTCTGATGGAGCTTCGAGATAAAAACGGCCTCACAGAGGCGGAGTTTTTGGCAAATTACCGTCCGGGGGATTACCCACGGCCTTCGGTAGCTGCCGATATCGTCATTTTTACCCGGAAAGAGGATACCGTCCGGGTGCTGCTGGTTCGCCGGGGCGGCCACCCCTGCCTGGGACAGTGGGCGCTGCCGGGCGGGTTTGTGGAGCCGGGAGAAACCGTGGGACATGCCGCCGCACGGGAGCTGGAGGAGGAAACCGGGATTTCCGGGGTGATTCCCCGCCAGCTGTTCACCTTCAGCCAGCCGGGGCGTGACCCCCGCACCTGGACGATGAGCGTGGTGCATATGGCGGTGGTAAAAGAGGAAGAAATCACGGTGCAGGCCGGCGACGACGCAGCAGATGCCGCCTGGTTTACGGTGGTAAAAACCGAGCTGAAGCCGGGCGTGTGCGAGCTTTGCCTTGATAATGGAGAAGATGTCCTCACCGCATGGGTAAAGCAGCGCCCCAACGGGGGCGACGGCCCCTATGTGATTCTGGAAAACCACGGGCTGGCCTTTGACCATGCCAAAATCCTGGCGCTGGCGCTGGAACAGCTGGCATAAGCCAAAAAACCGGTGCTTTTCCCAAAGAGAAGAAAAAGTGGGGACAAATTTGCATATATTGGCATAATCCGTTCCTTGCGGGAAAACACCCAATCACACTATAATAAACACAGGTACTTTAGGGGCTATCAGAAAAGTCGAAATTATCGACTTTCCCTACAATCAATGGCAGCTACTGCGTTAAAAATACTCGGAATCCATCAAGGATTCCTGCGTTTTTTTCCTTGTATCTGCCGATTGCTTGTGGAAAATTCTTCAATTTCTTTGTTTTCAGATACGCCCTTGTGCCGAAAGGAGCAGTTATGAATACTTCCCTGATGATCCGCAACCTGTTTGACCTTAGCCATACCGCTGCCGCCCCCCTTCTGGAAAAATACACCTACCCCTGGGAGGCGCTGCCGGAAATCGGCTCCTTCATCACCCGTTTGGGCGCTTCTTTGCCCGAAAACGAGTATGAGCAGCGCTGGGCAAACGTGTGGATTCACAAAAGCGCCCGAATCTACCCCAACAACTATATCGGCGGCCCGTGCATCATCGGCCCCAACACCGAGGTGCGCCCCGGCGCCTTTATCCGTGGCAATGCGCTGGTAGGGGCAGACTGTGTGGTGGGAAATTCCACCGAGCTGAAAAACGTCATCCTGTTCGACCATGTGCAGGTACCCCACTATAACTATGTGGGCGATTCGATTCTGGGATATTGCTCCCACATGGGCGCAGGCGCTGTGACCTCCAACGTCAAGCAGGATAAAACACTGGTAACGGTGTATGACGGAAACGAGAAAGTAGTGACCGGGCTGAAAAAGTTTGGCGCTATGCTGGGCGACCATGTGGAGGTTGGCTGCAATTCGGTATTGAACCCCGGAACCGTGGTAGGCAGAGGAAGCCATGTGTATCCCCTCTCCATGGTGCGTGGACTGGTACCGGCAGGACATATCTATAAAAAAGCCGGAGAACTGGCAGAAATTCAATATTAATTCTGTTTGCGGGCAGTCTTGCTTTCGGGGCGTCCCCAAACAGGGAGGGAGAGCAAACCATGACAGAAATCAGCAGAGAAATCGCACGCCTTCTGCAATTTGGCCGCCAGCACGGGCTGCTGGAAAGCGCCGACTGCCCCTATGCCGCCAACCGGATGCTGGTGGTGTTGGGGCTGGATAGCTGGGATGATACCCAGGAGCCGCCGGAGGAGGCGCTCGACAGCCCCGCCCCCATTCTCAACTCTATTTTGGACTGGGCCTATGAAACCGGGCGGCTGGAGGGCAACACCGCTCCCTATCGGGATGTTTTGGACACCGAGCTGATGAACTGCATGATGCCCCGTCCCTCTGAGGTCATCCACCGGTTTTATGACCTCTATCGGGAAGACCCCCGTTCCGCTACGGAGTATTACTATCAGCTGAGCCGCAGCTCCAACTATATCCGCACCGACCGGGTAGCCAAGGATGAGATGTGGACGGCTCCTACCAAGTATGGCGAGATGGTGATTACCATCAATCTCTCCAAGCCGGAAAAAGACCCCAAAGCGATTGCCGCCGCCCGGAATATGCCCCAAAACGGCTATCCCAAATGCGCCCTTTGCCGGGAAAACGAGGGCTTTAGGGGGAACCTTTCGCAGGCTCCCCGTGGCAACCACCGGTTGATCCCCATCCAGCTTTGCGGGGAAAACTGGTTTTTGCAATATTCCCCCTATGTGTATTATAACGAGCATTGCATCGTGCTGAATCAGGCGCACACCCCCATGAAGGTGAGCCGGGAGTCCATGGCGCATCTGCTGGACTTTGTGCGGCAATTCCCCCATTATTTTGTGGGTTCCAATGCCGACCTGCCGATTGTCGGCGGTTCCATTCTCAGCCACGACCATTTTCAGGGCGGCTGCTATGAGTTCCCCATGGCCAAAGCGCCCATGCGGGAGATGCTGGCGTTTGAAGGCTTTGACGATATCGAGGCGGGAATCGTAGACTGGCCCATGTCGGTCATCCGTATTTCCGGGGAAAACAGCGAGCGCCTGCTGGATTTGGCAGAGGTCATCCTGCATCAGTGGCGTGGCTATACCGATGAAGCCGCCGGGATTTTTGCCCACACAGACGCCCTGCACAATACCATTACCCCCATTTGCCGCACCCGAAACGGCCGTTTGGAGATGGATTTGGTGCTTCGCAACAACCTGACAACGCCGGAGCATCCGCTGGGAGTATATCACCCCCACGCACAGTATCACCATATCAAAAAAGAGAATATCGGCCTGATTGAGGTGATGGGGCTGGCCATCCTGCCTGCACGGCTCAAAAAAGAGCTGGCGCTGGTGGAAGAAGCCCTGAAAAACCCGCAGCGTGAGGCGGAGCTTTTTGCCGACGACGCCATGAAATCCCACTGGGAATGGTATGAGCAGCTCAAAGCCAAATCCCCCGCCAAAGACGACGTACACACCCTGATTCAGCAGGAAGTGGGCGTAATCTTCTCAGAGATTCTGGGCAACGCCGGGGTGTATAAGGATACCGAAGAAGGGCAGGAGGCGTTCCGTCGCTTCTGCCGGCAGGTAAACCGCTGCCTGTAATCAAAAAAAGAACCGCTCCCAGTTGGGGGCGGTTTTCTCGTTTTGACAGAATGATTGCCAACCTTTCTCAAACGTGAGATAATAAAGCCGGTTATTATTTTTGGAAAGAGGGATGAAGATGAAAGTCTTATTGCTCAATGGAAGCCCCCATCAAAACGGCTGTACCCATACGGCGCTGAGCGAGGTGGCGGGCGAACTCAACCGGCTGGGAATCGAAACACAGGAGCTTTGGATTGGCAATCAGCCGGTTCGCAGCTGTATCGGCTGCGGCGGCTGTTTTCAGACAAAGCGCTGTGTGTTTACAGACGACCGGGTGAATGAATGTGTGGAGGCGCTGGAGCAGGCCGACGGCTTTGTGGTAGGGGCGCCTGTCCACTATGCCGGGCCTGCCGGAGCCTGCAACGCCTTTTTGGATCGGGTGTTCTATGGCAAAAACAGCCGTTTTGCCTATAAACCGGCTGCGGCGGTGGTGAGCTGCCGCCGGGGCGGCGCAAGCGCTTCTTTTGACCGCCTGAACAAATACTTTACCATTTCTTCCATGCCGGTGGTGCCTTCTCAATACTGGAACTCTGTACACGGGAACACCCCCGATGAAGTGCGGCAGGACTTGGAGGGGCTTCAGGTGATGCGGACGCTGGCCCGCAACATGGCGTGGCTGTTGCGCTCGATTGAAGCCGGAAAGGCGGCGGGCGTGCCGCTGCCCGAAAAAGAAAAGCGGGTCAATACCAATTATATCCGCTGAGCCGGTTGGCCGGATTCCAGCGCCAGCAAAAACCGCTTGGTTTCCAGCCCGCCAGCATAGCCGGTGAGCGAGCCGTTGGCGCCAATCACCCGGTGGCAGGGGATGAAAATGGGCAGAGGGTTGCGGTGGTTGGCCGCCCCTACTGCCCGGCTGGCGCCTTTTCGGCCGATAGCCTCAGCGATTTCGCCGTAGGTGCGGGTTTCGCCATAGGGGATTTCTGCCAGTGCCTGCCACACCTGCTGCTGAAAGGGCGTGCCTTGGGGCGCCAGCGGGAGCTGGAAGGAGCGGCGCTGTCCGGCAAAATATTCCCGAAGCTGGCGGCAGGCTTCCAGCAGCAGCGGGGTGGGTTCCGGGGCTCCCTGCATCGAAACTCCCGGAAAATCCAGCCGGATAATGGAATCATCCTGTTGGGTAAGGGTGAGAATCCCGATGGGGGAAGGACAGAAAAAATAAGGCATAGAAAACCTCCTGTTATTCTTTAGAGTTGGCGGCTTTTGGAAACCGTGATGCCGCAGCCAAAGTATAACAGTTTTTTTCTTGTTTTGCAAAAGTCTAGATTTCCAATTTAGTAAAACAACACAACTTTATTTCTAAAAAAACGGCATAATATCCTCTTGCGATTTTGGAGAGATATGGGTATTCTGTAACTGTTGGCAACGTTATCTGACGGAATACAGCCGTTAAAACTTGCGTTGCAGAAGGAGTTGTATTGGATGTTTGATGGACTGAATATGGGCATGGGGAATCTTTTCCGCCTGTCCAACGCCAAAACCCGCTCGATTTGCCCCGAAAACTTTAGCGGAGCCAAGGGTGCGGGCGGCATGTGTGAAGTAGAAAACGGCTCGGCCGGTTCAGCGGCCCGTGACCTGGGCAGAGGCTGGAAGGTGAACCCCTATGTGATGATCCCTGCGGGAGAGACCTTTACGCTGGCTGAAATCGAAGGCCCCAGCTGTATCCAGCATTTTTGGATGACGATTCTGCATAACCGCTGGCGCAATATCATTTTGCGGATTTATTGGGATGGACAGGAGTTCCCCTCGGTCGAGTGCCCGCTGGGTGACTTTTTCTGCTGCGGCTGGAATGAGGAACAGCAGATCAGCACGCTGCCGGTGTGTGTGAATCCCCGCCACGCTTTTAACAGCTATTGGCCCATGCCGTTCCGCAAGAGCTGCCGCATGATGCTGGAAAACCGTGCGGAGGAGCCCTTGCAGCTTTATTATCAGATCGATTATACCCTCACCGAGGTGCCGGAGGACGCCGCTTATTTCCATGCCCGGTTCCACCGTTCCCACCCGCTGGCCTATAAGACGCCCCATGTGATTCTGGATACCATCCACGGCAAAGGCCACTATGTGGGAACCTATATCGCATGGCAGAGCAACAGCTGCGGCTGGTGGGGCGAAGGCGAGATCAAATTCTATATGGACGGCGACACGGAATATCCCACCATCTGCGGAACCGGTACCGAGGATTATTTCTGCGGCGCTTATGATTTTGAGCATCGTGATTTGCACCGGTATGTAGACTTTACCACGCCCTATGCCGGGTTCCATGTGGCCGAGACCCCGGACGGCCTGTATCGCAGCCAGCAGCGTTTTAGCATGTACCGCTGGCATGTGATGGACCCCATCCGCTTTGAAAACGACCTGCGGGTCACCATTCAGGCGCTGGGCTGGCGGGAAGGCGGACGGTATCTGCCGCTGCAGGACGACATCGCCTCCACCGCTTTCTGGTATCAGGAGCTGCCCGGCGAGCCGTTCCCGCCGCTGCCGGATAAAGACGAGCTGGAAGTGATTTAATCTTATAGAAACAAATCCCTGTGTTGGCAAACGGTATGTTTGCTCAATACAGGGATTTTTGCTGCCTACTATCAAATGTTACGAAGAAAGGGTTTCTCCGATCACCTTCAAAAGGCTGTGGGTGGGGCTGTCCTGCGTGACTTCCCAGATCATCACCCCGCCGGCATTTTGCCGGGCAAACCATGCTTTTTGTCGGATGGTTTCCATTCCGTTATACCAGACCTGCGTCCCCTGATAGCGGATAGAATCGTGATAGGGAGCCTGTGGGTCGGCCTTTACCAGTGCATCATAGGAAACTCCGCCGGGGCGTGCATAAAACGGAACGCCCAGCACGATTTTTCCCGCCGGTACGCCACGGGTGTTGCGCCAGTGATAATAACAGTTGGTCATGAACGAAAAAGTGGAGTGTTCCCCTTCGTTGGCGTCATAGGCCATCACATTGATCCAGTCTACGGCCTGAATCACGGCGGGGGTGTGGGCGCTGGTGTCATAATAGGAATGGCCGGAGGCATCCACCCCGCCGATCACAGCGGTGGTGAGCAGCCTGCCCTGTGGGTGCAGCTTTTTGGCAAGGGAGAGCATCAGGGATTCATACTGCTTTTGGGAAGCCGTGCCGGTACGGGGATATTCCCAGTCCATGTCGATTCCGTCAAAGCCAAAATCGTCACACATCGCCACCAGAGAGGCGGCGAGCTTTTCCCGCTTTTCGGCGGTTTCCGTCGCCTTGACAAAGGTGCTTTCCAGCGGAACGCCCTGATAGCTCCAGCCGCCCACAGCCAGCAGCACCCGCACGCCGTTTTTGTGGGCGTCCCGGATGATCTGGCGGGCGGTAGCGGCGTTTTCCAGCGGCAGAAGCTCGCCGTCCTCGGTGGGAATGGCAAACGCATAGATCACATGGGTCAGGCAGTTATACCGAAGTCGGCTGAGGGAGGCGGGCTTCCACGAGGGATAATAGGCCACTGACTTGCGATAGCCGAGAACCGGGTTGGAGGGCTGGGAACCAGCCGCCGGGGCGGACTCGGTGGGGGAGGCTTGTGGGCGTGCCGGAGTGGCGGTTGGAGCAGCAGTTGGGGATGCGGTTGGGCGGGACGAGGAATTGCCGGAAGGAGAGGCAGAGGCGGTGGCGGCGGGGGAGTGCGATGGCGAAGGGGAACCGCCCGCCGAGGATTCCGGGGCGGGAGAGGAAGCTCCATCAGGCGACGGGCTGGGAGCGGGGACTTCCTGCCAGACGTCGGACTGTCCGGGAACCTCGCCCTGGGTTTCTTCCAGCGCCTGATATTGCTTCCCTTCGTGAGAAACCTGGTCGCCGGGCAGATAGACGGTTTCGGATTGCCATTCGCCGGGCTGCATGGAATCAGCAGAGGTGCTGCTGGCAGCGGAACTGCCGGCAGAGATGCCGGAGGATGAAGAATCAGATGGATTGGAAGCGGCAAAGAGGCTGTATAGCATGATGCCCAGCACCACGCCGATTGCCAGCAAAATCAGCAGCAGGCGCAGCCAGGCAGATTTTTTCCACATGATGAATCCCTCCTTTGAGATGGAAACTAGTATGTGTAGGCCGGGCATAAAAAATACCGGGATACTCTTTCGTATCCCGGTCAGACTGTGGAAAAAGGTTTTTGTTACTGGCAGATTACACAAGATGTTAGCTTTACAAGGGGAAACCCCAGACGTGGGTTTCCCCTCGAAAACAGTCCACTGGACTGTTTTCTCACCCTTTCCTGCGTTTTCGGAGTATAAAAGATTCCGCTCTCTGCGGAGAGCGGCCAAAAGGGCGCTGCCCTTTTGGATTTCCTGCCACCTTTTATATAAGGGCGCCGTGTGCCAGTGGCACACAAATAAGGCGCCGACCGTAGCGGCAGCGAAGACTTGGACGAAAATTTTAAGTTGCGGGGGAGCAGCTGCAAATTTCTAACTTGTTCCCCGCAAACTGCTTTTGTGCAGTTTTTTTAGCCATTCAGGTTTATCGACAAGCTGACCGGGATACTCTTTTGTATCCCGGTATTGAAAATTTATGGTTTTTAATAAATCGAAGCGCCGCTGAGCCATGCAAATAGATAAACTCCCATCAGGGCAGACATGGCGGCTGTAAGGCCACGGTCCAGCGTTGGGCGCTTTTCGGTGAGGGCGGCGGCAAAAAGGAAAAAGGGCACGCCGCACGCCAGATACCGCCCGCCGCTTAGCAGCCAGGAGAGGGAATAGTTGAGGAACAGATAGAAAAAGGCATACAGGGTATACATGGCGGGGAATCTTCGCCAGCAAAGAGCCAGCGCTGCCAAAAACAGCGCAAACAGCAGCAGCTGTGGAATCCAGATGGCGGCACGGCCGGAGAGGTCTTCCCAATAAAAAGCGTTGTATCCCACATATCCCAATGTCTGGCTAAACCAGGAGAATCCCTGTGACCAGTGTTCCTGATGTGTGACAAAGGCAAACGGGTCGCCGTCTACCCACCAGTTCAGCCCCAGATAGACCCCGGTTCCCACCAGTGGCAATAAGACCGGAACCAACCGGCGCAGAACCGGCGCCAGCCGCTGGCAGAAGCTGCGCCCGTCCCTGGCCAGAAACTGCTGGCTTTCCATCAGCTCGGCGCCAGCCGCCACAATCAGCAGCACGCCATGCATCCGGGTCATGGCTGCCATCATCCCCCAGATTCCCGCAGTCCACCAGTGGTGGCGGCGAATCTCATAGAGGGCGGCGGCGGTGGTGAGCAAAAACAGGCTTTCGGTCATCATCCCGCCAAAGAAAAACGAAAACGGGAATACCGACAGATATACAACGGTGCGCTGGGCGGCACGGCGGTTCATTTCCAGATAGGCCAGCCGGTAGAGATACACACACGCAGCGCTGTAACACACGAACGAAACCAACAGGCCGGCATAGACCGTGTCCCCGATGAAGAAAGCCACGATACGGGTAATCCACACATACAGCGGGAAAAACACCAGAAACAGGTGCTGGCCGTCTTCGACATAGCCCGAATAGCCCTTTTCGACTAAGTTTACATAATGTACACTGTCGCCCAGCAGCCAGCTTTCTGCCAGATTGGGCCATTCGTTGGAGAGAAACAGTAAAATCAGCCCACTGAGCAGGAAAATCATCAACCGGTAGGTAAAAGCCGTGAAAAAGATTTCAGCAGTTTCCCTTCGTCGCAGCGACTTTTGCCGGGGCGAAACCGCCGCTTCCTGCCGCTGGCGCAGGTCAAAAAATGAATCTTCTATCGGCAGGCCCAGCCCGCAGGCCATGAGCCAGCGCAACACCAGAAAGCAGCCCAGCAGGGCGGCCCCCAGCGTTAAAATCACATCTACAAACATAGGTCTCCTTCTTTCCCCAAATCTTGTTTTGAGAATATCATTGCTTTGCATCAAAGCTGTATCATCTAAAAGTTTAGTTGGTTAAATCGATCACTTCTCATACTGAAACATTGTGCCGTCAAGGTGTGGGCTGCCTTTTCGCCATCTGGGTTCTATGGTATAATATCGGTAATCAAGAGCCTTGAGGGTTGCAAAAAAATCTCAATTTGCGCCGTGGCGATATGATATACTTACGGCAGCGGAAAGGCTTGCCGTTTTAGAAAGGGAGAAGCCTGATGAAACCAGAGAAAAAAAGAACGGGTTCCACACGCCCCGCTTCCAGAACACATCCTGCCCGCAATTCTTATACAAAGCCTGTTGCCCGTCCAAAGCAGACTGACCGGCCAAAGCAAATTGACCGGCCAAAATCTTCTGCTATGGCAGCAGATTTTGAAACGGCGCAGCCAAAGACGGAAACGGCGCACACCCCCTGCCCGCTGTATCGTAAATGCGGCGGCTGTCAGCTGCAAAACATGGATTACCCCCGCCAGCTGCACTGGAAGCAGGAGCGTGTCCAAAAGCTGCTGGGCAAGTTTTGCCGGGTAGAGCCTATCATCGGGATGGAGCATCCCTATCATTACCGCAACAAGGTGCAGGCCGCCTTTGCCTGGGATCGCCGCCGTCAGATCGTGTCGGGCGTCTATCAGGCCAGCACCCACCGGGTGGTTCCGGTGGAGAGCTGCATGACCGAAGACCAGACCGCCGACCGCATCATGGGGACGATCCGCAAGCTGATGAAGGATTTTCACATGACCCCCTATGACGAGATCACCGGAAAGGGATTTTTGCGGCATGTGCTGGTGCGGCGTGGGTTTTCCACCGGGCAGGTGATGGTGGTATTGGTAACGGGAACGCCGGTTTTCCCCGCCAAAAACAATTTTTGCAGTGCCCTGCGCCGGGAGCATCCCGAAATCACCACGATTGTCCAGAACCTCAACGACCGGTATACCAGCATGGTGCTGGGGGAGCGGGAAAAGGTGCTGTTTGGGCCGGGATACATCGAAGATGTCCTTTGTGGCTGCACGTTCCGCATTTCGCCCAAGTCGTTTTATCAGATCAACCCGGTACAAACCGAGGTACTGTATCAGACGGCGATCGATCTGGCGCAGCTTACCGGAAAAGAAACCGTATTGGATGCGTATTGCGGCGTGGGAACCATCGGCCTGGCTGCCGCCCGGCAGGGTGCCGGGAAGGTGATCGGCGTGGAGCTGAACCGGGATGCGGTGCGGGATGCCATCGCCAACGCCAAAACCAGCGGGATCCAGAACGCCCGTTTTTATTGCGCTGATGCCGGGGAGTTCATGGTGGGGATGGCAAATGCCGGAGAAAAAGTGGATGTTGTGCTGATGGACCCGCCCCGTGCGGGAAGCGATGAAGCGTTTCTCTCGTCGGTGTGCCGCCTTGCGCCGGAGCGGGTGGTGTATATTTCGTGCAACCCCGAAACCCAGGCCCGTGACCTGCAATATATGGCGGCGCACGGCTGGAAGGTGGAGGCTATCCAGCCGGTGGACATGTTCCCCCACACCAACCATATCGAAACGGTGGTTTCGCTCTCCAGAGAAAATTAACTCCAAAAAGGTAACCGAAGATGGTAGAGTTTATTTGTAAAGGAGAAAATCATGTACATAGAGACATCACGAATGATTATCCGTGAATTTATACCACAGGATGCCGCTGACCTCTACGAAATCTTTGGCGATGCTGAAACTATGGTCAACTGTGAACCAGTATACGACTATGAAAAAACAAAAAAGTTTTTGAATTCCTTTTGTATTGATCATCATGGTGCAGTGGCGGCGGTTGATAAGGAAAGCGGAAAAATGATAGGATACATTCTGTTCAACCAGCTTACAGAGGGCGTTTATGAAATGGGATGGTTTTACAACCGAAATTATTGGAGGCAGGGTTATGCCTATGAGTCTTGCAAAGCCGTGATTAATTATGCTTTTGCCGAAAGGAAAGCCCATAAAATTTTTGCAGAAACGGTAGACACTGTAAAGTCAGTGAATCTGATGAAGAAGCTAGGAATGCAGCTTGAAGGTATCCAACGGAGTCAGGTAAAAGATCATTACGGGAACTGGACAGACCTGTATTTATATGGATTACTTGAAACAGAGTGGAATGAAAAATGGTAATTATTAAAATGATAAACAACGAGAATCTGTTTTTAGATTTACCTTGGAGAGAAAACAAAATAAAAAAACATGCGGCTGAAAAAAGCCGTATCTTGAGGGAGTTTTCCAAACTGAGGAGGGGAAAAAGATGGCTAAGGTGTTGTTTTTTGCGCTGGCAGCTTTGGCGCTGTCACAGGGAATGGTGACCGAGGCGCTTACATGTGGTGCAATTGCGCTGCTGATTATGTATTTTACGGATGAGGACAGGAAAAAAGCAGCTGAAAGAGAACGGCTGGAAAGAATCGGACAGCGGCGGTTTGGCAGCAATTCGTTTGTGAATCAACTGCTCAATGACTTTAGACGGTATAACTGGCAAGACCTTGATTATGACAAAGGCGGTGTTGAGATTTATAATACCTATATCAAAACCGATCGAAAAAGCTATTACTATGGAGATCATAATTTGAGAGGTCTGGACAAGCAGGGAATGAGGGAGCTGGCCTATTATCTGCGGTCTATGATGAGTGAAAAAGAGAGGATTACGATCACTGCCATCACAGACATAACAGGCCACGATTCCCCCACATATTACTATGAAACACCGGGCGGACATCTGGCGATGGGCGGCGGAGGAACTTATGGTGAAACCATAATAGGATATAAGCTTTATTTAGAGCGTACAAAGCCGGCACCGCCGCCGCCAAAACAAAAATGGTAATCAAAATAGAATGGGTTCAGGGCGGCAACGGGAAAATCCGGGGCCGTCCTGTTGTGCATGAAAAAGCGGAGCAGCGGATGCTTTTGAGAAAGGGACAACTATTTAGCAACAGGGAGGTTATTTATGGCGGCCATTCAATTCTATCAATATTCCAGCAAGTCGACGTATGAAACAAACACCTCGTCCAGAACGGGTTCTCTAAATGTTACCATGAAGGATCTCAAACGATATGCGGTTTCTGTCGGTGGGTTCCACACATGGCCGGTGAGTGCGCTGGGGGTCCGGTTTTATGAAGCGCTCTTGGAGATGACGGTGACAGAAGGCACGCAGTTTTCGATTCGGGACGACTATCGCAAAGCGGAGTCCTCCATCAAGACGGCACTCTCATTCTTTATGGGAATGATTGCGGCAAAGGCAATGGCAGAAAAGGAATATCTGATTCCGTATCTGTTCCACCTGAAAGACCCGGCTCTCCATGCTGTCACTTCTGGAAAAACCCCCGATTTTTTTGGCTTGAAAAACAGGAAAACTGCCCTTTTGATGGAATCCAAAGGCACTGTCAGGAGCAGGCCCTCAAAAGAGGTGATTACCCATGCGAAAGACCAGTTGGACGCAGTCGGAAGTGTGGAGGTCACCATCGGAAAGACGAAGAAAACCTATCTCAAGGGGAATTTGGAAGGCCATGTGATTGCATCGGGATTTCAAAAAAACAACATGACCTATTATGATGTGGACCCTGAACCCAAAGGGGAGAACACGCTGAAAATCAATTTAGACCGGGAGATCGTAGAGTATTACCGCCCGGTGATGATGATTTTGCAGGCTCATCCCACACAAACACAATTTTTTGGAAACGAACCGTTTATGATCGCCGAAACCAAGTCGGGGCAGCTGGGCCTGCGGCAGGAAATCTATGAGCTTTTTACGGGCAGGAATTTTTGTTTTTCAAAAAAGCCAAACCGGGCAGAAAAGAAAGCATATCCGCAGGCCGAGGGGCTCTATCAGCGTTTGGCGGAGATCGCAGAGCGGTATCGGCCTATGGTCGATTATATGCAGCCGGAGATTTCCATGGGGCTGGATGGCATTTTGCTGAAATGATGAAGGGGCTGGAATTGTTTTCTGAAATCAGGAAAAAGTAAGAATCGTCAAAGTTTACATTCAATAAATTTGTTTTGAAAAAAGGAGGAACCGCAATGTGTACCGCTTTTCGATTGGTAAATGATTCCCTGTATTTTGGCCGAAATATGGATTTGGAGGTTTCTTTTGGGGAGTCGGTGGTCATCACGCCACGGGAATATCCCATTACGACCAGATTCTGCGGCACCCTTTCCTCACACTATGCCATGATCGGGATGGCGAATGTGACAAACGGGTATCCCCTTTATGCCGAAGCGGCAAACGAAAAAGGGATTTGTATGGCGGGGCTGAATTTCCCCGGAAACGCCTGGTATCTGCCCGAATCAGAGGTCACCAAGCAGGCGGTTACCCCCTTTGAGCTGATTCCGTTTTTGTTGGGAACCTGCGAAACGCTTACAGAGGTGCGGCAGCAGCTTTCCGAAATCGAGCTGGTAGACGTTCCCTTTTTGCCCACCATGCCGCTGGCGCCCCTTCACTGGATCATTTCGGACAAAACCGGCAGCCTGACGCTGGAGTGTACCCGTTCTGGCATGCAGGTTTATGAAAACCCCTATGATGTGTTGACCAATAACCCGCCGTTCCCCTTCCACTGCGAGAATGTGAGGCAATACCTCCACCTGTCCGCCGGATATCCCGAAAACCGTTTTTCGGGAGAGCTGTCCCTTTCGCCGTTTGGACAGGGGGCGGGAGCCATCGGGCTTCCCGGCGATTTCTCCCCGGCTTCCCGTTTTGTCAAGGCAGTGTTCTGCAAGAGCAACAGCCGCTGTGCGCCGACAGAAGAAGCCTGCGTTTCACAGGTGTTCCATATCCTCGATTCCGTCGCCATGGTGCGGGGGTCTGTCATCACCCCAGAGGGCAAGGAGGATATCACCACCTATTCCTGCTGCATCAACGCCACAGAGGGAAGCTATTTTTATAAAACCTATGAGAATAATCAGCTCACCAAAGTTCCGCTCACCGCCGAGCGCCGCCAGGGGAAAGAGCTGCTGATTTTCCCGCTGCGTACCCGGCAGGCCATCGCCGTTGAATAAGATGCCCACTTTTCTATAAAGCGCCCATGAATCCGTCTTATGCCATTTCGGAAAAGCTGCGCCGGAACTCCCCCGGCGGAACGCCGTGCTTTTTCTGAAAGGCGTGGGAAAACGTTCGGGGATTGTCATAGCCCACCGCCGCCGCCGTCTGGTTGACCGTAAGGTTTTCTAGCAGCAGGCGGCGTGCTTCATACATACGCATGTTGAGCAGGTATTGATAGGGCGTAATGCCCAGAGAACGGGAAAAAAGCCGGATAAAATGCTCCGGCGAATAGCCAAAATGGGCGCTGATTCCGGCAACGTTCAGGTTGCAGTCCCGAAAGTTTTCCCGGATATAGCCGACGATTTCGCCAAGCGGAGAGGTTTCTCCCGGAAGATATTCCTGTTCCAGATAGTCGGAAAAGGACTGGATGACCCCGGCAGCATAAGAAGTGTTGTGCCGGCTGACGCAGAAAATGGCGTGCAGCAGCCGGGCATATCCCGAAAGAATCGGGTCGCCCTGCAAGGGGATTTCCAGCAGGGAAGAAAGCGCTGTGGGGAAAAAATCCATGTGCAGCCAGATGCAGGTGAACACATGGGAAGCATTGAGAGTAATGGAGTAGGGGGTGGTGGCCGGAAAAACATACAGAATTCCCGGAGTCAGCATGCGCTGTGTACCCGCTTCCTGATACAGGATATTCCCTTCTTCCAAAAAGTACACACGGGAGTATCCGGCCGCCACCGGCTCATTGACATGCCAGCCCGGCCGCTGTTCCCCCCATCCCTTCATTAGTAGCGTCACAACCATCCCTCCTGCCTTATGATATCAATTATTATACCATAATATCAGGAAATTGGCCTTTATTATTCAATTTTTTTCCTATAAAATAAAAATAAAGAAAACGATTTTTCGGGAGGGAACCGTTATGATACCACTGACTCAGAAAGAAATCGAAATTCTGCGGGAACTTGCCCAGCGGTATATGGAATGTGCCATGCAGCCCCGGCAGAAGGAACTGGAAAAGCTCTGGATTGCCCACAACACCGGCAACGGGCAGCGTCCCATGGTGTTGATCGACCAGATTCCGTGGCACGAGATGGACGTGGACGGCAGCCTGCAATGCCAGATTCAAGACCCCTATTGGCAGCAGGTGGAATGTGAGCTGCGCCGCCGGCTGTATCAGGCAAAATATATGCCTGCCGACATGCTCCTGCCCCCTTATCTGCTGATTCCCCGGATTCTGAAAGACCCGGATTTCCGTGCAATGGGCATCAAAATTCAGGAGGACATCGCCAAAACCGACGCCGCCAACGATGTGATTTCACATTCGTATATCAATCAGTTTGAAACGATGGAGGATTTGGAAAAAATCAAACCCACCTGTTTGCGGGCAGACAAGGAGAAAGAAGCCGTTGCCATGCAGGAGGCAAAGCGGATTTTTGAAGGAATTGCCCCTGTGTACTGGCAGGGCGTGAGCCTTCATTCTGGCGTGTGGGATACCATTAGCCAGTGGATAGGCGTGGAAGAATGTTACTTTATGTTGATGGATGAACCGGAATTACTTCACGCTATTATGGAGCGAGTAACTCAATATATGCTGGAATTGATTCGCCAGGGAAACGAGGATGGCTTGTTCGACGTGGCCAGCAGCCTGTGCCACTGTTCTCACACCATCACCCAGCCCTTTGGCACCGGGATGGAAGACCGCCCCGGCATTTCGCAGAACAGCTGGACTTTTGGTATGGCACAACTATTCACTTCTGTATCTCCAGAAACGACCTATGAGTTTGAACTATCCTATGTAAAACGAATTTTTGAGCAGTTTGGCAATGTCTATTATGGCTGCTGCGAAAAGCTGGATGACCGTCTGGATCTTATCGCCCAGCTGCCCAATGTGCGAAAGGTTTCGTGCAGCCCCTGGAGCGACCCGGAGCGTTTTGCTTCCAACCTGCCCAGCCATCTGATTATGTCCAATAAGCCCAACCCGGCACTGGTGGGCGCCGGCAGCCTGGACGCCTCTAAAGCCGAGATGGAAAAGACGATTGCTGCCGCCCGCCGCCACAACCTGCGTCTGGAAATGATTCTGAAAGATAACAGTTCTGTCCACTATCATCCCGAACGCCTGTGGGAGTTCAGCCGCATGGCGCTGGAACTGGTTGAGGGATAAGTTTTACGCAAAAAACCTCACGTTTTTTCACTTGTATTTTGAATGCCCCCCTTCTATAATGGGTTGTAGAAGGGGGGCGCTTTGCGTCCCATACACTGGGGGCTATCTGAAAAGTCGAAATTTTCGTCTTTTCCTACAATCAACGTCAGCTACTGCGTTAAAAAACGTTTTTGCCTTGTATCTGCCTGTTGCTTGTGGAAAATTCTTCAATTTCTTTGTTTTCAGATACGCCCTAGAGGAGATGTTCTTGTATGGAGAGAAAAATCCTGCTTTCCGAATCCGGGAAGTTCTACAAAGCAAACCTGCACTGCCACTGCACCGTATCCGATGGGGAGTGGACCGATGAGCGCATCAAGGAAGAATACCAGAAACGGGGATATTCCATCATTGCCTTTACCGATCACATGACCTATCAGCGCCACACGCAGCTGGACAGCCAAGACTTTTTGACGATTGCCGCATTTGAGGCCAACGTGGACGCCCCGGCCAGCCGTTATCCCGACTGGAACACCCGGCCGGTATACCACCTCAATTTTTATGATACCTGTCCTGATGGCCGGGACCCTTCCAGCGTCCCCATGCCGGAGCAGGTGTATACCGTGGAGAATGTAAACCGCTATATCCGGGAGCGCCGGGAAGAAGGCTTCCTCTGCTGCTATAACCACCCCTGGTGGAGCGTGCAGACCTATGAGGACTATATTCCCCTGGAAAACCTGGATTTCTTTGAAATCTATAACCATGGCTGCGAGCATGACGGCCTGTATGGCTATGCCCCTCAGGCCTATGACGAGCTGCTCCGCAGCGGCCACCGGGTGGGATGCCTGGCCACCGACGACAACCATGACCGTTTCCCTCTGGGCGACCCCCGCAATGATTCGTTCGGCGGGTTTACCATGATTCAGGCGGAATCCCTCACCTATGGGGCGGTGATCGATGCCCTGCGGCAGGGGAAAACCTATGCCAGCATGGGGCCGCTGATTCATGGGCTGTATCTCGAAGAAAACCGGCTCGTCCTGCACTGCGACCCGGTGGAAAAAATCTTCCTGCTCACCGAGGGGCGGGATGGACAGTCCCGGTTTGCCCTGCCGGGAGAAAGCATCACCGAGGCCGAGTTCCCGCTGACCGGCAAAGAGGGCTATGTCCGGATTCAGATTCGGGATCAAAACGGGCGGTATGCCAACACCAACGCCTATTGGGTGGAGGAGCTGCTGGGATAAGCGGCTGTTTGCCCTGAAAATACAATCCTTTTGAGGAAGAAAGATTAACTATTAAAAGTCAAGCCCCAAAATGAATGGTGGTGGTGAAAAAGGATAGCTCAAAAAAGGTATAGCAAAGCTA
>CAJFNK010000066.1 GCA_904394685.1 Candidatus Heritagella gallinarum
CAATCAAGGTCAGCTACTGCGTTAAAAATACTCGGAATCCATCAAGGATTCCTGCGTTTTTTGCCTTGTATCTGCCCATTGCTTGTGGAAAATTCGTCAATTTCTTAGTTTTCAGAAACGCCCTAATAAATCAAAAATCCGCTGTGGAGAATTCTACAGCGGATTTTTTGTAAAAAAGATAGCAAAACCCTTAAAAAACATATTGTAAAGTGGACTAAAATATTTTCTAAAGAAAAAACGATAGGGATTATTCTTTTATTGATTTGTGTTATATGATAAAGGATTGCAATATTTATAGGCGATTTATACCAAATATAATAGTAAAAGGTTGATTTTCAATAGAGTAATGTTATAATAAAATTAGAAAATCAATCTTTTTCATGTAAATCATGGAAGAAATAAAAGGAGTTGAAAAGCGATTATGAAAGTAGTAAAAAAGCTTGCCGCATTGCTGCTTAGTGCGGCTCTGTTGACCGGCATGTGTGCAACCAGTGTATTGGCAGCCGAAACAGACGCTCCAACCGAGGAGCCAAAGCCTGCGGTGAGCGTGGATATGGAAAAATCCGGCTTTGTTGCAGAGGGTGGGTATTTTGATGTCTATCTTACCATCAACGATACAGCAACCGCCAACGTACAGGCAGCCATCAGCGATGCCATCCTTGCTGTAATGGATGTTTATGCCATGGAAAATGGAAGGCCGATTTACCCGGTTCTGCCCGGCGACAGCAATCTGGTTCATGTGACCATCAATAACCAGTCGGAGCACACCTATACCTATACGGATGGCAGCTTTTATCTGTCTTCTCCCTATGCTGCTGAAGAAGAACTGAGCCCGTTTATCGGATTTGACGGAAAAGAGATCCCCTATGCTTATATTGCAGCCATTCCGTCCTCCCACAAGGCAATCTATAAAAATCTGTTCGGGCTTCCTTCCTCTGGAGATGTAACGGCAGACATGATGTTTGGCATCTATGACAAGCTGGCCGAAAAGGGCTATACCGGCGAAAATGCCATGACCGCCTATTTCCTCGATTACTATAATCGTGAGTACAGCACAGAGTATGCCAGCTGGGATGAACTGGTAGCCGCCAAGCCCAATTTGGGCGATACCTTTGCCCAGACTGGCAGCAACTCGATTTTTACCATGAGCTTTGGACAGATGAAGGCCTATTGTGAGGAGCATCCGGAGCTGGCCCCGTATGTCTATTATGAAACAGGCGATATGGGTTCTGTGGGAATCGGCGACGATGATGAAGTCCGTGTGCAGATTAAATGGCCGGAACAGGATCTGGCAGCATTCAGCTATAACATCTTCTATCAGGATTACTTCTCAGTTGCCTATGGTGATGATGAGTGTGAACAGATGAACCCGAACACCAACACTGCCTTTACCCGCACCCGTGGCGTGGGCGATTATATGGACCCAGCCAGCGAACTTTATCAGCAAACAGACGCTTATTTTGCCGGACTGGAAAACGCCGATGTGTTTGCTCCCGGAGAAACCCTTACTTTCACCACTATGCTGGCCATTGATGGCCCCGGCGTCGGCAATGGATACATGAACTATGTATTCTCTTACTACAATGAAATTGCCTTTAACCAGATCGACACCAGCTGGACGGTGGTACATAAGTATTACACCAGCATTGACGGCGGCGAATACACTCTGGACGGAACTGTGACCGATAAGGCAGTTCCCGGTCTGGTAGGAGATACTGTAAAAGCAGCTGACCTTGAAAAGCTGCTCCAGTATAACGGCAACCCCTATACCTTCTATCAGGCTTCCGGTGATATCCAGCTGGTTCTGGACCCTGCCGAAAACCAGATCGTGATGGAATACCGCCGGGATATCAAGGGTACAGAGCCGGAAGATCCCGACGACTCCAGTTCTTCTGAAACCCCCGAAAAACCGGATACTACTCCTTCTGAGAAGCCTGACAACTCTCAGACCGGTGATAATTTGATGCCGATTCTGATCGGTGTGGCAGTCCTGCTGGTTTCCGGGCTGGTCTGTGTTGTGTTTATCCGTAAAAGAAGCCGCAGTTAATCATTTGTAAATCTTAATAGGATGATAAAAGCCGTTGTGAATTTATTTACAACGGCTTTTATTTAAAAATCGGAAAAGACGTATAAAAAATACAAAAGAAAAAGAATAATGGATTTACTTTTTTTAGTGGTTTTGGTATACTTATTTCATATGAGGGTGTATCTGAAAACCAGATGCTCTAAAAAGGGATGATTCCCTGGGTTTGAATTTAGGGGCTTTTAGAAAGCGTAGATTTCAGAAAACGTAGATTTCAGAAAACGTAGATTTCGGAAAGCCCTGAAAGTAAAGGAGTCTGTTGAATCATGAAGTATTTAGGTATCGATGTAGGCGGAACCAATATTGCGGTTGGTATCGTAGACGAAAACGACAAGATTATTGCCAAGGTTTCCAACAAAACCCCGGTTCCCTGCACCGAAGACGAGTTTTGCGACTGCGTTGCCAAAACTGCCTATCAGGCAATGGAAAAGGCCGGCGTAAAGCTGGAAGAACTGCCCTGGATCGGCCTGGGCTGCCCCGGCACCATCAATCGTGCTACCGGTATCGTGGAGTTCTCCAATAACCTGGGCTTCTCCAACTTCCCTGTGAAGAAGATGCTGGAAGACCGCTTTGAGGGCAAAGAGGTTATTATCGAGAACGACGCCAACGCCGCTGCATACGGCGAGTATCAGGCAGGTGCATTGAAGGGTGCCGATAACGCTGTGGCTATCACGCTGGGAACCGGCGTGGGCAGCGGTATCATCATCGACCACAAGATCTATGCAGGTAACAACTTTGCCGCTGGCGAGATGGGTCATCATGTCATTGTGTTCAATGGCCGTCAGTGCAACTGTGGCCGTAAAGGCTGCTGGGAGCGCTATGCTTCTGCTACCGGCCTGATCATCACCACCAAAGAAGCAATGGAAAAGGCCGACAAGGATTCCCCCATTTGGAAGCTGGTGGAGGGCGATATCAACCGTGTGAGCGGCCGTACCGCTTTTGACGCCATGCGTGCAGGCGACCCTGTGGGTAAGGCTGTGGTGGACGAGTACATCGCTTACTTGGGCTGCGGTCTGGTCAATGTGATCAACACCTTCCAGCCGGATATCCTCTGCATCGGCGGCGGCATCTGCAACGAGGGCGAGACCCTGCTGGCTCCGCTGCGTGAGTATGTGGAGAACGAGCAGTACAGCATGAACTCCTCCAAAAAGACTGTCCTGTGCCGTGCTGAACTGGGCAACGATGCCGGTATTATCGGCGCTGCTCTGCTGGGTAAATAATAAGCAGAAACAGGCTGGCTCATTTGCGTATCATCAACGGGCCTCCGGTGAGCTTTCTCTCCGGATGCCCGTTTTTTATCTTTAGACTCTGCGTCACGGGGAGGAAGTGTGGTAGAAAGCTGGAAATATGCCGGCCGGCAAACGGTACTTGTCAAAGCTACCCTGAAAATACAGTTACTGGGTAAATTTCCGTATTATCGCCGGTCATATTTTGAGTTTTTTGCTTAGGGCGTTTCTGAAAACTAAGAAATTGACGAATTTTCCTCAAGCAACAGGCAGATACAAGGCAAAAAACGCAGGAATCCTTGATGGATTCCGAGTATTTTTAACGTAGTAGCTGCCGTTGATTTGTAGGAAAAGACGATAATTTCGACTTTTCAGATAGCCCCTAGGCCCGATGAATGTGGAATTTTCTTTTGGAGAGGAAAGGATCAAGTTATGAGTTTGAAAAAAAAACCTTTTGGAACCCTTCCGGACGGTCGCCCGGTAGAGATGTATGTGATGAAAAACGCTGCCGGTATGACCGTTGAGGTGATTCCCTATGGTTGCCGTCTGGTGAGAATCCTTACCCCCGACAGAGCGGGACGGCTGGGTGATGTGGTGATCGGCCATGACACCTTCCCGGAATATATGGAGGACGTCCACGGCAGTGTGATTGGACGTTTTGCCAACCGGATTGGCGGGGCTACGTTTACCATTGACGGAAAAGAATATCCTCTGATGAAGAACGACGGAGAAAACTGCCTGCATGGCGGCAGCGTAGGGTATGCCTATGTGCTGTGGGATGTGGTCGAAACCGCTGACGGCGATCAGCCTTCGGTAACGTTCTCCTATACCAGCCCCGATGGAGAAAGTGGTTTCCCCGGAACCCTTACGGTAAAGGTGCAGTATGTCCTGACAGCTGATAACTCTCTGATTCTGGATTATCAGGCGGAAACCGACCACGAAACTCCGGTGAATCTGACAAATCACGCCTACTTTAATTTGAGTGGCGATCCCTCTCACAAAATGCTGGATACGGTGCTGCAAATCAATGCAGACGAGGTGACCGCTGTAACAGACGACCTGATTCCCACCGGCGAGTTTGTAAAGGTAGAGGGAACACACCTCGACTTCCGCACCCCCAAACCGATTGGACAGGATATCAACAGCCCTGACCATCTGATGCAGGTATGCGGCGGATATGACCACAACTTTGTAATCAGCGGCAGCGGAATGAGAAAGGCCGCCGAAGCCTGGGAGCCGGAAAGCGGCCGTGTGATGGAGTGCTTTACCGATCTGCCCGGTATGCAGCTGTATACCGCCAACAGTATGTCCTCCCAGTCGAAAAACAAGGGCGGCACTCCTATGAGCGACCACAATTCCTTCTGCCTCGAAACCCAGTTCTATCCCGACTCGGTTCACCATGAGAATTTCCCCTATGAGAACCTGAAGCCGGGAAAGCCTCTCCACACCCAGACGGTATACCGTTTCTCGGTGCGGTAATCAATACAAACAGGCAGGCGGATTCCGGCACCAGTCAGTCGGCGTCCGCCTGTTTTTTGAAAGGAAATGAAAATGGAAAAGAATGTATCAGAAAAGAGAGGCAACCCGCTGGCCCTGCTGCCAATCGTGGTGTTCCTCGTAGTCTTTATCGGAAGCGGCATCCTGTTTCAGGATTTTTATGCCATGCCTGCGGTGGTGGGATTCCTGATTGCGCTGGTGGTGGCTTTTTTGCAGAACCCCAAGCGCAGCTTTCACGATAAGCTCACCGACGTGACCCGCAATATGGGCGATGAAAACGTGATGGTGATGTGCCTGGTGTTTGTGCTGGCCGGCGGTTTTTCCGGCGCTGTACAGGCGGCCGGCGGCGTGGATAGCACCGTGAATTTTGGCCTTTCCATCCTTCCTCCCTCCGTAGCGGTGGTGGGCGTGTTTGTAATCGGCTGTTTTATTTCCACCGCTATGGGAACTTCGGTGGGAACCATTACCGCTTTGGTGCCGATTGCCGTCGGCATTAGTGAAAAAACCGGCATACCCGGCGCTTTGTGTGTGGGCGCTGTGGTTTCGGGCGCCATGTTTGGCGATAATCTTTCGATGATTTCAGATACAACGATTGCCGCTACCCGGACACAGGGCTGCGACATGAAGGATAAATTCCGTGAAAACCTGAAAATCGTCCTGCCCGCCGCCATTATCACGCTGGTATTGTTTCTGGTATTGGCTAGCGGCGGCGAATATCGGGTAGAAGGCGACTTGAGCTATGACTTCTGGAAGATTTTGCCCTATCTGGTGGTGCTGGTTGGCGCACTGGCTGGACTGAATGTGTTTATTGTGCTGGTGGCGGGAATCGTCCTCTCTCTGATTGTCGGCGTAGCCAGCGGCGCAATCCCGTGGGAGCAGATGTTTACCGTCGTGTTCCAGGGCCCGGACGGCAGCGGCGGTGTCAAGAGCATGTATGATATCACGGTGATTTCGATTGTGGTGGCAGGTGTAATCGGCCTTGTTAAAGCAAATGGCGGCATCGATTTCATTCTTTCTTCCATCAAGCGCCATGTTCACACCCAGCGTGGCGCACAGCTGGGAATTGCCGCTCTAAGCTCCCTGGTGGATATTTCCACCGCCAACAACACCATCGCAATCGTGATGGCTGGCCCGATCGCCAAGGATATCTCGACAGAATTTGGCGTAACTCCCCGGCGCACCGCAGCGCTGCTGGATATCTTCACCTCTGTGTGGCAGGGTCTGCTTCCCTATGGAGCGCAGCTTTTGTATGCCTGTTCGGGTGCGGCAGCCATGGGGCTTTTGCTCAATCCGGTTGAGCTGCTGCCCTACCTGTTCTATCCGGTGCTGATGGGAATCGGGGCGCTGCTGTTTATCATCTTCTTTGGAAATAAAAAAGAAAAAGCGGCAGAACCAAAGTCCTGACCGCTTTTTGCAAAAAAATATTGGCGCACAGGATGCGCTAAATCAAAAAGGAGCCTTCCCATCATGTGGAAGGCTCCTTCTGCTATTTAGTAGAGAATGGCTCCGTATTTGGCGGCCAGAGGCGAGAGGATTTCTTCCTCCAGCTCACAGTCACTGTCGATAATCAACCGACCGGGGAAATACCGCAGCGCCGCTTCCAACACCGGCAGGCTGTCTGTCTGCACAGCGATGGGCTGGCGGGTCATGGCGGCTTCTTTGGCAAGCCACTGGGCGTCGTCCGGTGTGTTGATGCGCACCAGCGTGGCGTTAGCAACTTCATCGTCAATGTCGATGAGGTCTTCGGCCAGCCCGGCGTCGCAGTCAAAGGGCTCGCTTAGAATAATGTCGTCCCCCAGGAAAAAAGCCTCCGATTCGATGGCGGCGGCATAGTTGTCGGCGTCCTCATAGAAATCGCCCGGAATCTCCCGGTTAAAGTCCAGCCCACCAAGGGCGGCCATTTGCTTGTCGCTCAAGTGGCACCCACCGATGAGCGGGATACCGGCAGTTAGCAGTTGGTTACACTGGAAAGCAAAAACCTCCGGCGAAAGCGGAATACCGTCTTCGTCCTCCGCCTCTGGCAGAGCCAGCAGGGGAATACTGGCATGGGGAAGAACCTCCTCCAGCATTTCCTGCATCTCCTCCGGGGAAAGGTTTCCTTCCAGCCCCACAGCGTCGGCGCCCATGGCCTGGAGTACGATCACAGCCGGCAGCAGGGTTCCGCCCGCAAGGGTTTTTCCCGAAGAATCCACCGTCAGCGAAGCCAGTACCGGCAGCTTTTTGCGCTTGGCGGCCAACATGGCAGCTTTGAGGTCAGAAAGGCAGTGATGACCGGAAAGGAACAGGAAGTCTGCCCCGGCTTTTACCAACTCATGTACCTGTTCCCGGTACAGCTCATAGATATCATCGAAATCTTCTTCTCCCAATGGCGGAACAAACCGGCCGGTTGGCCCCAACATGCCGCCCACCGGCAGCCCAAGCGGAGCAGCGGCCTCTTTGGCCAGACGCATCAGTTCCAGATTGATTTCTTTTTTGGAGTTTTCCAGGCCAAATTCCGCAAGGCAGGCGGCGTTACCGCCGGCAGTGGGCGCCAGCAGAAGCGAAGCGCCGCTGCTTTTGGCTTTTGCAAAGGCTTGAGCCAGCGCCTGCGGATGATGCCGGTACCAGTCCTCCGGACACTCTCCCGGCGGCACCTGGCGCACCAGCGAGGCGGGAGGGAAGGCGATCATGGCGGGCAGAGAAAACGGGAAGCTCATGGCAGTATCCTTTCTCGATCCGGTTCCCTTACATGCTCTCAGGAACGGTAATTTTCAGCAGGTTCAAAACGTTGCGGATTACCGTTTGAGCAGCCAGACACAGGGTCAAACGGGCAACCGTCAGGGATTCTTCTACGCCCTTTACACGGCAGGCGTTATAGAACTTGTGGAACAGGGTAGCGGCGGTGATGACATACCGGGTGATCCGGGCGGGGTCGTAATCACGGGCAGCTGCAATGATTTCGTCGGTATAGGCAGACAAGTGGCGGATCAGCTCCACTTCTTCGGGAGCTGTCAGCAGAGCCAGCTCGTCATCCGTACACTCTCTGGGATTGATGCCCTCAGCGGCCAGCGCTTTCAGGATGCTGCAAATCCGGGCATGGGCATACTGCACATAGTAAACCGGGTTCTGGGCATCCTGCTGGATAGCCAGGTCGAGGTCAAATTCCATCTGGGAATTGGCTTCCCGCATATTAAACAGGAAACGTGCGGCATCCACCGGCACCTCGTCCAACAGGTCGGAGAGCTGGATGGCCTTGCCGGTACGCTTGCTCATGCGGACGATCTCGCCGCCCCGCACCAGCTTTACCAGCTGCATCAGCACCACGTCCAGCTTTTCGCCGTCCAGGCCGATAGCATCCATAGCACCCTTCATACGGGCCACATGGCCGTGATGGTCGGCACCCCAGATATCGATGCAGCGGTCA
Organism: Candidatus Heritagella gallinarum; assembly: GCA_904394685.1. GTDB lineage: Bacteria > Bacillota > Clostridia > Oscillospirales > Acutalibacteraceae > Heritagella_A > Heritagella_A gallinarum. The sequence goes on from CAJFNK010000066.1 coordinate 8,210, forward strand.
AAGCCACGGTCAAATTTATTCTTGTGATAGGCGATGTCAGCCGTCATATAGGTGGGGTTGCCGTTCTGGCGCACCAGCACCTCGTCTTTGGGCTGCTCGTCGTTCTTGGTTTTTACTTTGGCATATTTGGCGGTAAAGTCAGCGCCCTTATACCAGATAGCGCCCTCCTGCTCATAGGTCAGGCCCTTTTCGGTGAGAAGGTCTACAATGGCCTTTACCTCGCCGTCTTCGTGCAGGCGGCTTTCCAGGAACCACTCGTCATAATCGATGCGGTATTTCTTCATGTCCGCTTTCATCTTGGCAATGTTCTGGGGCAGGGCAAACGAAACCAGCGCATGACGGCGTTCTTCCTCAGTTTTGCCCATCAGCTCGTCGCCGTGAAGGTCGGCATAGGCTTTGGCAAAGTCGGTGATGTACTCGCCGTGATAGCTGTCTTCGGGCAGCTCAGGGGCGTTTTCTCCGGCAAACAGCTGCTGGTAGCGGATGCTCAAAGACAGGCCAAATTTTTCAATCTGGTTGCCGGCGTCGTTGACATAAAATTCACGCCACACATTGTATCCGGCAGCGTCCAGCACAGAAGCCAGACAGTCGCCCAGAGCGCCGCCACGGGCATTGCCCATGTGCATGGGGCCGGTGGGGTTGGCGGAAACAAATTCCACCATGATTTTTTTGCCCTGGCCATAGTCGCTGCGGCCATACTCATCGCCCTTTGCCAGAATGTCACGCAGAACATCGCTGTTAAAGCGGGGGCTGAAGAAGAAATTCAAAAATCCGGGGCCGGCAATCTCCATGCGGTCAAAATAAGTCCCCGAAAGCTCCATGTGAGCGGCGATGACCTCGGCAATTTTGCGAGGAGCGGCTCTGAAAGCTCTGGCCCCCACCATAGCGGCGTTGCAGGACCAGTCGCCGTGGCTGCGGTCTGCGGGGATTTCCAGATTAAATGCGGGGATTTCTGCCTGGGGCAGCTCTCCGGCTGCCATGGCCTGCTCCATGCTGTGGTTGATGGCGGCCCGAAGCTGTTCGGTCGCCTGCTGTACGAGTTTAGACATCTTGTTTTGCGGCCTCCTTCACGATAATGGAAATTTCATTGTTGCTGGAAAGGCTGGAATTGATATCCAGCGTATAGCGCACCCGCAGGCTGCCGCCCTGCTCGTTCAGGGTGGATTCAAAGCTGCTGGTGAATACCCCTACCATCAAAGAACCATATCCTGTGTCATATTGGCACAGGTGGCGCTTTCCTTTTTCCAGAATCAGACGGGTGGCAGAGTTGTCACGCATCAGGGTGACTTTCTCGCCGGACTCAATTTTTAAAATAGAGGTCTGATAGCGGTTGGGGTCGTCTTCGTCATATTCTTTATAGGCGATATACCAGTGGTCGCCTTTTTTCACATAGGAACCCAGCGTATCGATGCGGATTTCTCCGGTTTCACCGTCTACCTGCTGTTTTCCTACAATGGAAATCATGTAATTTTCCTGCATGATCAAATTCCTTTTCTATCACAAACTAATTGGGAAGTAATCCAGGCAAGCCTCAATATTTATCAATATCTACATGGGAAACGTCTCCCTGTACATCCTGCCCCAGGAAAATGCCTGCCACACTGGAAAATCCTTCGGTGCGGTCGCTGACAAAAAACTGCCGCTCGCCCGGTTTTGTCCGGTCGGCTAAAAGTCCTTTTTCTGCCAGCAGCGCCACACAGAACCGGGCAGCTTCCCGGCCACTGTTGATCAGGGTCACATCGCTCCCCATCACCTCCGAAATCACCGGGGCGATAATGGGGTAGTGGGTGCATCCCAGAATCAGGGTATCCACTCCCGCCTCTTTCATGGGCGCCAGATAGCGCTCCACCGTCAGGCGGGTAATGGGGTCGCCGGGCTGGACAAATCCGCTTTCCACCAGCGGGACAAACAGGGGGCAGTCCTGCCCAAATACTTCCAGATCCGGATTGATGGCAGCCAGCTCTTTTTGATAAGAGCCGCTGCGGATGGTGGCGGTGGTTCCCAATACGCCGATTTTACCGTTGCGGGTGGCGGTGGCGGCTTCCCGTGCGGTGGGGCGCAGCACCCCGACAAAAGGCACGTTCAGCGCATCGCTGAGAAGCTCCCCCTTGGCTCCCTCCACAGAGCTGACGGTGCCGCAGGCGGCCAGAATCATCTTCACGTTTTTGGACTGAAGAAACGCCATGTCCTGCCGGGCGTATTTGACGATGGTTTCACGGCTCCGGCTTCCATAGGGAACCCGGCCGGTATCGCCAAAATAGACGATATCTTCGTTTGGGAGCAGCCTGGAAAGGGCTTTAAATGCGGTCAGGCCGCCCAGACCGGAATCAAAAACGCCAATGGGGCGGTTATCCATGATGAGCCTCCAATGCACAGGTAATCAGACGATCCATCAGCTCTTTGCCGGAAACGCCGCAGGCTTCCCAAAGCTTGGGATACATGCTGATAGAAGTAAATCCGGGCAGCGTGTTCAGCTCGTTGAGCAGCACCTTTCCGTCAGATTTCCGCACAAAGAAGTCCACTCGTGCAAGACCCTTGCAGCCCAGCATCCGATAGGCACGAACTGCTGTTTTGCGAATCTCCTCCGCTGTTTCTTCTGAAATGCGGGCGGGGATATAGAGCTGAGAAGTGCCGTTTTTATATTTGTCGTCATAGTCATAGAATTCAGCGGAAGCACCGATTTCGCCTACGATCGAGGCTTCGGGATAGTCGTTGCCCAAAACGGCACACTCCACTTCCTGGCCGACAATGCCTTCTTCCACCACGATCTTGCTGTCTTCACGGGCAGCCTTTGCCACTGCTTCGTCCAGTTCTTCCATGCAGGAAACCTTGCTGATGCCCACAGAAGAACCGGCATTGGCGGGCTTTACAAATACAGGGAAGTCCAGGCGCTGTGCAATCTTGTTGCGGATGGTTTCGGCAGCTGCCTCATAGCGGTGAGCAAAGAACCACAGATAATGCGCCTGCTCGATGCCGATGTTGGTCAGCAGGGAGTGAGCGACCGCCTTATCCATGCAGATTGCAGAAGAAAGGGTATCACAGCCCACATAGGGGATACCGGTCAGGGCAAACAGCCCCTGCATGGTGCCGTCCTCGCCGTTTTTGCCATGCAGCACGGGGACGATGACATCCACAGGAAGCACCCGTGCCCCATTTTTTTCCGTCACAATAATTCCACGGGTCACACGGTCGGGGCTAAGGAAGGCGGGCTTGCAGCTGGGATCTTTTTCCCAGCTGCCGTCGGCCAGAGCCTCGACAGGGCCGGAATAGAGGAACCATCGGCCTTCTTTGGTGATTCCCAGCGGGATCACATTATATTTTTCCTCGTCGAGCTGACGGAGAATATAACTGGCGGACAGGAGAGAAACCTCATGTTCAGAAGAAACGCCGCCGAAAATGACTGCTACGTTCTGTTTCATAGAAGCTACACAACCTTTCTACTCATGCAATTGCTCGCTTTTCTAAAGTTTAATGATACCACAGGAGCGCCCGTCACGCAACTGACAGATATGGAAAAAACACACAGGCACAGGGCTTTTTTTCTGATGATTCCTGTGAGAAGAAGGGAATCCCAGTTGATTTTATGCCAAACTAAGGATATAATGACAAAGATATGGAGATTGATATCCGGAAAAAGGGGGCGCCTATGTATGCTGAAACAGATTCGGGCAGTGGTGGATGAAAAGCTGCTGAAATTTATTGTGGTGGGCGTAATCAACACACTGGTAGGCATGGCGATTATGTTTGGCCTTTATAACTGGGCGGGCTGTTCCTACTGGATTTCGTCGGCCGCTAATTATGTACTCACCAGTATCCTGAGTTTTTTTCTCAATAAATACTTTACGTTTGGCAATAAAGAGAAGTCGCTCTCCCAGGTGTTGCGTTTTGTCCTCAATATAGCGGTTTGCTATCTGGTGGCCTATGGCGTGGCAAAGCCGCTGACCTTTGCGGTGCTGGGCGGGGTTAACGAACAGCTGCGTACCAATGCTGCTATGCTGGTGGGAATGTGCCTGTTTACCGGCCTGAATTATTTTGGGCAGCGCTTTTTTGCCTTTTCACAAACCAACCCCAAAAAGGAATAAAGGCCGAAAGCGCATTTTTCCCTTGTTTTTCGTGACAAAGGCGGTAAAGTGTTGTATAATAACAAGAGTATCAAAAAGTAATTTCCTGCTTTTGCGGGCAGGGATTTGGAAAATATGAACAATGGAGTGATTTTTTTGGATTTTAAGGCCTTTGACATGATTGTGGAAAAACTGTCTCCGGCGCTTCTGGCGCAGGAGTTTGAAGCTCCGCAGCCTTATGAAGTCGAAAACGGGAAAGCCGTGGTCTTTACTTCTGGAAACCTGGCTTATGGCGTGTTTTATGACCTGAAAACCAAGCGCTTTGACCTGAAAAGCACCACGATGGAGGAAGGCAAAGAGCCCAAATGGCGCAGCCTTTCCACCTGGATGTTTGACCCCGATACCGACACTACCGGCGACGCTGAGTCGATTGCCAATGATTTCCTCGAAACCGTAGAAGGCCCCAAGCGTGTGGAGCTGGTTCGCCAGAACAAAAAGCGCACCAAAAAAGAAGACGGTACCCTGAATGCCGACCCGCAGTTCCTGTTCAACCGCCTGATGGGAATTTTCCCGGATTTGCGGGATGAAATGGCGGAGGAGCGTATTCACTATGGCCGTATCCGCTTCTTTACCTTTGCCAAGGAAAAAATCGCTCCCAAGGTGGAAAATCTCGCTCATCATTATTCTGAGAGCGACGCTTTCACCAAGCTGTGCAGCATCCTCAACGACATGTATGCCAATGCCGATATGGATGCCCGTTCGGTAATCACCATGGCAATCCTCAACCAGATCGACGATGCCGCTTATGAGAAGATTCGTGAGCATCTCAGCGAAGATCTCGGAAAGGTCTATAAATTTGGACGTGGCCTGAAAGACAAAAAAATCAAGCCTGAAAAGAAAAAGAAGCCCGGTAAGAAGGTCGTGGCCAGCTCGCTGAACGAGCGCCGCTGATTTTAAAACCCGAATTTTGAATCCATGATTCGGAATCAATGATTCCTAATAAAAATAAACAAGCACCGGTATGCAGGAACGCTCCTGTATACCGGTGCTTTTGTATATCGGGATTATATTCGGATTGGCTTAGTCTTTTTCCAAAACCTTTACAATTTCCCCGATAAAGGTTCGATGCAGGTCGCCGCCGGGATAGTGCTTATCCAGAATACGGCGGTCGAGGAAACATTCCTCTTTCATGTCCTGCTTATACAGCTTGCGGCAAATGAACACCAGTTTGGCCTCCTGATAATAGGGAGCTGCCTGGTCGAATACAGGCGTCAGGCCGGCTTCCTTGTCTTTGTCGCAGTCCCGTCCCGAAACTTTTCCGCAGACGGTGAGGGCGTTCCGGTATTCTTCGTCAAAAAAGCACACAGAATAAAAATCCTGTTTTTCCACAAATTCCAGCGTATACCGCTGTGGGCGGATATGAACCGTTGAAACATAGTTGCCCCACAGTTCTCCCAGGCTTCCCCAGCTGGCCGTCATGGTGTTGTGGGCTTTTTCGTTCCCGGCAGTAATCAGCATCCATCCCTTGTTAATCAACGTAAACGGGTTTATGGACAGTTTTTCAACACTTGTTTCATGAAATGACATTTTCAAAACCTCCTGTAATTTCTGCACTTGCAGAATCTATATGAAACCGCTTATAAAAATATGCGGCTTTATTCATGGGGATTCCGATGGCTCCACCGTTTCAGGCAGCTGCCATTCATACGAAAGCTGCCAGTAATAGCTCTGGTCGGAATAATAATAAAGAAAATCCTGGTCTTCCTGTGGAGAATAAGATTTCTCCTGTAACTGACCGTTTTTCATGGTGGATTCTCCCAGTTGGGAATCCTGCAAAAACTGGATACACAGTTCCTCATCCAGCAGCGGGCTTCCTATCGCCTGCACAATTTGTGAAAACAGGCCGGCACATTTTTCTGGCGGAAGGTCATTTTCCTCACGGAATCGGTGGGTCAGTGTGGCGGAAGCACGGTATTGATTTCCAGTTGTTCCCGAAAGATTGCTTTTGAGAATGATGGAGAGTTCCGTATGCTCATCCATTGTGACAGAATAGTTGCGGACATAATAGCTGGAATCCTCTGGGTTTTCGTTGGCAGAGGTGTTTTCCTGCAATACATATAGATGATCCCGCAGCACTTCTTCCATGGCAGTTTGACATTGGTCAAAGCGCTGAATCGCTTCCTCCCGTGCCTGCTCATAAGAAGTGCATCCAGACACAGAAATACACAAAACTACTGGAAGAATCGCAAAAATAATTTTTCGCACCACCAATACCACCACCTGTCTCATAAAGGTATCGTTACCCGGTATCAATAAGCCTGTAAACAGATTGCACAAGCACGGCTTTTATAAATCGGGAATAACAACAACATAAAAAACAATAACAGTATGATTATACCATTCTGTGGTAAAGATGCAACATTCAACCTGTAATAATAATGAAAATTTTGTGTGAATAATCAGCCGTTCCCTTCGTGATCTCCTCCGGAGCGGCGGCGGTATTCTCCGGGAGAACAGCCGCAAACAGCCCGAAAATGCCGGGTAAAATGGCATACGTTCTGAAACCCGCACAAAGCGGCGGCCTGCTGCACCTGGATGGCCCGGTTGGTGAGCAGGTTTTTGGCACGGTCTATACGGGCAGCCAAAAGCTCATCGTGAGGGGAAGCGTCAAAAAAGTGACGGTAATAGTGGTAAAACTGGCTTTTTCCCATGTTGACCAGCCGGCACATCCGATGGATGTCCCATTCTTCCTCACACTGGGAGAGCATGGCTAGGCGCATTTTCTGAAACTGTGACCGCAAAGGGTCGGTGGCGCTGTCCCTTTTTTGCAGCTGACGGGCGCAGGAAATCCACAAACGCCGCAGCAGCAGGTCTTCCATCTCAGCACCATATTCCCCACGCAGCAGATATTCTTCCTGGAGCGTCTTTACCTGCCGGTTTAACAAATCGGGGTCGGCGGGGTAAAACAGTCGATTAAGGGGCAGATGATACCGGGCGGGGGTCTCCTGCTCTGCCCAAAAATGGACATAGCTGTTGCGAAAGCTCCCAACAGCCTGATAGTGCTGTGGCGTATGGGGGGTATACAGCAGGCAGGAGCCAGCCGGTGCGATTTCTTTCCGGTCGGGAAAGAAAATCTCCATCGGGGAAAGGAACAGCAAAAACAGCCAATCTGTCCGCCCGGCCGGACGGTAAATCACGTCACGATCTGGATTCTGTCTGGAAAACTCACAGTAGCCAATACGATACATGTCGATTCCTCCCGTTTGCTCTATACTATCAAGCATAGCAAAATCGGAGAAAAAGTCAAGAAAAACGGAAAATGAGATATTGGATTTTGAGAAGATTTCCCGTATGATAAATACCAGAAATCAACCTTCATCTCGAAGGGGGAAACGGAGGAAAAGCCATATGAAAAAAGCCAGTATCATTATCGATAAGGAATTTATTGTGAGCCAGCTGGACGAGCGCATCTATGGTTCCTTTATTGAGCATCTGGGACGTGCGGTCTATGAGGGAATTTATCAGCCCGGACAAAAAACTGCCGACGATCAGGGGCTGCGTCAGGACGTGATCGATCTGGTGCGTGAGCTGAATGTGCCCATCGTGCGCTATCCGGGCGGCAACTTTGTGTCCGGATTCCACTGGGAAGATAGTGTTGGCCCCAAAGAGGAACGCCCTGCCAAGGTTGATCTGGCGTGGAGCGTGATTGAAAGTAATCAGTTTGGATTGAATGAGTTTACTGATTGGGCCAAAAAAGCCAATACCAATGTGATGATGGCGGTAAACCTGGGAACCCGTGGCCCCGAGGATGCCAAAAATGTGTTGGAATACTGCAACTTTGCCGGTGGTACTTATTACAGTGACCTGCGTAAGAAGCACGGATATGAAGCGCCTCATGACATCAAACTGTGGTGTCTGGGCAACGAAATGGACGGCCCCTGGCAAATGGGTCACAAGACGGCTGCGGAATATGGACGCATCGCCGCCGAAACCGGCCGCATGATGAAAATGCTGGATCCCTCGATCGAGCTGGTGGCCTGCGGCAGCTCCAATCTGGAAATGCCCACATTTGCCCAGTGGGAAGCAACCGTGCTGGACGAGTGCTATGATCAGGTGGATTACCTCTCTCTGCACCAGTATTATCAAAACGCCGACCATAACACGCCGGAATTTTTGGCAAGCAGCGTAGGAATGGATCAGTTCATTTCGTCGGTGGTTTCCATCTGCGATTATGTACAGGCTAAAAAGCGTGGCAAGAAAAAAATCAACCTCTCGTTTGATGAATGGAATGTGTGGTATCACAGCATTGAGCCGGACAAAAAGCTGGAAAAATGGGTGCAGGCTCCGCACCAGCTGGAAGATGTATACAATTTTGAGGACGCCCTTTTGATCGGCAGCCTGCTCATCACACTGCTGCGCCACTCCGACCGTGTGAAGATCGCCTGCTTGGCACAGCTGGTAAACGTGATCGCTCCTATTATGACTTCCGACACCGGCGCATGGCGGCAGACAATTTTCTATCCCTTCTTCCATGCCAGCAACTATGCACGGGGAACGGTTCTCCATACACTGGTAAAATCCCCGGTGTATGATAGCCGTTATGGCGACGCTCCCTATCTGGATTCTGTGCTGGTGATGAACGAGGAGGAAGAAACCCTCACGCTGCTGGCTGTGAACAAGTCTTTGGATGAAGATATGGAAGTTAGCTGCGATTTGCGCCAGTTTGCCGGTTATCAGATCGTGGAACATATCGTGATGAGCCATGATGATATGAATGCAGTGAACACCGAGGCTGACCCCGATCAGGTAAAGCCGGTAGTGGGCGGCATTTCCCGGATCGAGGATGGAAAACTTACGGCGGTTCTGGGCAAGCACAGCTGGAACGTTATCCGCATGAAGAAATAAGAAAACTACTATTAAAAAAGAAGCAGCGTACAGAACGGTTTGATATAGTCCCCTTAGAGTAGACACTCGAAAAAACAAAAGTTTTCGAGACTAGACTAAGGGGGCTATTTCTATGTCCAAACGA
>CAJFNK010000067.1 GCA_904394685.1 Candidatus Heritagella gallinarum
CAAGGCAAAAAACGCAGGAATCCTTGATGGATTCCGAGTATTTTTAACGCAGTAGCTGCCATTGATTGTAGGAAAAGACGATAATTTTGACTTTTCGGATAGCCCCTAATGTTTTCCGGTTTGAAGTTTGAAAACCGGAGTTACTGGATTGATTGAAAAGCAAGGCAGGGTTCGATTATGAAAAAAAAGAAAAGGCCATCGCTTTTTTATGTACTGCCCCAAATCCTGTTAGATATTTTCTGTGTGTACTTCAGCTACTTTATCACGATGGTCATTCGCCTTTCGGATAAAGATGTGGCGCCTTGGACAAGGCTTGCCTATATGCAGGCTTTCCACACGATTATTCCTTGGTCGTTGATGGTGTGCGTCGTCATTTTTGCCCTGTTCCGTTTTTACAGGACCATGTGGCAATTTGCCAGCATAGATGAATTGGTCTGGCTGGCATTGGGCGTCACCACCGCCTGTATTGTTATAACGATGATGGGATATTCCCTGCTTGGAAAGAACCGTTTTCCAAACAGCGTCTATCTGGGAGCCTGGCTGTTGACACTGGTGCTGATCGGCGGAACCCGGTTAATGTTCCGGATGATTCACAAAGCCAAACGAAAAGGTCTTACTGGTATTTCTAACGAAGATAAGATTCGTGTGATGGTAATTGGAGCAGGCGAGATGGGGTCCATGGTCATCAAAGAGATGAAAAATGCCCCTGAAAGCCGTTCGATTCCTGTTTGTGCGATTGATGATGACCGCAGCAAAAGAGGAATCCGGATACATGGAGTAAAAGTAGTAGGAGGACGTGAAAGTATTCCCCGCATGGTGGTTCGCTATGGGGTGGATCAAATCCTTTTTGCGATCCCTTCTATGAAAAACAGCGAAAAACAGGATGTGCTGAGCATCTGTGCCAAAACAGGCTGCCAGTTAAAAACGCTGCCGGCTCTTTATGAAATGATGGAGCAGGGGGAGCAGTCTTCCTATTCAATTCGGGATATTGATATTCTGGATTTGCTGGGCCGGGACGAGGTTCAGCTGAATGTGGAAGAAATCAGCGGCTATCTGGAAGGAAAAACTGTACTGGTTACCGGTGGCGGCGGTTCGATTGGTTCGGAGCTGTGCCGTCAGATTACGCATTTCCATCCCAAACGCCTGATTATTTTTGATATCTATGAAAATAACGCCTATGATGTGCAGAATGAGCTGTTGATGCGCCACAAGGATCTCAATCTGGAAGTGTTGATCGGCTCTGTGCGTGATAAGGCTCGTGTGGAGCATGTATTTGAGGTGTGCCGTCCAGACGTGGTGTTCCATGCCGCTGCCCATAAGCATGTTCCCCTGATGGAGTTAAGCCCCGGTGAGGCGGTTAAAAACAATGTTTTTGGCACCCTGAACGTGGCGCAGGCTGCGGATAAGTTCGGAACCCGACGTATGGTGTTGATCTCCACCGATAAAGCGGTGAATCCCACCAATGTGATGGGGGCAACCAAGCGGATTTGCGAACTGATTATCCAGTATTTCAGCCGCCACAGCTCCCATACAGAATATGTAGCGGTGCGTTTTGGCAATGTGTTGGGCAGCAACGGAAGTGTGATTCCGCTGTTTAAAAAGCAGATAGCATCTGGTGGACCCATTACGATTACACATCCTGAGATCATCCGCTATTTTATGACGATTCCAGAAGCAGCCCGGCTGGTGATACAGGCAGGCGGAATGGCAAAGGGCGGAGAGATTTTTGTCTTGGATATGGGCGAGCCTGTAAAGATTCTCGATCTAGCCCGCAACATGATCCGTCTTTCCGGCTTGGAACCGGAAGTCGACATCAAGATCGAATACATTGGGCTTCGTCCCGGTGAAAAGCTCTATGAGGAGCTTCTTCTGGACTGTGAAGGCAAGTGTGAGAAAACCAAGCACGACCTGATTTATATCGGCAGCCCGATTTCATTCAATGAAGAAACATTCCTGCGGGAACTGGAAGAACTGCGTGCGTGTGCCGGTGTGGATAATATCCACATGATGGAAGTCATCCATCGTCTGGTACCAACGTATACGGGTCATGCAGAGAAAAATGATGCCCTGGCGCAAAACGAAGCATAAAAAAAGAAGTTTTCGTTGAATAACCAAAAAGGCTGATGCCGCTGTTGCGGTATCAGCCTTTTTGGTTATTCAACTTCAGAATCGTATTCATCTGTGGGAATCCCTTCGTCAGCGGGCAAATACCCGTTGGCAATTTCTTCAACGGTAGCTCCTTTTTTAGAAGGAAGATGCAGAGGACGGAAATGGTTTGTAAAATGGGCACATACACATCCCACCGGGATATTGATATAGTAGGTCAATACTCGCCAGATAACCATGGCGGGAATCACAGTACCACCGGTAAAGAACATTTTGAAAAAGATCATAAAGCTGCCCTCTGCACCGCCGGAAGCGCCGGGCAGGGGAACAAAAGCACTCACCATGGAAACATATGCCTGTGCAGCCATAATAGTAAGCAAGTCAATTTCATGGAACCCAAATCCCCGATAAACACAATAGGGAATCATGTAGCCTACGCCAATTTGGATTACCGTAACAACGCTGACGGTAATATACATCCGAAGGGATTTACCGATCAGACGGGTGCTGCCATGGAATACAGAAAGCTGGCTGCGTATTTTTTCATACCGTTCTTCCGGGTTATGACATAAGTGAAGGCGGTGAAGAATCCGTACTCCTTTGAGAATTAACTTATCTGTAATTTTCTGACTCAAACAGAACAATAAAACCAGCGTAATAAATGTACTGTTTCCTAAGAGGCCGATGATAGTGAGAAAGGAAAAATCACTCACATTTCTCTGGAAGAACGGAAGACGAAATACCACCATTGCCAATGCGAACAATACCATAATTACCTGATAAACCAGAGTTTTGATCGCAATAATGGAGCCGGCGGCACCGGTATCCATTCCCAGCTTTCTCATGGAATAAATCTGCATGGGCTGGCCGCCGGTGGAACAAGGGGTGAGGGCGCTATATAAGACGCCTACCATGCCAATACAAAAGGAATAATGAAATTTCCATTGTGGATAGACAACCCGGCAAATCAGATTCAGGCAGAATCCTTCCATCAGCCAGGTGATGCCTGCCAGTCCAACCCCCAACAAGAGCCAGTTCCATCGAAGCCCATCAGGCAAATTCTGAATCGCTTGGATACTATCGGACAAAAAGAGAAACGCAAAGAGGACAACGGCAGAGACAGAGATCGTAATGATGCCGAACAGGTTTCTGCGAATAGTTTCTTTAAGTCTGGCATTCATATATTTGTTTTTACTCCTTTTTCAAATCTGTAATCCAATCGTACAATTATTCAATACTAACAGTGTTGTATCCTTCATTTTATAATAAACGCCTCCAAGTTACAACAGCCTATTTGTAAATTTTCTCAAGGTTACAGAGAGGGAATATTTTTTTTGCTTTTTTTGTCGATGTTATCTTGTTTTCTTAGCCAAATTCAGGGGAATATTTGACAACTCCATAGCAATCCGGTGCATCATCTCGCAGACGGATTGCCATATAGTTTTGAGGCGCTACGCCGGGAAAAGGGCAAAGAATCCCATACTGAGCAGCCGGGCAGTATCCAAATCGGGGATAGTAACGGTCGCTTCCCAAGACTACCGACCATCCATATCCCATGTCGGCGGCAATCTGATGCCCTTTTTGAATCAGGCTGAAACCAATTCCCTGTCTCTGAAATTCAGGCAGCACAGCCAATGGTGCAAGTCCCAGCTGGGTTTGTGTGCCGATTTGCACTTTCGTAAACAGGATATAACCGGCCACTTTTTCATCCACCAGTGCAACCAACGAGAGCTGTGGAATAAAAGCAGGGCTTATTCTCAAGCGTTCTACAAGCTGTGATTCTGTGCCGTCGCTATGTTCGGCGGTCATAAACGCTTGTTGAATCAACTGGCTGATTTCAGCAAATTCAGAAACTTTTTCTGTGCGAATGATAGGGTTCATGATCGGTATCCTTCCTTTTCATTGTTCTTTTTATGAAGTATGGCTTCGGTAGTTTTCGATGATCAGTAAAATGCTTTCCTTTTCTTTTTTGGAAAGAGTCCTATATCCTTCCAGTAAATGGGCTTCTTCTTCGTTTAGGTCAAAGGGAGAGGTGGGTTCAATAGCGTGGCGGATTTCCGTGTGACCAACTAAGTAGTCTACAGAAGTTTGAAAATAATCCGATAAGGCGATCAAAATGCTGATTTCCGGTTCGATATTGTGGTTTTCATATTTATTGATTGACTGTTGGCTTATCCCAATGATGCTGGCAAGTTGTTGCTGACTAACTTTCTTTTCCATTCTCAATTTTTTCAGGTTTTTAACCATGTAAATCCCTCCTTTTCTTTTATGGTAACAACTTCATGGCGTGGAGGAAAAATCCATTTGTTAGTTATTGACAACAACTTATAGTTGTTATATACTGAAATCAATTTGATAATGCGGTATATTTCGAAGATTCTAAAGAATATACACAAATTTTACAGAAGCGGAAGTGAGGCTTTTACATAGAGAAAGTACAATATAGAAACATTCAAATGCAGTTAACACAGAAAGGTGCTGTAGTTTTATGATCGAACGTCTATCGGTCGATTTTGTACGGAAACTTTTTTATCTTTTGACAAATGGAAATGCTCAGATTAAGTTTCATACTATTTGTATGCAGAATCAAAATCGGGAAATGGCCACTAACCGCCCAATAGAATTTGGCCTCAAGCTGCTGGCCTATAATATTTTCTATCGGATTCCTTTGATTCGTGATATCCCTATAGGAAGAAGCATCGGAAAAGAGTATCTGACCCGGCAATATCTGCGTTTACCTGTAGAAGATCTGGCTTCTGAAATTCTGGAAAATCCGGCGGTGGTGTGTGATTTGAAGCATACCCTGTTTTTGCCGGTTCTTACACAGAATGGGCTGTATGAGAAGCTGGAAAAAGAGTTTCGGATTCAGGGATTTGCCAGGATGCGCCGAAAACTGCAAAATTCCTGTTCATCTATTGATGAAATTTATCAAAGGCTCAATCAGGGATTGGAAGTAAATCTATCACCCACAAGAGAATTGGAGCTGGCCTATGAAAATCTGATCCCAAATCGATATATAATCCGATTACTGGATATTGCAGCATATCATGATGTCAAAATCTATCTGACAGTTGACTCCCCTTATCCGTCCAGCTTTTTTGAGTCGTTGCTGCAGCGACATGATATTGCATTTTGCAGTTTGCTGGTTTCTTCGGAAACACAAAATAAAAAAAGGGAAATGGTCAGAAAATTAGGACTTTCACATTTCGGGATAGTTTCAGCCGATTTTAATCATTTTATCCGGCCTTTGGTAAAAGCTGGCGGAAAGCCCATTTATTATCGTGCGCCGGTACAGCTGATGAAAGATGCCCGTCATCCCCGGATTTCTTCGGACTTTAAAGAACGTTACGACGCAGTTTGTGGAGCCAGAGTGTTTTCGGGAAGAAAGCGTCCAGCATTTTCTTATGAATTAGGCTATCTTTGCGCCGGTCCTTTGGTATACAGTTTGTTTTCTCTTTTTGAAGATGCCTATACAGTATGCTATGCAAGCCGTCATTCGGAATTTGCCAAACTGGTGGGAAGCCGTGCGGTTTGTACCCGCAGCGCTGTACAGAAGCCGCTGCCTGGAGAAATACAGGTGCTGGATACCGGAATCGATCCGCAGGGGTTTGCCCGATATCTGCAAAAACTTCGTCATATGTATCCAGATACCTGTTTTCGAGTTATTTCGCTGAAACAAGTGTCAGGTTCCAGCATTGCGCCGCTCACAGGATTTTTTACTAATGCGAGTTCCGAAATGACAGATGGTATCCGGGATTTTTGTCGTGATTATTCCAAATATACACAAAACGACCCTATATCCATTCAAGATGGCGTGCGTTTATATCGCTGTGGCTGCGAAAATATGCAGGCGCAGCTAAAATTACAATCCTGTGCCGTTCAGCTGCGCCCGGCAGCCCAGATGTAAAAAGGAGGATCAGAAAAAATGGTCCTTTATCATGTATCAACGACCTATCAGCTGCTATATTGTATCGTGCATCGGTTGGCCCGTCATTCGCAGGAGGAAGCCGGGCTGCTGATGGTGGAGTATATCCAGCCGGAGTCAGAGCGCAAAGCGTTTGTCAGCCGACTTGAAAATACCGGCTGGTTTTCGTTTGTGCGGCTGGTGCCGGAAAATCAGTTTAAGCTCAAACGAGGCAACGCCCTCACAGAACAAAGTTCCCCACAGGAAATCGAATCGGTGATTCGAAACGTCTGTGCTTGTGTGGAATCATGGAAAGGGTTTGACCTTTCCGAGTTTTCCCGTATTTATATAGGCTCCGACCAGTGGTCGTTTGGAATTTACTGCCTTGCCAATCATATCCCACACGTTTATATCGAGGATGCCAGCGGGATGCTTTCACAGCGGGAACGCTATATGCAGATTACCAAAGAGATCAATTTGACAAATTATGTGATTTCCCAGTATCTCCATGGTGCGGGAACCAGCGAGTATGAAACCGCCAGGTTATGCGATGAACGGAATTTTATCAATGGATTTACCGATGATAAGGCAGAAAACTTCTCGATTTATGATGCGCTTCGATATGAAATTCCACAGCGAGTGCCGGAAATTCTGGCTTTTTACGGTGCTTCTCCAATCCATGTGGAAGATGGAAAACCGATTTGTATGTATATGACCCAGTATCTGAAATCAATGGCGATCAAAGATCTGGATGTGCAGGAAGAAATCACCAATATGCTGGTGGATTATTTTTCGGATGGGTGCCGGCTGATTATCAAGCCGCATCCCAAGGATATCTGGCTGAACTATCACCGGATGTTTCCCGATGCAATCCTTCTTCCACACAAGATGAATTCAGAATTGCTTCCCTTTTTATTTGAGCGCCCGATTGACCGTGTACTGACAGCCAGTTCTACCTCGGTGGGAGGGATGGCGCCTTTTGCCCATGAAGTATACCAGTTTACAACGGAGATTGAAACTCGGTATGAGCATCTGCATGCAATTTATATAGCCGCAATGGTGGCAAAAGAACTTGCACGCTGTTCCCAACAGGGGCTCTCTATATCGTATTCAGGAATCAACCGCACGCAGGTAGAGAATTTTCTCAAGATTCTGAAAACGCCCATGGATAAAGATGGTCTGCGGATACATATCACCGGCAGCCCGGACAGCGATGCTCCAACCGATGCGGCTGCGGTCTTGATGGTTCCAGACAGCGAACAATTGGGATGGTGGATACCACCTGATAAAAAAGTGTGGCAGATTCACGGTTCTCTTTGCCCCGAAGAAGGGAGCCTGGTCGCCGAGCAGGAAATACAGCTGTATCTGGTGTTGTATAGCGCACAGTTAGAGGCCTGTGTTTCCTCGTTTGCGTTTGTCAGCCCGCTGCGATATTCCAAAGCCAAATTATATGTACAAACCAAGGCGCTTCGAAAAGAAGAAGCTGCCGCCCTGCTGATACAAGAAGAAAGTGAGTGAATCATTCATGAAAACCGTTGCATTTGTGCCGGTAAAGCTTAATAACGAAAGACTTCCTGGAAAGAATACAAAGCCTTTTGAAAACGGAGACCCGTTGATTACCTATATCCTGCGTACTCTCAGAAATACCAGAGGACTGGATGAAATTTATGTATATTGCAGCGACCCTTCCATTCAGGAATATCTTCCCAAAGGGGTTACATGGTTACGGCGTGATCCTGCGCTGGATTCTTCCAGTACCTTGATTCTCGAAGTACTGCGCTCTTTTGCCCGTGATGTAGATGCCGATACTTATGTACTGGCGCATGCCACTGCACCGTTTATTTCCAGAAGCTCCATCGAGTCGGGGCTGATGGCTGTAAACAGCGGGGAATATGACAGCGCTTTGACGGTAAAAAAGCTGCGGGAATTTTTGTGGATTAACGGTGTGCCGCAATATGACACTTCCCGCATTCCCCGTACACAGGATCTGGGGGATATCTATGCCGAAACAACAGGGCTTTATATCTATAAAAAAGAGCTGTTGATGGAGCAGAACCGCCGAACCGGCGATAAACCCTACCTGATTGCCGTGAGCGATATCGAAGCCTGCGATATCAATGAACCGATTGATTTTGATGTGGCAGAGATGGTGTTCAACCGCTATGTGAGCAAAGGAGTGCGTTTATGAGTCAGGTGAAGATTTTGGACTGTACCCTTCGGGACGGAGGATATATTAACCAGTGGCAGTTTGGCCGGGATACGATTCAGGATATGCTCTACCGTTTTTCAAAGGCGGGAACCGATATCGTGGAATGTGGATTTTTAACAGAGCAGCCCCGAAAAGAAGGACAATCCCTGTTTCACAGTGTAGAGGAGATCAATGCGCTGCTTCCCGAAAACAGCAATACGCTGTTTGTGGCGATGATTGCGATTGGCGAAAAGGAGATGAACCCCTCCGCTCTTTCAGATGCAGTTCCCGGCGGGTTGGGCGGTATCCGCCTCACCTTCCATCCGGAAGAAATCGACAAAGCGTTCTGTTATGGCGAGATGATCAAACGAAAGGGATATAAGCTGTTTATGCAGCCGGTTGGAACAGCGGGATATTCCGATGAGGAACTGATTCAGCTGATTAAGCGCATTAATCAGCTCAACCCCTATGCGTTTTATCTTGTTGATACCCTTGGGACGATGTATGGAAAGCTCCTTTTGCGTCAGGTGATTCTAACAGACAACAACTTGGATGCTGGCATCAAAATCGGCTATCATTCTCATAACAACCTGCAAATGTCTTTTGCTAATGCTCAAAAGCTCTTGGAATACAAAACAGACCGCACTGTGATTATCGACAGCTCTGCCAGCGGCATGGGGCGTGGAGCCGGCAACCTCTGCACAGAGCTGATCCTGAATTATTATAACTGCGAGTTTGAAAACCGCTATAATGTCCTGCCGATTCTTGAGATCGTAGATAAGTATATCACAGCAATCTCTCTCACCAGCCGGTGGGGATATTCCTGCCCGTATTTTCTGGCGGCGGCACAGGACTGCCATCCCAACTATGCTTCCTACCTGATGTCAAAGCAGACCGTTTCGGTAAGCGCTGTTTCTGAGCTGCTGGATCAGATCCCACAGGAAAAGCGGGAACAGTTTGATAAACATCTGATTGAAAGGCTGTATCAGAAATACCAGTCCCACGCAGTTGACGATATGGAAATCATCGACGTCCTTCGACAGAAGATGGAGGGGCGGAAGATTTTGATTCTGGCACCGGGAAAATCAATTATTTCCTGCAAGGAACAGATTCAGGCGTTGATTGAACGGGAAAAGCCGCTGGTAATCAGCGTGAATTTTATCCCGCATGAGTATGAATATGACTTTTTGTTTCTCACAAACGACCGCCGCTATGAAGAAACTGCCAGAGAAATGGACTGGAACCGCACGATTGTCACATCAAATGTGCGGGAGATTCCTTCTGATGCGATGGTGGTCAACTATTCCGCATTGCTCAACACTTCTCTCTATGCTTCTGACAGCGCCAGCACCATGCTTTTAAAGCTGCTGGTCAAGTGTACGGTGAAAGAAGATGTGCTTCTGGCTGGTATGGACGGGTTCTCCGAAGATTTGATGTCCAACTACTATACGCCGGACTATGTGGTACCCAGCTATGACATTCCGATTCATACCAAAAATGAAGAAATCAATGTGCAGCTGAATAAGCGTGCCAGAGAGCTGCGGCTGGCTTTTGTGACCCCCACTCTCTATAAAATTTACAGCCAAAAGGATGAAGATTGATTTGGGTAGCCGTGTTTTACTGTTTTACAGAAGAAAAAAACGGGGATTTAAGCGCAGAGTAGACCGCTTTTTGAGCCGCCTTACCATGCATAACCGCATGATTACCGAAGCCTATTATCGGGAGAAAAACCTGGATATCGGCTTGTTGCGCCGGGGAATCTATCTGCTGCTGCTTTGTTTGGCGTCGGTTGTGGGAAAGGTGTATCATCACCGTGCAGCGCCACAGGAGCGCCGGGATTATACCAACCGGATTTATGTCCTTGCCCCCGAATCCCGGCGGCATAAGCATGTCAGCTATACAGCAATGGCGAAAAAAATGCTGCTGTGTGACGTGGTTTCTTTTGATGTATTTGACACGCTGCTTTTGCGTCCCTTTGACAATCCCCGCACCGTGTTCTATCTGGTAGGGGAGAAGCTCCATTGTCCTTCGTTTACCCGCTATCGTATTCTGGCAGAAAAGCAGGCCAGACAGGAAGCGATGGAAAAAACAGGGTTTAATGAAGTTTCTCTGTTGGACATTTATCAGAAAATGCAGCGCTATGTGGCGTTTGATATTCGCCGTGCAATCGAGTTGGAGGAAGAAACCGAACTCTCCATTTTACAGGCGAACCCCTATATGAAGCAGCTGTATGAAACTGCCCTTAATCTGGGAAAAACGGTGATTGCCGTTTCGGATATGTATTTGCCCACCGAAGTGATCGAGCGGGCGCTGCATAAAAACGGATATACACAGATTTCCAATGTGTTCATTTCTCAGGAATGTGGCTTTTCAAAACGAAGCGGCAAGCTGTTTCCCTATGTGCGGGAACAGATGGGAGAGGAGAAACGGTATCTTCATATCGGGGATAATTTTGCGGCGGATGTCCGCAAAGCAAGAGAAGCCGGATTTGAAGTGCAGCAGTATCGCAACGTCAACCAGCTGGGCAATCCGCACCGCTGTGCAGACCTTACTGCCTTGATTGGCAGCGCCTATCGTGGGATTGTGAACAATCGGCTGTGCTGCGGGGCTTATCGGGAAAACCAGTATTTTGAATACGGCTATACCTATGCCGGCTTCTATGTGCTGGGCTATTGTGTATGGATTCATGAGCGTGTAAAAGCCAAGGGGATCGAAAAGCTGCTGTTCCTTTCCCGTGATGGGGATATCCTACAAAAGGTTTATCAAAAGCTTTATCCGGAGGAAAAAACAGACTACGTCTATTGGTCCCGTGCGGCGGCCACCCGCTTAACAGCCGGATACTTCCGCAATGAATTTTTCCTGCGCTATATCAAGTATAAGATCTCGAAAAAAATCACGATGCAGCAGATGCTGGCAGCGATGGAGCTGCCGCAGATGCAGCCCTTTTTGAGTGAGGACGGATTTTTGCCGGGAACCGTTCTGACAAAAGAAAATTATGAGGATATCGTGGCGGTATTTCTGGCAAACTGGCAGGTGGTAGAGGAGGCATATGCCTCCAGCTATCAAGCAGCCCAACTGTATTACAGCGAAAAGCTAAAAGGGGTGCGTTCGGCAGCGGCAGTAGACGTGGGCTGGGCAGCCAGCGGCGTTTCGGCGCTCAAGGTGTTGGTAGAAGATCTCTGGCGGATGGACTGTAAAATTTATGGGTTTGTTTCCGGAGCCAACTATCTGCACGACCAGAATATTATCGAGGCCCCGCTGACCAATGGGGACATCGAATCCTATATGTTCTCGCAGCAGAAAAACCGGGAGCTGAAACGTCAGCACCGGGTAGGACAGCTATATAGTGTGTTTATCGAAATGATGCTTGCTTCCCCCAGCCCTTCTTTTATGCAGTATGAGCTGGACGCAACTGGTGCGCCCGCTTTCCGTTTTGACCTTCCGGAAACCGAAGGGTATGAGATGATTCAGGAATTGCAGCGGGGAATCCTTCAATTTGTGGACGACTATACCAGTGCTTTTCAAAATTACCCCTATCTTTATCGTATCAGCGGCGAGGATGCCTATCATGTTTGTCGGTTTATCATCTCCCGGCCGGATTACTTCCGCAATCTGTTTGGCGATTATCCGGTCAACCGTGCTGTGGGGACTTCCTCTTATGAAATGGAAACACTGGAACAGCTGATGGATCGGGAATACCAGAATTGAGGGGGATCAGGATGATATACTACGCATTGACGACTTATCATGTGCTGTGCTGTGTCCTGCACAAAATGGCGGTGGCTCCCCATGAAAAAGCGGTGCTGCTGCTTTCCAATATCCATAAAAACTCGGTGGCATATGTTTCCCGCTATCGTGACTCCGGTATTTTTGACCGGGTGGTGCTGCTGGATGAACTTTCGGTATTGGGGCACCAGAAATATCTGGAGCGAAAAAAACTCCCCACCAAGCTGATTCTTTCCAATTGTTGCCGCCGGATGGAGACGGTGTTGAAGGAAGAAGGAATCTCCCTGAAAAAAGAGGAGCTGTATCTCTGTCCCGACCACTTCCTGTTTGGCTGGTATGTGATTCACAACCGGATGCCGTATCACTGCTTTGAAGAAGGCAGCGGGGTTCTTTCTGACCGGGAATTTGCGCTGAATAATATGAAACGGAACCGCACGCAGTATCAGCTGTGCTTTTCGTTGGGATGCTTTGGCGACAATCACTATGCGGTTGAAGTGCTGGCAGACCGGGGCAAGCAAAAGCCCGGCTATGAGAATGAAAAAATGACCGATTTCTCTGTGGATCATATTCTGGCAGCCATGGAGCCGCAGGAGCGGGAGCGTGTACTGCGCTTTTTTGGCGGAGAAGAAAAAATCCAGCTGCGTGAAAACAGTTCTCTGCTGCTCACCCAGCACATGGCAAATTTGGGGCTGATGAGCCTGGAAGACCAGCATCGGCTGTATACGCTGTTTGCAGATTATCTCTTTGCGCCAGGCAGCCAGCTGGTGATCAAACCGCACCCCGATGACATAGCCGGTACCTATCGGGCTGTTTTTGGCGAAACAGTCACCATCCTTCCGTTTGCCATGCCTTCGGAACTGATGAAATACTGTTTGGAAGGACGGTTTCAAAAAGCTGCTGCCGCCTATTCTACTTCGGTTCGCTCTATGTCTTATATTGCGGACGAAACGTTGTGCTTTGACAATCGGATTCTAAAAGACTGGAAGTATATTCCTTTGTATGACGCAGCTGTTCGCTTTTTGCAGGCTGTGGGAATCACCAGCGCAATTACCAATGGGGACGAAGGACTGATGCAGGAGCTTTCCTGTATGAACGGCAAAGAAATTGAATTTCAGTTGCAGCAGGAGCTTTTGAAAGAGCAGGAGAATTTTACGAAATGGGAAGAAGCGGTGGTGTTTAGCGACCTGACAGAGGAAGAACCTCTGGAAAGAGCCGCCAAAACAGCTGCGTTTTTGCAGAAAACCCGTGCAAAAGTCGTGATTTTCTGTCAGGAAAAGAACGAGTATCCGTTTTTTGACGGAGAAAACCGTGATGTGTTTCGTTGGGTTCGTCCAATCACTCTGAGAGCCGGCGGGAAAGTCCGAGAAATCTATATCTATACAAAGGAGCAGGCGATTATGGAAACCGCAGAAAAATTCCAGCAGAAAAAAGAACTTCCCTATACCGGTGTGACCATTGAGATGAGCGGGATTGCTGTTTCTGAACAGGAAAAAATCCGGGTGCTGGAAGGGGTTCTGGCAGCCACAGAAAAACGCCTGAACAGCTATATCGAGGAAAGAAAGAAGGCGCAGGCGTGAAAAAGCTGATTATATTCGATTATGACGGCACCCTGGCCGATACTTCTCCCGGAATCTGTCACTGCTATAATGCCACGGCTTCTTCTATGGGGTATGAGCCTCATACCCTGCGGGAGGATTTCTTTGGGGTGATCGGCGGCTCGCTGGAACATGGGTTTCACAGGCTTTGGCCTCAAATGACCCCAGAGCAGATTTCGCAGGCAGTGGTACAATACCGGGAACGGTATGCCTGTGAGGGAAAATCGTTTCCTGCGCCGCTTTATGACGGGATGAAAGAAACCCTGTTTTCCTTAAAGCAGGCAGGATTCAAGCTGGCGGTGGCCACTCTCAAGCATGAGCGCTTTATCCATGAGATGCTGGAAAACAACGGGATTGCCAACGTTTTCGACTGTGTGTGTGCCTATACCGGAACCGAAACCAAAGCGGAGCTTTTGCAAAAAGCGTGTGATTTGGCAGGGGCTTCTCCGGCCGAGAGTATTCTGGTGGGGGACAGCGCCTTTGACGGACAGGGAGCGCAGATTGCCGGTATGGATTTTGTGGCAGTAGTTTATGGCTGGGGCTTCCGCAATGCAGAGGATACCTGCCCATATTCACCGGTGGCTGTTCTGTTAAGTCCAAAGGAGTTATGCTCCTGTTTGGGGATTTGAATAAAACAAATTACACCCTATTTCTCTAATATCGGAGAAATAGGGTGCTTTTGCTGTTATGTGTGCAAACTGACAAAAATTTTTGGATGGCTGGAAATCAACAAGGGGATAGAGTATAATAAATAACAGGGAAATGGGCGAAAACCTGTTTTCTTTTTGCTGATTTAATCGTATAAATTGAGAAGGGTGTGGATGTTCCTTGCAGTTTTTTCAGCCGGCCAAAGTTCTGAAAAATACGCCGCCGATGGGAGAAATCCCCGATAACCGCCAAATTTTAGGGCGGACGCTCCAGATTGCCTGGCCCTCGATTGTAGAATCTTTTTTGGTTAGCCTTGTGGGAATGATCGATATCATTATGGTAAGCGCTATGGGTTCTTATGCCATAGCGGCTGTTGGATTGACCACACAACCCAAATTTGTGGGGTTGGCGGTGTTTATCTCGCTGAATGTGGCGGTTTCGGCAATTGTCGCCAGAAGAAGGGGAGAGCACGATCAGGAAAGCGCCAACCGGGTGCTAACGCAGGCGATTCTCATTACATTGGGGTTAACGGCAATTATCAGTGTTTTGTGTGTGGTGTTTGCCGATCCCATCATTCGTCTTGCCGGTTCTTCTGAGGATACCCATGTTCCGGCGAGAAATTATTTTATGATTATTATGGGCGGCATGATTTTCAATACGCTTTCCATGGTCATCAATGCAGCACAGAGAGGCGCCGGAAATACCAAGATTGCCATGCGGACCAATCTGGTTTCCAATGGCGTGAATATGCTGTTTAACTATTTGCTGATTGGCGGCAATCTTGGGTTTCCAAAGCTGGGCGTCGAAGGAGCCGCCGTTGCCACTGTGTTGGGAACCATAGTGGCCTGTGTGATGAGCATCCGTTCGCTGTTTCATGCAGACCGTTTCCTCTCCATCTGGCGGATGCGCCGCAAGATCCGTTTTGACCGCCGTACGATGGGGGCAATAGCCAATATCGGTTCCAGCACCTTGGCAGAACAGATCTTTTTGCGAATTGGCTTTTTAACCTATTCCATTCTGGTAGCCAATCTGGGAACCACGGCGTTTGCTTCTCACCAGATCGGCATGAATATGATGAGCATTTCCTTCTCTTTTGGCGACGGCCTTTCGGTAGCGGCTGTTACGCTGGTGGGGCAGAGCCTGGGAGAAAAACGGCAGGATATGGCCAAAATTTATGGAAGCGTGTGCCAGCGGCTTGGGCTGGTGTTTGCCGGTATTTTGTGTATTATTTTTGTATTTGGTGGCAGAATGATTTTTTCGTGGTTCTCTGGGGAGCAGGCCATTCTGGATTATGGACAGATGATTATGCAGATTCTGTCAATCGTGATCTTCCTCCAAATTTCGCAGGTGGTTTATTCCGGGTGCCTGCGGGGCGCTGGTGATACCCGCTATACAGCACTGGTTTCTCTGATTAGCGTCACGTTGATTCGTCCCGGTTCGGGATGGTTGTTCTGCTATCCGTTGGGATTGGGGCTGTTTGGCGCTTGGATTGGGCTGGCATTTGACCAGCTGATGCGGTTTATCCTTACCCGGATTCGCTTTGCACAGGGAAAGTGGACGAGTTTAAAGATATAAAACATATTGCTTGTTTTTAGTTTTCTTCTATTTTGAACTTTGCCTATCATATTCTGTTGAAAGGTGTCGAAAATCTGGTATACTGGAAGCAGACAAAATTAGAATTCAAAGGCCATCATGATGTGGAAGGAAGAGTCCTGCCAGTTTTCCATGATAAAATAGAGGAGAGAAACCATGAACAAGACAGATGAATGTTATAAAAGATATCTGGCAATCCTGCGGGAAGAATTATTGCTGGCGATGGGATGTACAGAACCGATTGCCGTGGCTTATGCAGCGGCCACGGCACGCAGTCTGCTGAAAAAACCGGAACAGATCGAATCCTGTGAGCTGTTGATCAGTGGAAATATTATCAAAAATGCCAAGAGCGTGGTGGTTCCCAATACCGGCGGGATGAAGGGGTTAGAAGCCGCCGCTGCTGCTGGAATCGCTGCTGGTGACGAAAAAGCGGGACTTCAGGTGCTTTCCCGAATTGATGAGCAGCAGATGGAAAAAATCAGTGCTTTTCTTGAAAAATGCCGGTTTCAGGTGACAGCGGCTTCTACTTCCAAAATCTTTTATATTGAGATTCGGCTGCAAACACCGCATGAATCAGCACGAACGGTAATCGAGGATTTCCATACCAATCTAACGGTAACGGAATATAACGGCCGGCAGTCCGGCTGTGTGGCGCCGGTATGCGAACAGCAGTCAGGAGAGCCGGAAACAGACCGCTCCCAGATGACAGTAGAGGAAATTTTGGAGTTTGCCAATATGGCTGAGCTGGACGACGTTCGGGAACTGCTGGAACGGCAAATTCGGTGTAACACAGCGATTTCAGAAGAAGGGCTAAAACATCCATGGGGCGCACAGGTAGGCAGAACGATGCTGCAAAGCCAGAATGTGGATGTATATACGCTGGCGGCGGCAACCGCAGCAGCAGGAAGCGACGCACGCATGAGTGGCTGCGAGCTTCCGGTTGCAATCGTTTCCGGCAGTGGAAACCAGGGATTGACGGCTTCTATGCCGGTAGTGGTGTATGCACGGGAAACCGGTGCTGGAGAAGAAAAACTGCTCCGGGCATTGTTGGTATCCAATCTTATTACCATTCATCAGAAAACCGGAATCGGCAGGTTGTCGGCCTTTTGTGGCGCTACCAGTGCCGGTGTGGGGGCAGCCTGTGGCATTGCCTATCTGGATGGCGGCGGATACGAAGAAATTTCTCATACCATTGTAAATGCACTGGCAATTTTGTCGGGGATGGTGTGCGACGGAGCAAAACCCTCTTGCGCCGCTAAAATTGCGGCAGCTGTAAACAACGGGATTTTTGGCTATCAGTTATTCCGGCAGGGAATCCAGTTTTATGCGGGGGAAGGAATCGTTACCAAAGGGGTAGAGAATACCATTGCTAACATTGGGCGTCTGGCAAAACGTGGAATGCGTGAAACCGACTGCGAGATTTTGGATATGATGGTGGGAAGATAACTCATATTTTGCTACATTTGTGGATAACAAAAAGCCCGTTGAGGATAAAACCTCAACGGGCTGATGATTTCTTTTGGAGAAATCAGGAAATACGGCCGGTTTCCAGCAGAATCGGAAGATTCGGCAAAGTACTTTCCAGATAGGTGGCATATTCTTTTTTCCAGCTTGCATTCATAACAACGCTCCCCAGATATTCCCGCAGCGATTGCAGGTTTTTCAGGTTATCCTGATCGGAAACAGCCGGGTCGGGTTGCCAGGAACACTTAAAGTTACGGCAGTTCGCCATTTTGATCAGGCGGCGGATGCTTTCCGGGGTATCCGTCAGAGTACCGGGACGTGCGATGACGTGAACCTCCATATCAAAGGTGTTGGCCAAGTCGCAGATCGTACGAAGTTCCTGTGCTGCTGCGTTAAAAGTGAGGAATTTAGCCTCTGCCGAAGGAATCGGGGTGGGTTGGATACGGATAAAAGAAGTATGCAGTGCAAATGCACAATCGATTACCGGCAGAAATTCTTCCTGAATATTGCGTTTGGAACCTAATGTGTATTGTGATACCAGTGAAACAGGAGCCAGATTGGTGCGAACAGCCTGCCAATAGGCATCGGTAGCCTCATGGGTACGTCCTGCATGCAAATGAACGGTATCGTCCCATTCCATTCCGGTAGTACCAGCTTCTTTTGCCAGTGTAAACAGATCATCAGCAGAAATTGTGGGATATTGTATCATGGAAAAGACAACCATTTGTTGTTCGCTCCTTTACAGAATATTTCAATCACTCCAACCTTTATAAAGCCTGTATGCAAACTCATTATAGCACGATACCGGGGACGGTTCAAGAAAAAGTCCGGTAAATTCTTGGGAAAGTAGTGATTTCAAAGGGAAAGTTTGAAAATCCATTGCGAATGTGTGTTGAATAGGATATGATGGAATAAGCAGATGATGGAAGAAATAGACGATGGAAAGGAAATATGATATGAAAAAGATAAACAGAGGGGTTTTCATAGCGATTTTTTGTGTGGTAGCTGGGCTGTTCACAGCCTGCGGTTCGTCCTCTCCTGAAACAATACCATCAGAATCTTCGGCAGTTTCCAGCCAAAGCCAGGTGTTCACCTGTGTGGGAAAGTGGGAGATTACAGGGGCAAAACGCAATGATATCGGGATTGCGCTGGACGAAATTCTGGAAGAAATGGGCGGAGAGGTCAGCTTAACCCTGAAAAAAGACGGCAGCGCTCAGGTGGTATTGGGGAATTCCTCGATGGATGCAACCTGGTCGCAAAATGAACGCACGATCCTTCTGTTTATGAGCAACGGCGAAAAGCTGGAACTGAAAACGGTGGATCAGAAACTGGAAATGGAATGGGAAGGAAAAGTGCTGCTCTTTGAGAAGAAATAAAGACAGTCATAAAACTCAACGGTAACAATTGTTTTTAAAGAAGGGTGAACTGGTTTTTGTGATACCGGATCAGCCCTTCTTTTTTCAGTTGCGATAAAACATAAGAGAGAGCACTTCGATCACAAGCCAGATAATCTGCCATTCTTTGACGGTCAAATGGAACGGTTACAGAAGGGCTTCCCTGCTTTTGCGAAAGTTCTTCGAGATAAGACTGTACTTTTTCCCGCAGAGTTCGTTGTGTAAGATGTTCTAAACGGCCAGTGAGAAACACGTTTCGTCTGGCCAGAATCCGGATTAAATTAAGAGTGAGCTGTCGATGAAACTTGCAATTCTTATCACAAGGACTCATCAGGTGTGTATATTCTACCCAGAACACTTCACTTTTTTCACACGCCTCTACACTAACGGAACACGGCATTTCGCCACAGACAAAAGCCTCTGCAAATAGTTCACCCGGCATGATATCCGAAAGAATTGCACTTCGCCCAGTGTGATCCTGTTTCAGGATTGCCAGCCTGCCTGCTGATACAATCCCAAACCGCTGAAGCGGTTCCCCGGCATGAATTAGAATCTCGTGTTTTTGATAGGTGTGCCGACGAGCGTTCAGGCACGAAAGAAGCCCGGAAAGCTCATCTGGGAGAATGGAGTCAAACAAAGGGCAGGTAGACAGAGCTGCCGGGTATTGCAAAAAAACCGCTCCTTTCGTTGTAATTACAACATACTTCTTTTGGAAAGTATACTATCATTGTGTCCAGAAAGTCAAGAATATACTAAAGAAGGAGAAAAGAATATGATTCGTAAAATCATTCACATCGATGAAGATAAATGTAATGGATGTGGCCTTTGTGCCCAAGCCTGTCACGAAGGAGCTATCGAAATGGTGGAAGGAAAAGCACGCCTGACACGGGAAGACTACTGCGACGGATTGGGCGATTGCCTGCCAGCCTGTCCTACTGGCGCCATTCGTTTTGAAGAACGGGAAGCGCCAGCCTATGATGCTGCTGCAGTAGAAGCAGCCAAAAAGGCTCGTCAGACCTCTGTTGGACAGAATTTTGCCAACGAAACAAGTGCTCCGCTCCCTTGTGGATGCCCCGGCAGCCAGTCCAGAGCCATTCATCGGCAAACGGCCTGCTCCTGCGAAGAAACAGTGCCGGCTCCGGTAAGCCAGTTATCACAATGGCCTGTGCAAATCAAGCTGGTGCCAGTAAACGCTCCATATTTTGATGGTGCCTCTTTGCTGATAGCGGCAGACTGTACAGCCTATGCGTATGCCAATTTCCATCAGCGTTTTATCCGCAACCATATCACGTTGATCGGCTGTCCCAAGTTGGACCAGGGAGATTATGCCGAGAAGCTCACCGAAATCCTGCAACACAACAATATCAAAAAGCTGACAATTGTGAGAATGGAGGTTCCCTGCTGCGGCGGGATAGAACGTGCAGCCAAGATTGCCCTGCAACGCAGCGGGAAAATGATTCCCTGGCAGGTTTGTGTGATCTCTACCGATGGACGTATTTTGGACGAATAAAAGACAGTAAAAAATCTCCCGGCTTTTCAACAATTCAAAAGCCGGGAGATTTTTATGATTTTAGCAGCATTTCATAGGTAAAACGCCCCATAGATTTTTTTAGCAGGAACCACGCCAATATGGCACACAGGGCGCCGAGTCCTAATAAAATCCATACGCTCATGAGAAGAAGTCCGGTAAACTGCCCAACTACCAACAGAATGACAGGAATGATAAGGAAAACCGCACCCTGTTGGGATTCTTCCACACTTTGTGCTTTTGCAGAACCACGGACAATCAGCGTGATAGCGATGAGTGAAATGGCGGGGGATACCAGAAGCATAATCACGAGCCAGTTGAGCCCCGGCAGGAGTAACTGCCCCATCAAGAAGTAAACTTCAGTTTCCAATACCAGAATCATCGCAAAGAAAGAGAGAAATGAAACCAGCATACTGAGGAAAAAGGCCGCCAGCACTTTGGACTGAAAAATCTGCTTTAACGTGAGGGGACAATACAGGAGAGTTTCCAGCGTGTGGCGCTCTTTTTCTCCTACAAAGGCGCTTGCAGCCATGATAGAGGCGGTCATAATGGGAATCATGAGGAAAAAAACAGGAAGGACATAATTGACAATTAGACTCGTTACAGTCATTTCCAAACTCCCTGTTTTTGCCGATTCCGGAAGAAGCTCCAGCAACTTGACGATGTCCGGGTCATCGGGGACAAAGTGGATGGAAACCACAAAAATAGAGGGGAGTACAAGCGTCAGAATCAGGGGAACGATCAGAATCGTGGCAAATAGGCGATGATTGGCGGTAATACCACGGAAATCTTTACGGATAATTGCAAACATGGCTTTGTTCATAGCGTGACTTCCTTTCCTGATTCATGCTTTCCTAACTCATGCTTGCCTGACTCATAGCAAGCCTGCTTCATGGTAAGAGCAAAATAGATATCTTCCAAACTCGGCTGTTCCGTGTATACGGCATAAATTTCCCCGCCGCCCGATACGATTTTGCGGACAAGTTCGGGGATTTCCTTTTCGGAATGAATAGCGGTTTGGTATTCCGATGCACCTACCTGCTCAAGCGGTAAATCAGACAGGATACCGGTGGCACGGATTCTCAAGCGGGTAGTGGAAAAAACGCTATCTCGCAGTTCTTGCAGGGTTCCCGAAGCCAAAAGCGTCCCCTGTTCAATCAGCCCATATCGTGTACAGATTTCCTGTGCATACCGAAGCTGATGGGTACAGAGAAAAACTGTGATGCCATCTTCTTTTGCCAGATTCTGAATCATGTGGTTGACG
This sequence comes from Candidatus Heritagella gallinarum, assembly GCA_904394685.1. Taxonomy (GTDB): domain Bacteria; phylum Bacillota; class Clostridia; order Oscillospirales; family Acutalibacteraceae; genus Heritagella_A; species Heritagella_A gallinarum. Next base: position 21,411 of record CAJFNK010000067.1, read on the forward strand.
TTTTGTGCGCTTTCGGGGTCCAGGCCGGAAGTGGGTTCATCCAGAAACAGAATTTTGGGATGATGGAGCAAAGCTCTTGCCAGCGACAGCCTCTGTCGCATACCGGTTGAATAGGTGGAGAGTTTGCGGTTCTGCGCTTCTTCCAGTTCCAGCTCTTTGAGCAGAAACTCGGCTCGTTTTTTTCCTTCGGCGTGTTCCATTCCAAAGACAGAGGAATAAAAAAGCAGGTTTTCCATTCCTGTTAGATTATCATACATCTGTGCGTGTTCGGTTACGATACCGGAAAGAGCGTGGGCTTTTTCCGGTTCACGATTGGGGTCGATTCCAAATACGCTGCAAGTGCCGTCCGATGGCGTCAATACGCCGGTAAGCAGTTTTACGGTTGTGGTTTTCCCGGCTCCGTTTGGCCCTAGAAAGCCAAACACTTCTCCGGGGTTTAGGGAAAGAGAAAGCTGTTTCAGCGCTTCTTTTCCGCCCGGATAGGTTTTTGACAGATTGTGTATGGATACTGCCTGCATGGATGATTCCTCCTGATTGGCCTTGAACCTGCCGATTATTTAGGGGTGAAAACCGTTTTCACCTTGTTGTGCTCATTATAAGAGAATGATTTCACAAATGCAAGAGAACGATGTTCAAATTCTGTTTGATTTGGTAGACCCAGAGGAAACACTGTGATATGTTACGTCAGCAAGGCAGCCAGATTGCGGTTGTAAAGCCATTCGCATTATGTTATAATACAAACTGTTAGAATTGAATCATATAAATTGTTTTTCCCAAGTTCTGAAAAAATCAAGATCGCCGGCTAAAGCAGAAAGGCAAGCGGTATTGTGCAATAGATTCAGCCAAAATTGCTGTGGTGAGCGGTTTTGGCTGTTTTTCTGTTTGTGCGCCAGAGGAAACTGATTAGGGGCTATCTGAAAAGTCGAAATTATCGTCTTTCCCTACAATCAACGACAGCTACTGCGTTAAAAATACTCGGAATCCATCAAGGATTCCTGCGTTTTTCGCCTTGTATCTGTCTGTTGTTTATGGAAAATCCTTCAATTTCTTTGTTTTCAGATACGCCCTAGAATTGTGATATGGAGGGATTATATGGTCAAAACAGTAAAGCCCATGACAAGCGGCTCGATTTGGAAACGGATGACTTTTTTTGCGCTGCCGTTAATGCTGGGAAACTTGTTTCAGCAGATGTATAACACGGTAGACTCCCTAATTGTTGGGAATTTTTTGGGGAGCAGCGCTTTGGCGGCTGTCAGTTCGTCCGGCAGCCTGATTTTTATGCTGATTGGATTTTTGAGCGGGATTTCTTCTGGTGCCGGCGTAATCGTAGCCCGTTTTTTTGGTGCTCAGGATCAGGAGAATCTGCACCGCACCGTACATACAACAGTAGCATTCGGTCTGGTTGCCGGGCTGGTGATGACGGCGGCAGGCATGATTTTCTCTCCGCAGATTCTGACTTGGATGGACACGCCGGAAAGCGTGATGGAGAACTCGGTTGCCTACCTCCAGATTTATTTTTCCGGTTCGCTCGGATTTGTGATGTACAATATTTTTGTCGGAATTTTGCAGGCGGTAGGAGATAGCCGTCACCCGCTGTATTACCTCATCGTATCTTCTGTCATCAATCTGGTGTTGGATGTCCTGTTTATCGATGCGTTTCATACAGGAGTAGGCGGCGCAGCTCTGGCAACCGTCATTTCACAGGCGGTAAGCGCTTTGTTGTGCCTGATTCAGTTGATGAGAACCAAAGAGAATTACCGGCTTCAACTGAAAAAGATTAGATTTGACCGCAAGATTCTCGGACAGATTATCCGTATCGGCCTTCCTTCCGGTGTACAGAATTCGATTATTGCTTTTGCCAATGTTATCGTGCAATCCTATATCAATACATTTGGAGAGATGGCCATGGCAGGATATGGGGCATATAGCAAAGTGGAAGGCTTTGGCTTTTTGCCGATCAACAGCTTTACCATGGCATTGACAACTTTTGTCGGGCAGAATCTGGGAGCCAAGCAGTTTGACCGCACCCGTAAAGGGGCACGTTTCGGCGTTTTAGTGACCATTATTCTGGCAGAATTGATCGGTATCCTAGTGTTTATTTTTGCCCCTGTGTTGATTGCGGCCTTTGATTCCACACCGGAAGTGATTCAGTTCGGAATCGAAAAAGCCCGGACTGCGGCGCTGTTCTATTGCCTGCTGGCGTATTCTCATTCTATAGCGGCTGTGCTGCGTGGCGCAGGTAAAGCCATGATCCCCATGATTATTATGATGGTGTTCTGGTGTGCGGTGCGGGTTACGTTTCTGGCGATTACCATTCCCCTTACCGGGAGTATTCAAATGGTGTATTGGGTGTATCCGCTCACCTGGTCGCTCAGCTCGCTGGTGTTTTTCTTTTATTATAAAAAGGCAAACTGGGCAGGAATGTAGGGGGGTTCTAAACAGGATTTGCCTATGTAATCTTTCGAAAGATGATTGTTTTATATCAGATACAATTTAACAGATACAGGAAAGCAAACAGCCTCTGGTTCAGAAAACGAACCAGAGGCTATTTGCTGCTTAAAAAGGTAAATAGAATGGGGACAGAAAAGGAAGTTGGGAAAAAGCTGGGACAAAAAGTGTGGTAGAGAAAAAACAAAAATCAAAAGGTGTATCAAAAAGGTTGTCACTGTTTTTGTCACAGGTTGCAGGGGCGTTTTTCAGGCGTTATACTGAGTACAGAAATCAAACCGACCCCAACCTGTTACAGCAGGACGATCTGTTACGGCAGGAGAGATAACAAGGAGGATGAATTTTATGGCGATGACAATTATCGTGGACCCCCAGAAGCTGGAAAACGCAGCAAATCAGATCACCAACGAAGCGGCGGAATATGAGGCCACCTACCGCAATTTGTTTACGGAGATCGACAACATGAGTGCGGCATGGCAGGGAGCTGATAATCTGGCCTTTACCACCCAGATCAAAGGCTTTACGGATAACTTCCAGAACATGAAAACCCTGATGGACCAGTACAGTGAGTTTTTGATGAACGCAGCGAAGCTGTACCGCCAGACGCAGGAAGACCGTGTCGCTCAGGCCAAGAACCTGACTAACTGATTGATAGGAGGAGTAAATCATGGCAACAATCGAAGGAATCACTATTTCATTAGGCGACGTTTCTGCAACCGCAGGTACGATCCGTACTTTAAATACCAGCCTCAACGACCGGCTGCTGGCAATCCAGAAGCAGATGAACGACCTGAACAACAGCTGGCAGAGCCCCGCCGGGCAGGCAATCCAGGAGAAATTCAATAATCTGGTTCCCGCATTTGAGAACTATAAGCAGATCATCGAGTCCTATGCAAAGTTCCTGGACAACACCGTAGCTACCTATGAAAGCACCGAAACCCAGATCCAGAATAACGCCAGTGCATTCAAATAATCCCGCACTTGAAGCAGGCGCTGCAACTCCCAGAAATTGCGGCGCCTGTTTTCCCTTTTGAAAGCATCTCAAACAAAACCGGGAGGCTTTCAAAAGGGAAAAAGAAAGCCAGAAAGGGGAAATGGAGATGGCAAGCTATCGGATCTATGCCAATATGAACCGAATGAAAACCACAGCCAGAGAAATCCGGGTAAAAGCAGGAGAATATCGCAGGACTGGAAACCAGCTGATTAATACGGTGATTTCCAGTGATAAATGGAAGGGCCGTGACGCAGAAGTGTATAAAAACCAGCTTTCGGGGTTTCGGGAAGATCTGGAGAATATGGCCAAGCTGATGGAATGTTTTGCAACTCTGCTCGATCAGGCATCCGATCAATACCGGCAAATTCAGGATGTGTTGGTTCAGCAGGCGAAATCGTTGTGCTAATGAGGAGGAAGAATCGATGGATGCACAGGGAACTGCGATTTTAAATCAGATTTTGAGCGATTTGCGCTATGTGGAAAATGAGATGCAGAATGCCGCTAATGAATTGAAAGGAATCAAAGGAATTGGCGCAGAGCTGTGTGCATACCGCCTGGAAGTGCTTTCGGATAAATATGAAAAAGCCCGGCGTGAGTTGCAAAAAATCAGCTGATAAAAGGCGGTCGAATATGAAAAAGATTTTGCGTATTTTGTTGCCATTCATGATTTTGATGGGAGTGACAGGGTGTATGACAAAGAGTGTTCCGGCAAACGAGCAGATGGTTCAGTATATGGAATCCAAGTATGGAGAATCTTTTACTTTTCTCGAATATACAGGCGGAAAGTTCGGGGATTCCACTTTTAATGGTTTTGTTTCCTCTGAAACATTCCCGGATGCTAAGATTTTTGTAACGGGGGATTCCAAAAAACCCGGCGTTTTTTCTGATAACTATGTGGCATTTCTTCAAAATGAGGCAGCCTGCAAAATCCTGCAAGACCTGGCAGGAGAAGTGGATAGCCGCTGGAAAGTTTTCTGCACTCCCGAAACAGTTGGACTTCCCATGGATCGGGAAACAAGCGCTCTGGAGTACCTGCAAAACGGCGCCGCACTGGTAACGCTGTTTCTTCCCTCTGGCGAAAGTCAGGAGCAGTGTGATGCCCAAATGGAGCAATTCCGTCAAAAGCTGTGGGAGAAGTCGATTCGAGCGGATATGACGGTATTTCTTCGCTCAGACGATGCTCTTACCGGTATCAATCGTGATAATTACCGTTCAGAAAGTACCGGCAGTTATGATGGCCGCTTTGCGATGGATCAGAGCGGAGAATTTGTAACCGCCAGATGGAGGTGAAGAAAATGCCCAACGTGATGGACAGCGGTACCCGGTCGCAGGCTGAAATCTGTGCTCTGCTGAATGAGTTCCTATATATGGGATATGTAGATGCCAGTGACGGCGATACTGTGCGGGAAATCCTCGAAAAGATCAAACGTAACCCTGATTTATATGAAAAACAGTTCCAATCAGATGAGTTTGATATTCTGGAAGCCAATCTGGATACCATTGGAGACTATCAAATTGATTGCCAGAGCTGGAACAATAGTCAGTTTGACGGCACCTATGCCTGTACCTTTAAAGATCCGGATAGCGGAAAGATCTATGTGACCTATCGTGGCACGGGTGATGGAGAATGGCCGGATAATGGACTGGGAATGACGCAGGTTTCGACGACCCAGCAGGAAAAGGCGGCAGAATATTTTGACTATGTGGCAGAGCACATCGGCCTGAATGAATCAGATCATGTTATTATTACCGGCCACTCTAAAGGTGGTAACAAAGCCCAGTATGTGACCATCAATTCCCGCTATCGGGATTATATTGACGAGTGCTTCTCTTTGGATGGACAGGGATTCTCTCCTGAGGCTATCGCCTATTTTAAGGAGAAATATGGGGAGGATTATGAGGAAGCCATCCGGAAGATGGTTTCAGTTTGCGGAGAGGATGACTTCGTCAATCCTCTAGGTGTAAAGGTGATTCCGGATGACAGAACCTATTATATCGATACGCCCCGTGAAGACACTGATTTTGTTGCCTGCCATGATTTAAAATATTTCTTTTCTTATTTTGATGAGGATGGAGAAGTCCGTTTTGGCAAAGAAATGAACCCGGAAACCGACCGTGGGCTGGTGTCTATCAACGCCATGAATATCTCCAATGACCTGATGAAACTCCCGCCGGAGGAGCGCAATGAGGTTTCCCTGTTTATCATGCACATGATGGAGCGCAATGAAGGAAATCCCATTGGACTCAACGGAGAAACCCTGACGGTTGAACATGTGATTGGATTCATAAAAGAGGGAGTACCGGAAATCCTGTACACACTCCTTTTTACAAAGGATGGACAGGAGTTTTTGAAGAAATATGGCCCTGAATTTTTGGAAAAAGCTTATCAGGAAATGGGGCCGATTAAATTTGTTGCATATGGCACCGTGATCATTCACTACCTGCCGGTGATTGCCAGTATTGCGGTTGGAGCTTACCTGCTGGCACATCTTACAGATGCCATGATGAATCTCATCAAGAAGATAGAGGAGATCAGCAAGAGTCTGAAAATGTATTTTGAAAAAATCTGCGAAGACGCCAGGCTCCTGTATGAAAGCTGGCTGGTGGGGCGCAAAGTTGTCAATCCGGCTGCCAATTATGATCCCGGAAATACCATCAGCGTGAATCCGGATAAGCTCCGCCGGATTGCGGAACAGCTTTCCCGTGTTCACAGAAAAATTCAACAGCTGGACGGCGATCTGGACCGGCTTCGTCAGAATCAGGAGTGGTATGAAATATTTGATAAAATCCGTACCGGTGTTATCGACTTTTTATATGTGGGATATGACAGCAATCTGGCCAGTTGCATCAATTATCTGAATCAGGCTGCGACAATTCTTGAAACGACCGAAAGCCGGATCAAAGGAATCGCCAGCCAGATGTAAATCAGAACCGCCTGCAAAAGGAAATCTCTTTTGCAGGCGGTTTGAATCTTTATTCATTATTCTCCATTACCTTCTTTTTCAAGGGTAAATATGGTATACTGAAAGAAATTGACAGGGAAACCTGTGAAGGGAGAGCTGAAAATGATTGTCGAGATTCACAACGCATATGGAAGCGCAGCGGTTAGCACCAGCGGCGCTGAACTGATGTCTTTCCGAGGCCGTGATGGTGTGGAATATCTCTGGCAGGGAGATAAAACCTATTGGGGCGGACGGGCTCCGGTGCTGTTCCCAATTGTGGGGGCTCTGCGTGATGGACACACCCGCATCGACGGGCAGTTTTATGAAATGGGACGCCATGGATTTGCCAGAAAGATGGAATTTGCTGTAACAGAGCAAAAAGAGGATTCGGTGACCATGACGTTGACATCTTCGGAGGAAACCAAAAAGTTTTATCCGTTTGATTTTGCCCTACATATGACCTACCGTTTTGAGGGAGAAAAGCTGGTCAACGAGTTCTGCGTGGAGAACATCGGTGACAGAACCCTGCCCTTTGCTGTGGGCGGACATCCTGCCTTTAATTGCCCGGTGACTCCGGAGGATACCTTTGAGGACTATGTGGTGGAATTTGAAAAGCCCGAAACCGCTAACTGCCCCCTCATCGATATGTCCAACGGATTGATCGATTTCCACACCCGAACCACGGTGATGGAATATGAAACGGAAATCCCCATGCGCCACAACCTGTTCTATAAAGATGCACTGGTGTTCGATACTCCCCGTTCCCGTGTAGTTCGTCTGGTGAGCCGGAAAACCGGCAGAGGCGTGGAGATGGATTTCAGCGATTTCTGCTATCTGGGAATCTGGTCGGCTGTGAACGACGGCCCCTATGTGGCGCTGGAACCCTGGGCTGGCTGCGCTACCGGCAAGGACGAGGATGACGAGTTCCTGCACAAGCGTGCCCTTACCCATCTGAAACCCGGCAAAAAAGCGGTGTTTGCGTTCAGCGTGAAGGCTCTGTAAAATTCAAATTTAAAAACCCGTCGCTCTGTGGTTGATACAGGGCGGCGGGTTTTTGCATGATATCGGCTTTGTGTCAAAACAGCTCCATAACATGGCAGGGCTTGCGGTAAAATACCTGTTCCAGCGGAGCGGCAGGATTATGAATTGTTACTTCGGGCATGTAGGAAATATCATCGGAATCCCGCATGCCGCAGAGCAGAGAAGTCAGGTCACCGATGGAGAGAGTGATATCCGCAGGGCTATCTGTTTTTTCCACTTGATTGGGCGCTTCGGTGGAAAAATGCAGCCGCCAAACTGCGTGGTTTTGGGGAAGAACGGAATCTTCTACCTGAATACACAGGCTTCCATCGCCTCGGCATTTGCACATTTCCAGCGCTTTTTGTACATTGACAATCCGTGCCATCCCGTTGAGCTGTACTGTACATTGGGTTTTGTTTTCTTCTGCAATCAGGCGCTCCAGATGAATGTTTTCGGGAACGGTAAAGGTGATGCTGTCATAATCCGCTGAAAAGGTATTGCGGATAAAATGGAGCATGGCGTGACATGCCTGTGCATCCAACGCCAAAAAGCCATTTTTCAGCCAGAAGGTGGTGTTGCAGTCCATCTGGCGTTTTTCTGCTTTTTTGGCGATAAAGAATCCTCTGGGTTCTCCCTGGTCATTGCGCCATACATACACATAGCGCTGCTCCTGCAACAGCTTTTCCACAGTCAGTTCCGGGTCATACTGCTTGCGGACTACCGCCAGATTATAAGGCTGATAGAATTGGTTATAAATTTCAGTGAGAGGGGACAGGTCATCTCCGGGAAAAAGCTGCTCAACGCTTCCAGCGATTTTCTGGGGCTTTAACGCTTCCATCTGGATGGTCCAGGTGCAGGTTCTGGGGCCGCTTTCAAACCCAAACTGGCGATAATATGCCCGGCTGAAAGGATACAGGAACGAAAACGTATATCCGCAATCGTACATATCTTCCAGCGCAGCTGTCATGCAGCTGCGAATGACACCGCCACGGCGGAAGGAGGGAAGGGTGGAAACCCCGCCGATACCGCCCATCAAAATTTGCTGGCCATCAAAGTTGGCGGTATAGGTATAAATATTCATACACCCGTATATCTGGGATTCATCATCCGATAATGCTGCCCAACATTTTGTTTTACGAAAAGGGTCAGAGGGCAGATGCGGCGCTTCGGTGCTTTGCGGCCCGGAAAAAGCGGCCAGTTCTTCTGGCGTCATGGCTTCGCATTTTTCTTTTTGCTTTTGGAAATCCATGCTTCCCTCAAAAGCAACAGTTTGCACCAGCCAGGCACGGTACATCTCATTTCCTTCTAACAGTCTGACTTTCATCATACAACACTCCCTTAGTGCATGGTATGGGAATTTTCCCAGTATCCACAGTATATCATAACCCACGCTAGAAAGAAAAGAGGGATTAATTTTAAGTGATTCTCTTGATTTTTGTTTCAAAATATGGTATTGTTTTATCAATTTAAACCACACATGATTTAAATTGATAAAGTAGCGGAGGAAGGGTTTTATGGACAAACAGACAACGATCTGGCTGGTTATCGCTGTATACGGCGTGTTTATGCTGGCGGTAGGCATCCTCAATTCCCGGAAAAGTTCCGGCATGGAGGAATTTACAGTGGGCGGGCGCAATGCCGGCGCATGGCTTTCGGCGCTCTCGTATGGAACGGCCTATTTTTCGGCGGTAATGTTCATTGGGTATTCCGGCGGTTCGGGATGGAGCTTTGGGCTTTGGAGCGTGCTGGTGGGAATTGGCAATGCGGTGATTGGTTCGCTGCTGGCATGGCTGGTATTGGCAAAACGTACCCGTGAAGTTACCCGCCGGATGCAGATCAGCTCGATGCCGCAGCTTTTTGAAAAGCGGTTCCGCAGCAAAAAAATGAAGCTGTTTGCCTGTGTGGTGATTTTTGTATTCCTGATTCCCTATTCGGCTTCGGTCTATAAGGGGCTTACCAGTGTGTGTTCGGTATTGCTGGGAATCGACGAACAGGTTTGCATGATTATGATTGCCTTGGCCTCTGCTGTGGTGTTAGTGTTGGGCGGCTATATGGCAACTCTGAAAGCTGATTTTGTACAGGGGTTTGTGATGATGTTTGGCGTATCGGCGTTGCTAGTGCTGGTGGTGATCGGCCCCAAAGTCGGCGGCCTGACAGAAGGAGTTCGGCGCATGTCGGAGTATATGCAGCAGAACGAGATGGCGCCGCTCAGCAGCTCTTCGGCTGTTTCTCTGATTGCCACCATCCTGATGACCAGCTTTGGCACCTGGGGGCTGCCGCAGATGATTCACAAATATTATGGTATCCGGGATGACCGGGAAGTGCGGCGGGGAACGATTATTTCCACTTTTTTTGCCCTGCTGATTTCCGGCGGCGGATATTTTATCGGCTCTTTTTCCCACCTGTTTTTTGGCAATACCATGCCCAATGGCGGCAAGGATTATATCGTCCCCCTGATGCTGGATGAAGCCGGGCTGCCCAATCTCCTGATCGGTGTGGTGCTGGTTCTGCTGATTTCCGCTTCTGTTTCTACCTTGTCCAGTATCACCCTCACCGCCTGCTCTACTGTGACGATGGACGTGGTAAAAAGCTCGTTGGCGCCCAACATGAAGGACCAGAGCCTGGCAGCGCTTACCAAAGGGTTGTGCCTGATTTTTGTGGTCATGTCCTATTTGATCGCCAACTATCCCACCCCCATTCTGGAAATGATGAGCTATTCCTGGGGCATCATCTCCGGCTCGTTCCTGGCACCCTACCTGCTCTCCCTTTACTGGAAGGGAATCAACCGTGCAGGCGCATGGGCGGGGATGCTGGGCGGTTTTCTGATTGCATTTGTCCCGGCGGCAGCGTCTGGGTTTACCACTCCCAACGGCCCGGTGTATGCCTGCCTTGCTATGGCGTTGAGCTTACTTCTGTGCTGGGCAGTCAGCCTGCTGGCAAGGCGCATGAGGTGGAGAAGCAGCCGTGGAAATCCCGCCTTTTATCGTGTTCCAAAAAAAGACTAGGGGCTATCTGAAAAGCGAAATTATCGACTTTCCCTATGGACATCATTTTATGATGTCGTACATCGACAGCTACTGCGTTAAAAAACGTTTTTGCCTTGTATCTGCCTATTGCTTGCGGAAAATCCGTCAATTTCTTAGTTTTCAGAAACGCCCTAGAAAATTTTTTCTTGACAAACCAAAAAGGGAAGCGTATCATTATACACATAGATTCAAATGTGTTGAAGGGGAAGGAACGCAGGAGCCCCGTTTCAGAGAGCCGCCGGTTGGTGTGAGGCGGTACGGAACCCGCAGGAAATCACCCCGGAGCAGGCGGCTGAATAAGAGTAAGCTGTCCCGGTGTGCCCACCGTTATTAGGGCAGGCATTGTTGGATGCCGGTGAGAGGCCGTGTTGCGGCAAGCAGAGTGGTACCACGGAGGATTTGATTTATCAGCCTTCGTCTCTGGTCATAACGACTGGAGACGAAGGCTTTTTGTTTGCCCCGTATACAGAGGGATTGCCGAAATGCCTAACTAAACCCAACCAGTAGAAAAATAAAGGAGTTTTGAGTATGCAGCTGAACGGTTCGGAAATCATTATGGAATGCCTGCTGGAGCAGGGAGTGGATACTGTATTTGGATATCCCGGCGGGGCAGTTCTGAATATTTATGACGCCCTCTATCATTACAGCGACAAAATTCGCCATATTGAAACCGCCCATGAGCAGGGGGCTGCCCATGCAGCCGACGGATATGCCCGTGCTACGGGACGTGTAGGGGTGTGTATCGCCACCTCTGGCCCCGGCGCCACCAATCTGGTCACCGGAATTGCCACTGCCTATATGGATTCCATCCCAATGGTGGCCATCACCGGCAATGTGAACCGTAACCTGTTGGGGCTGGACAGCTTTCAGGAAGTGGATATCACCGGAGTGACCATGCCTGTTACCAAGCATAATTATATTGTCAAAGATGTGCGTCAGCTGGCTGATACCATCCGGGAGGCGTTCCGGCTGGCTAACGAAGGCCGCAAAGGCCCGGTGCTGGTGGATATCCCCAAGGATATCAGTGCCCAGATGTGTGAATACGAGCGCAGGGAACCCGAAGTTCCTAAAGTGTTTCCGTTGCCGCAGGAGTTCCGGTTTGAGCAGGCAATGGAATTGCTTGAAAAATCAGAGCGCCCCTTCCTTTATACTGGTGGCGGCGTGATTTCTTCCGGTGCTTTTGCAGAAGTGGCTGAGCTGGCCGAGCGGTTGGATGCCCCGGTGGCCTCCTCGTTGATGTGCCAGGGCGGGTTTGACCAGACAGACAGCCGGTATATGGGCATGCTGGGAATGCACGGCACCAAAACCGCAGCGTTGGCGCTTCAGAATTGCGACCTGTTTGTAGCGGTGGGCACTCGTTTTTCCGACCGTGTGACCTGTAATGCAGAGCTGTTTGCCCAGCATTGCCCAGTTATTCAAATCGACATTGACCCGGCTGAATTCAACAAAAACATTGAAGTAGATGTAAAGCTGAAAGGCGATGCCAAAGCAATTGTGCGGGAGCTGTTAAATCGTCTTCCGCAAAAGGAAAACTGGGCATGGATGAACCGGATTCAGCAGTGGAAGAAGAAATATCCCTTGATGCAGGCGCCGGGCTGTGAAGGAACGGTTACCCCGCAGCAGGTGTTGGAAACACTGGATCGCCTGACAGACGGAAAGGCGATTTTGGCAACCGAAGTTGGACAGCACCAGATGTGGGCAGCGCAGTTCTATCAGTTCCGTGGGCCCCGGCAGTTTGTTTCTTCCGGCGGATTGGGGACCATGGGATTTGGCTTGGGAGCCGCCTTGGGCGCTCAGGTTGGAGAGCCGAAAAAGCAGGTGGTCAATATTGCCGGAGACGGCAGCTTCCATATGAACTGTAACGAACTTTCCACGCTTTCCAAATATGGGATTCCGGTGATCGAGCTGATATTCAATAACCAGGTGTTGGGAATGGTTCGTCAGTGGCAAAAGCTGTTTTATGGCGGACGTTTTTCGCAGACCACGCTGGAGAAAAAGACCAATTATGAGATGCTGGCCGAAGCCTTTGGCGTAAAGGCGATGACGATCAGCTTTGAGGAAGAAATAGAGCCGGTGCTGCGTGAAGCATTGGAAAGCGAGGGTCCGGTGTTGATTAATTGTCATATTGACCCGGATTGTAATGTGTTGCCGATGGTGCCGGCAGGTGCATCGGCAGAGGACCCCATTCTGGAAATGTAAAAATATGGTGCGGAGCACTTACGGAGTCCAGAGGGGCTTAGTCCCTCTGGCGGGGGTACGGGGGCAGCGCCCCTGTGAGCGGGACGAAGTCCCCAAAAATGGGGGAATGGGGGGCAAAGCCCCCGTAAACTCCCAAACATCCGTATAACAACGAGAAGGGGAATGGGGGCGAAGCCCCCGTAAACTCCTAAAAATCCGCACAAAAACAAGATGAGGGGAACGAGGGCGAAGCCCCGTAAAACTCTTATCAATCCAAAATAAACAATCTATCTGAAAGAATCAATTTTCCACCCAAAACGTTTCTATTGGGGAAAACATATTTTGGAAAACAGAATACTTCCTGTATTCCCAATTTTGAATTAATCCGAAGGGAAGATCGTGATATGGAAACTAACCATCAGGAGAAAGATTATATCCTCTCGGTTCTGGCACAGAACCATGCAGGCGTACTGCTGCGAATTTCGGGGCTTTTCAGCCGCCGCTGCTATAATATCAAAAGTATCGTTGCCGCTCAGACAGCCGACGCCAGTCAGTCTGAAATTTTGATCGTGGTGACCGGAGATGACCGGATTATCAAACAGGTAAAACGCCAGCTGGAAAAACTGGTGGATATCGTCCGGGTTACGGTGCTGGATCGGGAACAGTCGGTAGTGCGGGAGCATGTATTGCTGAAAGTTTCCCGCACAAAAGAAAACAGCGAGGCGTTGGTGGCTGTGGCAAGCACATTTCACGCCGGTGTGCTGTCGGTGACCGACCATTCCATGCTGGTGGAACTGACTGGCGACCCCAGAACCCTCGATTCGTTTGTAGAACTGTATCAGCCATATGGAGTCCAGAAAATTCTGCGTACAGGTACCATGGCAATTCAAGTGGATGACAAGGCTGAGTAACTCGGAATATTCAGGAAAGAAGGAACTATTGTTATGTTGACTCTCGACAAAGTGTATCATGCCGCCTATGTTCTGAAAAACGTAATCCGCACGACTGACCTGATCGCTGCGCCCAATATTAACCCGGATTGCGAGCTCTATCTCAAAACCGAAAATTTGCAGGTGACCGGTTCTTTTAAGGTTCGGGGTGCTTATTATAAAATTTCCCAGCTCAGTGAAGAAGAAAAGTCCAGAGGCGTAATCGCCTGTTCTGCCGGTAACCATGCACAGGGAGTGGCGCTGGCCGCCGCCAAAAACGGCATCCAGTCTATGATCTGTATTCCCGACGGCGCCCCCATTTCCAAGGTGGAGGCAACCAAACGGTATGGCGCACAGGTGACGCTGGTGCAGGGCGTATACGATGATGCCTATAATAAAGCAGTGGAAATGCAGGAAAAAAGCGGCGCTACCTTTATCCACCCGTTTAATGACGAAAATGTGATTGCCGGTCAGGGAACCATTGGCCTGGAAATTTTGAATCAGCTCCCGGATGTAGATGCGGTTATCGTTCCGGTGGGTGGCGGCGGACTGATTTCCGGCGTGGCGTTTGCTATTAAAAGCCTGAATCCTAACTGCAAAATCTATGGCGTACAGGCCAGCGGCGCCCCTTCTATGGTGCAGTCGCTGGAACACCACAAGGCAGAGTGTCTTGCCGGAGTTTCCACCATTGCCGACGGTATTGCAGTAAAAGAGCCGGGAAATCTGACCTTTGAGACCTGCTGCAAATATGTGGACGAAGTGGTTACGGTAACGGATGATGAAATCTCTACCGCTATTCTGGCACTCATCGAGCAGCAAAAGCTTATCGCAGAGGGAGCGGGTGCTGTTTCGGTAGCTGCCGCCATGTTTAACAAGATAGACATCAAGGGGAAGAAAGTGGTCTGCCTGGTGTCTGGCGGCAATATCGACGTTACGATCCTGTCGAGAGTCATTAATCGTGGCCTGTTAAAGGCTGGGCGCAGCGCCGACTTTACCATTGAATTGCCTGATAAACCCGGCCAGCTGCAAAAGGTGTCCACCATCATCGCCGGTCTGGGAGCCAACGTTGTGGCGGTACATCATGACCACGCCGGAGAAGATGCCGACATCACCGCCTGCTATTTGCGGATCAGTGTGGAAACCAAGGACCATCATCATGTGGAAACCATCAAACGGGAATTGGAAAAGCAAGGATTCCGAATTTTAGAGCATAAGCAGACTGGAATCTGCTGAAAAATTTACATTCATCCCCTAAATTTTTTCATAATATTGTAGCATACTAAGAGCGTATCTGAAATGATGAAATCTAAACGATTTCCCAATGCCGGATACGCTCAAAACATAGTATCAGTTTTTCTAATTTGATAAAAAGGAAAAGGAGTGGTTTGGCCAATGAAATTCCAGGATATGAAGTACCAGCGTCCCGATATCACCGCTATCGAAATGGCCTATCAGGATATGGCACAGCGGTTCCCGCTTTGCGCTTCGGCACAGGAGCAGCTGGCATTGCTGGAGCGCCATGAAAAGCTGCTGGGAGATATTCTTACTATGAACAGTTTGGCGTATATTCGCAGCAGCATTGATACCAACGATGTTTTTTACAAAGAGGAACAGCTGTTTTTTGACGAAACCATGCCACAGCTTCAGGAATATATCCAACAGTTTATGGACCAGGTGCTGGTGTCGGAATTCCGTCCGGAGCTGGAAAAAGCCACAGGCCAGTTGTTCTTCCGCAATCAGGAAATTGCCAAAAAGACCTTCTCGCCAGAAATTATCCCCTTGATGCAGGAAGAAAACCGTCTGGCCACAGAATATGAGCAGCTGTTGGCTTCGGCTGAAATCTCCATAGGCGGAGAAATCTGCAATCTTTCCCAGATTATTCGCTATCAGACCGATTGCGACCGTGCGGTGCGTCAGGAAGCCTGGGAAAAAACCGACGCCTTCTTTACAGAAAAGAGCCAGCGCCTCGACGAAATTTATGATGCACTGGTAAAATGCCGCACCGAACAGGCACACCGGCTGGGGTATGAGAATTTTGTCCAGCTGGGATACGACCGTCTGGGCAGAAACTGTTATTCTCCGGAAGATGTAGCGGAGTTCCGGGAGCAGGTGGCACAGGAGCTGGTTCCGGTGGTGCATCGCCTGAAAGAAAAGCAGGCGGAGCGGCTGGGGCTTTCCGGGCTCTGCTTCTGGGATGAAGACACCTTGCTGCCCACTGGAAATCCAAAGCCTGTGGGCGGGGAAAAAGAGCTGCTGGAGGCAGCGCACCGGATGTATCGGGAAATGAGTCCGCAAACAGGAGAGTTTTTCGACTTTATGGTAGAAAACAACCTGTTTGATTTGATGAGCAAAAAAGGCAAGGCGGGCGGCGGTTATTGCACCGAGATTCCCAATTATAAAAGTCCGTTTATTTTTTCCAATTTTAACGGTACAGTGGATGATGTACAGGTGTTGACCCATGAGGCCGGACATGCATTTGCGGCCTTCCGTGCCAGAAACCTGCCCTATTTAGAGAATATGACCCCCACCATGGAGAGCGCCGAAGTTCATTCCATGTCGATGGAGCTGTTCTCCCGTCCGTGGGACGAAGGCTTCTTTGGGGAGAAGGCAAACGTTTTCCGCTCCTACCAGCTGGAAAATTGCCTGGACTTTATTCCATACGGAACGATGGTGGACGAGTTCCAGACCCGTGTATATGAGAATCCCCAGCTGACGCCGATCCAACGCAAAGAGCTTTGGGCACAGCTCGAAAAGAAATACCGCCCCTGGCTCACGTTTGAGGGACTGCCATATTTTGAAGCTGGCGGATATTATCAGTGGAAGCATCACATTTATTCCAGCCCCATGTATTATATCGATTATTGCCTGGCGCAGATCACGGCGTTGGAATTCTGGGAGCTTTCGGAAAAGGACTGGCAGGGTGCTTTTGCCCGCTATCTGGATTTTGTGAACAGCGCCGGTGAAAAGACATTCCGCTGCCTGGTACACAGCGCCGGATTGAAGCTCCCCTTTGAGTCTGGATGTGTAAAAGAGGTAGCCTCAAAGGTATTGACTTATCTGGAAAAGAATCCGCTTAAATAAGAAAAAAACAGGGACCCATTGGTAATGGGCTCCCTGTTTTTTTATGAGAAGAATATTTTCAAGCTTCCTGCTTGGCCAAAGAAGAAATATGAGAAATCAATGGGAAATAACGATTTATGAGATTAACAATTTTTCCAACTATAAGAGCAGAAATAATGGTTCCAAGCCCTAGGCCCTTTAGCTGAAAAAAGAAAATAAACGAAAGAGAAGTCGCAATCGCTACCAGTGAAACATCAAATATGATCTTTACACTGCCAAATTTTTTATGGATTACAGTAGAGATTGCTTTGACGATTCCTTCACCAGGCACCATAAGAACGCCAGGGGCTACTTCTACGCTGATTCCAAATGCCAAAATAGCACAGCCAGCCAGCAGCAAAAGAAGCTGTGACCAGATTCCAGCAGGCTGGAGCCAGTTCATCAGGCTCATGCTGACATCAATACAGCCGCTGAAAACAACGTTGACGGCCATTTGCAGTAATTGTATCATTTCAAAGTTACGCCGCAGCAGAACGATTTGGCCGATGATAAAAAAGGTATTCATAATAAAGGTAAATCCGCCTAGTGTGATGGGAAATTCAAAGCTCAGCACATAGGGAAGGCTGGAAATGGGAGAGGTTCCCAATGCAGCTTTAGTAATTAATGCAATTCCAAAAGAATTGATAATGACCCCAAGAATAAACCAGGCATATCGAAAACACCATTTTTTCATTTTGTATCCTCCAGTTGTTCCAGATTGTTCAGGACTTTTTGGAATGTCTCCAAAAACAATTCCCGCTCCTGCTGGGAAATTTTCTGCCAAGCACAGGCGTCTACCTGATTGCAGATTGCCTGGGTGCGTTTGGCCCATTGCAGTCCTTTTTCTGTTAAATAAACCAGAAGATGTCGACGGTCGTTTTGGGGAACCTTTCGAGTAATCAACTCCATTACTTCCATTCTGGATAATAGACTGGTGACAGTTGATTTATCAAGAACACAGCCTTTGCTGATTTCTTTTTGCGTGCATCCGTTATGTTCTCGAAGAAATTCCAGGATTTTGGGTTGTCCTGGAAGCAGCTCCCATTTTCCGGTTTGTGATGTGATAGCACGGTTGGAATAGTTGTAGCCAAGCATCAAAAGATAGTGCAGGTTGTTTCGGTTCATATTCCGCTCCTGTTAAATAGTTTTAATTCAAACTATTTAACAGTATACGACTCTGTTATCAACTTGTCAAGGAGGGTCAATCAGAGAAATATCATATGAAAAGCCCTGGTGTATTCATACACCAGGGCTTTTGCAGTTAACCTTTATTTAGAAGAATCTTTCTTTCCCTTTTTATATTTTTCCCATTCTTGCTGAAGCCATAGAAAAGGCTCGGTATTTCGCAGGGGCTTCATGGTAGGGAAGGC
The DNA here is from genome assembly GCA_904394685.1 of Candidatus Heritagella gallinarum. Lineage (GTDB taxonomy): Bacteria > Bacillota > Clostridia > Oscillospirales > Acutalibacteraceae > Heritagella_A > Heritagella_A gallinarum. The sequence continues at coordinate 39,417 of CAJFNK010000067.1, forward strand.
ACGCAGCAGACGGCGCTGTGAGGGAGTGGTTTTTTCCAGTTTAAAAAAACGCTCCCTGAAATTTTGAACGGTAGGATTCTCGTTGAGATAATCTGAAAGGGCGGCATGAGCCGCTTTTAGCGGCGTGCCAGTTGCTCGAAATTCGTCCAATAACTGCTGAATCTGCTGGAGTTTTCCGTTGAGAGAAAGAATGGTATGGAGTGTAAAGAGTGTATCGATTAAGAAATACAGAACAATCGCCAACAGAATCCAGGGACGCAGGAATGGTGGGATCAGGTGGAGCAGGTGCAGGAGTATTGGCTGGAGAATCAGCATGGCAACCAGACACAATAGACCAAATAAAATGGAATTCAATAGACAAATCCTGCCCTTATAGTTAAATCGGCAATGGGAGTAGTCCCACCATGTGGTATGAAACAGCGTTTCGAGCAGCCAACCGGTAAGATATTCGAGAAGTGTAGTGAGCAAAGTACCGGCAACGAATACCAGAGGAATCTCGATATATGGCGGATATCCTGTAAATGGATGGAGCAGGCTGGTGATCAGCAGGCCGCCGATTCCATAAACCGGGCAGAAAGGCCCGTTCAGGAATCCCCGATTGGTAAGTTTTTTAAACAAAAACGAACAGAAAATACTTTCACATAACCAACCTAAAAAGCTGTAAATGGTGAACAGGAAACAGAGTTCTTCCAGCGGACGCATAACCATTTTCCTTTCTTTTGAGGAACCAATTTTACAAAATCTCCCATAATACCGGTTCCTTTTCTCCTTTTTCTGTTTCCAGTGTACTCAACAATTTGTTTATTGTCAATGAATATTATCAAAATAACCTCTTTCGTTTTTGTAAGATTCGTTTTATCGTCCATAAATAAAGGCAGTATCCCGTTCCAGCGATTGTAATATTCAGCAAAAGTTCCCAGGCAGGAGGGAGGAAAGAACTGGGCAAAAGCCTGCAAGCCACCATACACCCGCCGGCTCCCACAAGAGGCAGTATCAGCCAATACAGAAACGAAAAGCGAACACGGGCGGTTTTCAGCAGACGGGAAAGGCTCAGGGTAACATTGAGAATCCCGCAGGAATACAGAATAGCAAAATATCCACGCAATCCAAACAAGGGGAGGATTCCCGCCAACAAGGCAACCCGCAGCGAAGCGTCCAGCGTATTATAAAGCAGCGAACGGATTTGCTGGTCAAGGCCCTTTAACAGACCATCGGTGACCATATCAAGATAAATCAAAGGAACAAGCGGCGCCAACAGCCGCAAAAATTGTCCGGACTCCCGGCTGCGATAAAACAGAATCCCAATTTCTTCCCCAAAGGAAAAGAAAAAGCTGGCGACAAAAATCGAAAAGAGCAGCGTCATTCGCAGGGAACGCTCCGTTACAGAGGAGATAGACTTTTTTTGTCCGGCGGCCAGCGATTCGGACATTTCGGGAATGAGCAGCGAGGCAAACGCCCCCAGAAAACAGGAAGGGAAGAACAGCATGGGCATGACCATTCCCTGCAACATGCCGTATTGGGCCAGAGCAGCAGAGGCAGAGGAACCACACCGCCGCAGTCCCAACGGGATGAGAAGGTTTTCAGCGGCCGACAAAACACTGCGTGCGGCATGGCTGAGCGTACTGGGCAGGGTAATGTGGAGGATTGCCCTGCCCACTCCGGTGCAGGGAGCTTTGTTTTTTTGAAACCGCCGGACGTGCATCCGGTATAGGAGAAAAGAACATCCGCAGGAAACCGCTTCTCCAACCGTTGCGCCCAGCATCGAGAGCCAACAGGCTTCCAGTACGGTTTGCGGCGAAAAGGTGAGAAACGCAAAGACGGTGAGAGAGATCGTGGCAAGCTGCTCGGCAAATTCGCTGGCAGCCGAACGCAGTACACCCCGAACAGCCAGAAAATATCCACGCATACAGGAGCTGAGCGCCATAAAGGGAAGGCCGGGGATGAGAATCCGCAGCGCATCGGCAGAATTGCCGCCAAGAAATTTTTCCGAAAGAAAATCTGCCAAAGCCCAAAGCCCCACACAGGCCGCAAGGCTCATGAAGAGGCTGAAAGCGCAGCACCGGGCAACCGCTGAGGGAATGGTTTGCGGACACTTTTTTCCCATGGCGCTGGTAACCAGCCGGGTAACGGTGAGGCTGACCCCGGCGGTAGAAATTGCCACTGCCGGCAGAAATACCGAAAGAATCAGCTGATAAGCGCCCATCCCTTCGGCTCCAATGGTTTGTGACAGCCAGACCCGGAACCCCATATACAGGAATCTTCCCGCAAGCGACGAGAGGGTGAGAATGATGGCATTCCTCAAAAACGCTTTCTTTTTCATTTCAGCCCCTCCTTTTCTTTCATACCACTATATGAGGGCGGGGCATGAAAACATTCCGGGGGCTGGCTTTTTCGAACAGAATCCTGTATAATACGGGTAATATCAGTAAATGAAATACGGAGGAAATCATATGGACTGGACTGAAGTAACGATTTCTGTAAATGCGAAAGATGTAGACAAAGCAGGCGATATTGCCAATATGGTCGTACCCTATGGGATTTATATCGAGGATTATTCTAATCTGGAAGAAGAAGCCTGGGAAATTGCCCATATCGATTTGATTGATGAAGACCTGCTGCAAAAGGATCGAAGCAAAGCACTGGTTCATATCTATATCAGCCCCGAAGAAAGCCCGGCAGAGGCCGTGGCGTTTTTGCGGGAGCGCTATACCGCCGAGGGAATCGAAAACGAGATTACCCTTGACCCCTGTGTGGAGGAGGACTGGATCAACAACTGGAAACAGTACTTCAAGCCCATCCCGGTGGGAGAAAAGCTGCTTATCCGCCCCACCTGGGAGGAAGTAGAGGAGAGCGGCGGGCGCAAGGTGCTGGATTTGGACCCCGGACTGGCGTTTGGTACGGGTACCCACGAAACGACCCGGCTTTGTATGGAATTGCTGGAGCAGTATGTGCAGCCCGGAATGGACGTGCTGGATGTTGGCTGCGGAAGCGGCATCCTGTCGGTGGCGGCCTTGCTGCTGGGAGCCGAAAAAGCGGTTGGCGTAGACATTGACGAGCTGGCTGTGAAAACAGCGGTGGAAAATGCGGAGATCAACCATGTGGCAGAGCGCTTTACCGGTATCTGCGGGAATCTGACGGATAAGGTCACGGGGCAATACGACATTGTAGTGGCCAACATTGTGGCAGACGTGATTATCCTGCTGACCAAAGATGTAGAACAATTTATGAAACCGGATACTGTATACCTGATGAGCGGGATTATCGATACCCGTGAGCAGGATGTGCTGGCAGCGGTGGAGCAGCATTTTGAGATCATCGACCGCAAAGAGGAAAAAGGCTGGGTAGCTCTGAGCGCCAAACGCCGGACACTTTCTGTTTGACTTGGTGTAAAGCACCCCTATAAAAGATAACTTGATTTTGATAGGCGCTGTCCTCTTGGGCGGCGCCTTTTCTGATAGAATTAGGGGCTATCTGAAAAGTCGAAATTATCGTCTTTCCCTACAATCACCGACAGCTACTGCGTTAAAAAACTCGGAATCCATCAAGGATTCCTGCGTTTTTTGCCTTGTATCTGTCTGTTGCTTGTGGAAAATTCTTTAATTTCTTTGTTTTCAGAAACGCCCTAATCGTTTGGGAAAAAATTTTTTTGAAAATTTTGAAACTATTTGCAGTCGATTTGCGAATATATAGTCGAGAAGGGAGGGAGAGCATGGAGCGAGAACAGAAACTCATCCGAAAAATCGTGCGGAGAGGAGACCGCCGGGCAGCCGGAGAACTGATAGAACGCTACTATCAGGATATCTTTTCTCTGGTGGTTCGGCAAACCGGAGAGAGCCGGGAAACCGCTATGGACTTGACGCAGGATATCTTTGTCAGTATGCTGGCGTCGCTTTCCAGTTATGACAGCCAAAAAGCAGGGTTTCGCACCTGGCTATACCGGATTGCCACCAATAAGATCGTAGACCGGTACCGCTCGAAGGCCTATCGGTTCCAGCGGGATCAAGTTCCTTTTGAGGATGAAACCCTGAATGATAAGCTGAGCCTCGCCGACATGCTGGAAACGCAGGAAACAACGGCCGAAATCCTGCGACGTATCGAATCCCTTCCGACAGAAACGCAGGAAATCCTGCGGCTGCACATCTTTGCAGAACAGACCTTTGACACCATTGCCGAAATGATTGGAGTTCCTTCTTCAACGGTTAAGACCAGGTATTACCGGGCGGTAGAAAAAATCAGAAAGATTAACTATTAAAAGTCAAGCCCCAAAATGAATGGTGGTGGTGAAAAAGGATAGCTCAAAAAAGGTATAGCAAAGCTAA
>CAJFNK010000068.1 GCA_904394685.1 Candidatus Heritagella gallinarum
CAAGGCAAAAAACGCAGGAATCCTTGATGGATTCCGAGTATTTTTAACGCAGTAGCTGCCATTGATTGTAGGAAAAGACGATAATTTCGTCTTTTCAGATAGCCCCTAAATAGATTTGATATTTTTCACAGAATTTGTCTCTTTTGCAGAAACAAAACTATTATAACGCAAACAAACAGAGTTGTCCAGACTGAATCAGCCCTTTTCTGCGTCTTTTTGCGCTTCTGGTTCCTGCATCAGCTTCAAAGTGTCCTCCAAAACCGCCAAAGGCTCCAGCGCAGAGGGAATTTTTACACTGATATAGGGTCGGCTTCCCGCCGAAAGCAACACACGTCCCTTCATGGCGCCGGTAAGGCGTGCCATTTGCGCCATATCAATTTTGGATTTATAAAGAAGCAGATGGTCGTTTTGCTGCTTGACCTCGGTAATCCCCAGAGAACCGGCCAGATTTCGCAGCAGCGCCACATCGATCAGCCCCTTCACCGCAGCAGGCGGGTCACCAAAGCGGTCGATCAGTTCATCCACCACATCGGCGGAATCCTCAAAGGTGCGGATATCGGCAATACGCCGGTAAATTTCCAGACGCTGGTTCAGGCTGGAAATATATTTTTCGGGGATATGGGCGTTGATCTGCATATCCACGATACATTCTTCATCGGCACTCTGGACTTCTTCGCCTTTTTCACGGCTCACAGCTTCGCCCAACAACTTGAGATACATATCATAACCCACAGACTCCATATGCCCGTGCTGTTCGCCGCCCAGAATGTTTCCAGCGCCACGGATCTCCAAATCCCGCATGGCGATTTTAAAGCCGGAACCAAACTCTGTGAACTCCCGAATGGCCGAAAGACGCTTTTGGGCAATCTCGGTGAGGACTTTGCTGGGAGTAAACGTCAGGTAGGCATAGGCACGGCGGGAGGAACGCCCTACCCGCCCTCGAATCTGGTGCAGCTGGGAAAGCCCCAGCTTGTCGGCGTTGTCGATAATCAGGGTGTTGGCGTTGGGGACGTCCACGCCGGTTTCGATAATGGTGGTGCAGACCAGCACGTCGATTTCGTGGTCGATCAGCCGCCGCCACACTTCGGAAAGCTCCTGCTCCGTCATTTTTCCATGGCCAAAGCCTACCCGTGCTTCGGGAATTTTGGTCTGGATACCGGCCGCCACCCGTTCGATGGAACCCACGTCGTTATGCAGATAATACACCTGTCCGCCACGGCGCAGTTCCCGGCGGATGGCATCGGCGATGATGGCCGGGTCGTGTTCCAGCACATAGGTCTGTACCGGGTGCCGGTCGTGGGGGGCTTCCTCAATCACCGACATATCCCGGATACCGGAAAGTGCCATGTTCAGGGTTCGGGGAATCGGGGTTGCCGAGAGGGTGAGAACGTCCACGTTGTGGCAGGATTCCTTGATTTTTTCTTTTTGCGCCACTCCAAAACGCTGTTCCTCGTCAATGACCAGCAGGCCAAGGTCGTGGAATTTCACATCCTTGGAAACCAGCCGGTGGGTTCCCACAATGATATCCACCTCGCCCCGGCGCAGGCGGCGCAGAATTTCTTCCTGCTGCTTGGGCGTGCGGAAGCGGGAGAGAAGCTCTACATTCACGGGGAAGCCTTCCATGCGCTTGCAGATGGTCTGGAAGTGCTGCCAGGCCAGGATGGTGGTGGGAACCAAAATGGCGCACTGTTTGGAGTCCGCCACGCATTTAAAGGCGGCACGCAGCGCCACCTCGGTTTTTCCAAATCCCACGTCGCCGCAGAGCAGGCGGTCCATGGGCGACTGCCGCTCCATGTCCTCTTTAATCTCATGGATGCAGCGCAGTTGGTCGTCGGTTTCGTCATAGGGGAAATGGGATTCAAAATCCCGCTGCCACTGGGTGTCTTCGGGGAAAGCGTGCCCCTTGGCCTGCATCCGCTGGGCATAGAGCTTGATGAGTTCTTTTGCCATATCCCGAACAGCAGCACGAACCCTTGTTTTGGCCTTTTGCCACTCGGTGCCGCCCAGGCGGTGCAGCTTTACGCTGGAATCCTCACGGGGGCCAATATATTTGGAAACCATGTCCAGCTGGGTGACGGGGACATACAGGGTGTCGTTTTTGGCGTATTTTACTTTAATGTAATCCTTGACTACGCCGTGCATATCGATTTTGTGGATGCCCTCAAAAATGCCGATACCGTGGGACACATGAACCACATAATCGCCCGGCGTAAGCTCGGCAAGGCTGTAAATCTCCTGTGCGTTTTTGTTGCGCTTCTGGCGTTTGGGCTTGAGAGAAGAATTGATACGCCCGTGGGTGATAATCCCCAGCCCAGCTTCGGGGAACTCCATACCGGCCGAAAGGGCGCCGGGCAATACCGCTATGGTGCCGGGGGAGATGGTTTCCGGGTCCTCCAGAAAAGCGGCGGGGAGCTTGGCTGCCTGCAAGTCGGCGGCGGTGGTGCGGGCAGAACGCTCGCTGCCTGCCAAAACTACGCAGCGGTAACGGTTGTGGAGCATGGCCTGCAAATCTTCCACCAGCAGCTCGGTGCTGCCGCCCCACACCGAAAGCTGCCGAACCGTCATATTGACCAAACAGCGCACCGTGACCTCATAGCTCCCGTGGGCAAACACATCCAGAAAAACAGCGCCAAAGCGCTCATAGTATTGAAGCGCCTGCCCCCAGTCTCCGCTAAAGGTGTCCAGCCCCCGGCACAATACGCCTTCGGTGAGGTAGTCTTTGATATCTTCGCCCCATTGCCACAGGGCAGAGCGCATCCGGTCTTTGACACGGGCAGGCTCGGAGACAAACAGCAGCGTCTGTTCCGGGTCAAAATAGTCAAAGAGGGTGACAGGCTCCCCATAGATGAGGGAAATATATTTGTCGGCACAGCCGATATGCACGCCGTTTTCCAGCTTGTCGGCCTCGGCGTGCAGGATGGTTTTGGCGGCCGGAGCGGTTTTTCCCCGCAGAGAATCGGCGTGCTTGCGGATTTTTTTGGCCAGCAGAGCGGGATTATCGATGATGACTTCACGGGAAGGGGCAATGACCACCTGTTCCAGTATGTCGTCGGTACGGCGCTGGGTTTCGGGGTCAAAGGAAGAAATGGTGTCGATTTCATCTCCCCAAAATTCCAGACGGGTGGGGAGGGAGGCGCTGGGCGTAAAGAAGTCCAGAATCCCGCCCCGGTGGGAAAACTGTCCCGGCCCTTCAATCTGGTCGGCACGTTCATAGCCGCAGCTCACCAACAGCCGGATGATTTCTTCCGGGCTTACCTGGTCGGCGGGGCGGAACGTGCGGGTGCGTTCCCGTAGGATTTTGGGTGGCAGTACATATTGCAAAGCAGCGTCAATGCACGCCACCACACAGTTACAGCTTTCGGGGTCGTCCTCCGGCAAAAGCAGCCGGGAGAGGGCCTGAAGGCGCTGCAACTCATATTCATGGCTGCTTCCGGCAGCGTCCCGAAAGCTGAAATCCCGCAGCGGGTATACCAGCGGACGCATCCCCATCGCAGAAAGGTCGTCGCTCAGCCGCTGCGCCTCCCGTTCGTCACCGGTGAGAAGCAGGGTGCGACGGCCGGGCTGAGAGGCGAGCGTTTGAATCAGTGCAGCTTTGTGGACAGCGGAAAGCCCGGTAACGGCGGCAGGGAGCTTTTGGGAACGGATAGCGCCGGCAAGCTCCTGCACTTCGGGAAGGCGTGATAATGCAGCGGTGAGAAATTTCATAAACAAACTCCTTTGAAATCCGTTTGTGCGGAATCAGGTTCTCAACAGGTGTAACGGTTCATGGCTTCGTCGATTTTTCCCTGGACAATCAGCTCGGCCGCCGCTGCCGCACGGTTGGCGGCATCCAGCAGCGCCTTGCCTTCTTCCTCGCTGAATCGGGACAGTACCCAGTCTGCCAAATCCCAGTTTGGATTGGGCTTTTTGCCAACGCCCATTTTGATGCGGGGGAAGGTGTCTTTGCCGGAAAGGTAGATGATATTCTTGATACCGTTATGGCCGCCGTCGCTGCCCTTGCGGCGAATCCGCAGCTTGCCCGGCTCCAGAGAGATATCGTCAAAAATCACCAGCACCTTTTCCGGCGGCAGCTTATAAAACGCCATGGCTTCCTGCACCGACTGGCCGCTGAGGTTCATAAACGTAGAGGGCTTGAGCAGCAGCACTTTTTTGCCGCCGAGCATACATTCGCCGCACAGCCCCTTGAATTTGATTCGGTCTACCCGTGCGCCGGTTTTTTCGGCAATGGTGTCCACTGTGATGAACCCGGCATTGTGGCGGGTGTTTTCATACTGGCGGCCGGGATTTCCCAGCCCGACAATGAGGAACTCCACCGGCCCTGTGGGAACAGAAGGGCGGGAGGAGAAAAGATTTTTTAGCATAAACAAAAACGGCTCCTTTGACAACAGGATATGGCGGGATGGAAGTTCCACCCCGCCTTTATGAAAGCAGTATACCATATTAAAAACGAAAAAGAAAGCGAAAAAATGTCGGTTTAGATGTCCGTCTGATTCCCTGTGTCCAGTAGCTTAGACAAACATGGGAGAAACAGGCTTGTCCTCATAAATCCGGTCGATGGCCTGTGCAAAGAGGGGAGCAGTGGAGAGAATCGAGAAATTGGGCAGCAGCTTTTCTTCCGGCAGCGGGATGGTGTCCAGCAGCAACAGCTCCCGGATGCAGCTTTCCCGGATGCGGTCGATGGCCGGGCCGGAGAGAACCCCATGGGTGGCGCAGGCATACACCTCGGTGGCCCCGCCCCGTTCCATGCAGGCGTTGGCGGCATTACAGAGGGTTCCGGCAGTGTCAATCATGTCGTCTACCAGAATCACCCGTTTTCCACGGATTTCCCCGATAATGTTCATAACTTCCGAAACGTTGGCTTTGGGACGGCGTTTGTCGATAATCGCCAGCGGGCAGCCGATGCGCTCGGCAAAATTCCGGGAGCGGGTAACAGACCCCAGGTCGGGCGAAACCACGCAAAATTCATCTTCCCGGCCACGGATACGTTCCCGCAAAAAAGAAGCCAGCAGCGGAGCGCCCAGAAGATGATCTACCGGAATGTCAAAAAACCCCTGAATCTGGGAGGCGTGCAGGTCCATCGTCACCACCCGGTCGATTCCGGCCACCGTGAGCAGGTTGGCCACCAGCTTGGCAGAGATGGGGTCTCTGGCTCTTGCCTTGCGGTCTTGCCGTGCATAGCCATAATAGGGGATGACAGCCGTGATACTGGCAGCGGAGGCACGGCGCATAGCGTCGGCCATGATGAGGATTTCCATCAGATGGGTGTTGACCGGGGAACAGGTGGACTGGACAATAAAGCAGTCGGAGCCACGGACGGATTCTTCCAGTGTGATGGAAATTTCACCGTCGCTGAAAGCGGCAACCCGGCTTTTGCCCAGCGGAAGCCCCAAAGATTCGGCGATCTGCTGTGCCAACTGTGGGTTGGCGCTGCCGGAAAAAATTTTGATGTCTTTCCCATGAAAATTCATACACATACCCCTCTCTGTCAACATAAAATGGATGAACCAACGCCGGACTTCCCGGCATTGCCGCAAGCAGCGGACTCTTTCACTTCTATTATGACAGTTGTTTTGGGAGTTTACAAGGAAAAACAAAAATTTTTTCGTGTAACGTCCTGTGCTTTATTTTTGTTGAAGGTATTCTTCCAGACAGATTCCCTGTTCATAAATTTTCTGGGCCGCTTCTTTTCCCACATACCGAAAATGCCACGGCTCATAGTTGATACCGGTAATCTCTGTTTTGTCTTCGGGATAACGCAGGATAAACCCATACCGGGCGCTGTTTTCATAAAGCCACTGGTAAACCTGTTCTTTGTCAGATTTCAGCGCCTCGGCTCCGATATCTACCGCCAACCCCAGCTGATGCTCGCTGGTTCCGGGAACAGCGACCCATTTTTTCGCCAGCTCCTCTGCCTCAAAATCAGAATAGCCCTGATCCCGATACTTCTGGATTTCCTGTTCATAAAGCATCTCTTGTGTCTGCTGTGTGCGGTATCCCGAAGTCACTACCGGGAATACGCCCTGCGCCCGTGCATCGTCAAACATTTTTTGCAGATAGGGATAGATGCGCTCGTCCACGCTCTCCCCATTAGAGAGCTGTGTCAGTTCCACCTCGTATCCCTGTGGCATCGCATGCTCCGGATTGACCAGAATCAGATTCCAGTCGCCGTCCGGCGCCAGTGTGAGGTCAGCATCCGTCTGCAAGCTTTCTCCAATAGCCTGCACCGGGTTCCCACCCAGTATCGTTTTTCCGCCTGCCACCACTACCGTGAGGCAAACCGCCAGCAACAGGATACCCGCCAAAAAACCGCCTTTTTTCTGTTTCTGTTCAGTTTGATATTTTCTGGATTTCATCTTGATAACCTCGTTTCTGATGAAGTGGAACGAAAAACGCCCCGGTACCATTATTGTACCAGGGCGCAAAACGCTTTTTTTGCGATTTTTCCTGAAAAATTCATACGATTTCCTGACAATTTGCAGGAAGGCATACGGTAAAGACAATGGTTTCCTGTTGGCTTTCGGCCAGAATGGTGCCGCCGTGCAGCTCTACGATCTCTCTGGCAATAGCAAGCCCCAGCCCGGCGCCGCCGCCCGAACTTCCACGGGAAGGGTCAAGGCGGTAGAACTGCTCAAAAATGCGCTCCAGCTTGTCGGGCGAAATGGTTTTTCCGTGGTTGCGAATCTGGACATACACCCAGTCCTCCTGCTGCCACAAAACCAGATGGATGGGGGATTCCCGATAGCTGTAATTGACCGCATTGCGGATGAGGTTGTCAAACACCCGTTCCAGCTTGTCCGGGTCGCATAGAATCGAGATTCCCGGCGGGATTTGTACCTGCCACTCCAGTTCTTTTTCATTAAGAATGGGCAGAAATTCACTCACCACCTGCTGTAACATCAGGCTCAGGTCAATTCGCTCTGTTTCCAGCGTCAGATGGGAGAGATTAAAGCGGGTGATATCAAAAAATTCGTTAATCAGTTCTTCCAGCCGCTCCGCTTTGTTAAGTGCAATCCCGGTGTATCGGGCACGCAGCTCTGACGAAAGCTGTGGTTCATCCCGCAACAAAGTCAGATAGCCAATGACTGAAGTAATCGGGGTTTTGAGGTCGTGTGCCAGATACGCTACTAAATCATTTTTGCGCTGTTCAGCTTCTTTTGCCGCCCGCTGGCTGGCAAAAAGCGCCATCCGGCTCTGGTTGAGTTGCTGTTCCACCGGTTTCAGGGGCGCTGAGAGCTGAATCAGCTCCCCCTCCTGCACTGAGGAAAACCGTCCGGCTGCCTCTGACACTTCCTGTAAATAGGAAAAGGGGATTTTCCAGAAGCGGAAAAAAATCACGATATATCCGATAGACAAAACCAGAAAGAGAAAAGGGGTACGCCGCATGTCAAACCAGTGGATAAACTGATACAGCGGGTCGTCAAAAAACCAGGTCCGCTGGTTATAAATCCATACCAGCAGTGTGACCAACACTATCACCAGAATGGTATATCCCGCCATCCATCCCAACATTTGAAAAAGGATGCGTTTTCGCAGTTTTTTTGTCAGCAGGAGTATCTCTTTATCGTTCAATTTTATATCCTACCCCCCACACGGTCTTGATGAAATTGGGCTTGCGAGCAGGTTCGTGCATTTTCTCCCGGAGCCGGGCGATATGCGCCATTACGGTATTGTTGCTGTCCAGATATTTTTCCTTCCAAACCGCCTCAAACAGTTCTTCTGAGGAAACCACCTGATTCTGATGGCTGCAAAGGTACCATAGAATCTCAAATTCGATGGGGGTGAGATTCAATTTTTCCCCATTCAGGGTACACTGGTGGCTTTGCCGGCTGATCGAAAGCCCCCGGATTTCATAGCCTTCTGTTTTGAGCGGATTCCCGCCTGTATTGTATCGCTGATACCGCCGCAGCTGGGTTTTGACCCTGGCCATCAGTTCCAACGGATTAAACGGCTTTGTCATATAATCGTCGGCGCCCAGCGTCAGCCCGGTGATTTTATCCATATCCTCCACCTTGGCGGTAAGCATAATAATCGGGAAAAAATCGCTTTCCCGAATCTTCCTGCACAGGCTAAAGCCGTCCATGTCCGGCAGCATCACATCCAGAATCGCCAGATCGATATTTTTTTCATGCAGGCGAACAAGTGCATCCGAGGCGTTGTAGCATGTTTCAACCTCATATCCTTCGCCACGAAGATACACCTCGATCAGGTCGGCGATTTCCTGCTCGTCATCCACCACCAGAATTGTGCTGTTCACAGCCCTCTCTCCTTCTAGTCCATCGTTGATTTTCCGTTCCTTCTCTTATGATGTGGAATTTTACCATATCCAAACCCCAAAAACAAGGGATTGCAAAAATCATCAGAAAAAAATCATAAACAAAAATTTCCCCCTCTGATTCCGGGCCCGAAAGTAGGGGAGGGGTGTACGCATAATTTGCAGCGGCCATTGACAAACGGAATTGGGTTCTATATAATTAACACTGTTAACTACATAGGAGGGATATTTATGGAGTGGACAGATATGATGTATTATCAACAGCAGATGCAAAAGGTTATACGTTCCCTGCTGCCTGTACGCAAATCCATATTAACTGTTAGCGAATGTGAACTTTTAGCACATCTATATTTCCAGCCCGAAGAAAATACACCTGTTTTACTTGGAAAAAGCAGCGGTATGAAAAAAGAAGCGGTGAGCCGCTGCTTGAAATCGTTATATGAAAAAAACTGTATACGCAAACAGAAACAAACAAAAGATGAGCGAAGCTACCAATTGTTTATCACAGAAACTGGCCTTGATGAATTGAGGAAGGGGTATGAAAGCATCTTGCAGCCCTTCTATGATCTGTGGCGAAGTTCCGGCGAAGATTTTGAGGCGTTTATGTATTATGCGGACAAACTCGCTGCCCATATTGAGAAAGGAAAGGAAAATACCCATGATGAGATTTTATGATGCGTTACAGATGGACCCCTCTATACTCAAACGAAAAATTGCCGCTTGTGACACAAGACAGGAAAAAATATATTATTGGGTTGCAATAGCAGTACGTTCTGCGCTAATTGTTGCTTTTGCTATTGTATTTATCAGCCTGCTGTCTGGGGTGTTTGGCGCTGACAACACCCCGCTGGCAGTGGCTTTGTTTTGCATGATGCTGGGCATTCGTTTTGTCAATTTCGAGTACTGTATTCGGGACTCGCTCATAACCCTGGCGGCGGTGCTGACTATCCTGGTGTTGGCCCCCAGTGCAGCGGCGGTACTCCCGCCGGCCTTTTTAATTCCGCTGCACTTTGCGGCTTTTTTTGCTGTGCTTTATATGACAACCCAGCGGCCTGAAATGGGCAATGGCGGTTTATACAGCTTTGCTTATATCTATCTCACAGGGAATCCCGTAGTTGGAGAGGCTCTCGTTCGACGTGGGCTTTTGGCTCTGGTGGGTTATTTGATTTGTGGGGCGATCCTCTTTGCCAAGCATTGGGATCAGCACAAAACAACTCGTTTTCGCCAAGTGGTGCGGGAATCGAAGCTGTCCGAACCCATCTTCCTGTGGCAAGTGCGTATGGCGTTTGGGGTGAGTCTGGTGATGACTGCTGGGCAGGTCTTTGGTGTGGAACGGTTTATGTGGATGGGATTTGCCTGTGCATCCCTGCTGTCAGAATATCCGTATAACGGTAATACCTTCACACGTTTTTGGCAGCGGAGCGTGGGGGCAATCGCAGGTTCCTGTGCGTTTTTTGTTTTCTATCTAGTAACGCCAGAACCCCTGCATCCATTGATGGGGCCGTTAGGAGGGCTGTGTTTGGGATTCTGTACTGACTACCGGTATAAGTCGGCAATGAATTGCTTTGGTGCGCTGATGCTGGGAACTGGAATCTATGGACTCAAGGGTGCGGTAATTTTACGCATCGTGGATACCCTGCTGGGAGTGACATTTGGCTTGGTGTTCGCAGCGATTTTCCACCGGCTGGCGGCGGTCAGGTTCCTGCCCAAACCAGAAAATGAGTAAAATAGAAATAGATAAAAAGCCCCCTGCTGTTTCTGGGCCCAAAAACAGCAGGGGGCAATTACATATTTAGAGAGAAAAACTATGAGGCCAAATTACTTATTGGCAGCTCTCTTCTCCTTAACAGCAGCCTGAGCGGCAGCCAGACGTGCGATCGGCACACGGAAGGGAGAGCAGGAAACGTAGTTCAGACCCACGTTGTGGCAGAACTCGACGGAAGTCGGGTCGCCGCCGTGCTCGCCGCAGATGCCCAGGTGGATGTCGGGACGGGTGGAGCGGCCCAGCTCAGCAGCCATCTTCACCAGTTTGCCAACGCCCTTCTGGTCGAGGTGAGCAAAGGGATCGGACTCGTAGATCTTGTTCTCATAGTAGTAATCCAGGAACTTGCCAGCGTCGTCACGGCTGAAGCCGAAGGTCATCTGGGTCAAGTCGTTGGTGCCAAAGCTGAAGAACTCAGCTTCCTTAGCGATCTCGTCAGCAGTCAGAGCTGCACGCGGGATCTCGATCATGGTACCGACTTCATACTTCATATCCAGGCCGGACTCAGCGATGATCTTGTCAGCGGTGGTGGTCACAACGTTCTTAACGAACTGCAGCTCCTTCACTTCGCCAACCAGCGGGATCATGATGAGAGGCTTCACCATAGTGCCGGTCTTCTTGCTGACGTTAACAGCAGCGTTGATCACGGCAGTGGTCTGCATCTCAGCGATCTCAGGATAGGAAACAGCCAGACGGCATCCACGATGACCCATCATCGGGTTGAACTCGTGCAGGCTTGCGATAACGTTCTTCAGCTCGTCAACGGTGATGCTCAGGTCGGCAGCCAGCTCCACGATGTCCTCTTCCTTGGTGGGCAGGAACTCATGCAGCGGGGGATCCAGATAACGGATGGTTACCGGACGGCCTTCCATCACTTCATACAGAGCCTCGAAGTCGCCCTGCTGATAAGGCAGAACCTTTGCCAGAGCAGCCTTGCGAGCCTCAACGGTCTTAGCAACGATCATCTCACGGACAGCCTTGATACGGTCGCCCTCGAAGAACATGTGCTCGGTACGGCACAGGCCGATACCCTCAGCGCCGAACTCACGAGCCTGCTTAGCATCACGAGGAGTATCAGCGTTGGTGTAAACCTGCAGCTTACGGAACTTGTCCGCCCAGCTCATGAAGCGGCCGAAGTCGCCGGAGATGGAAGCGGGAGCAGTCGGGATAGCCTCACCATAGATGTTACCGGTGGAGCCATCGATAGAAATGTAGTCACCCTCATGGTAGGTCTTGCCAGCCAGAGTGAACAGCTTGTTATCATAGTCAACAGCGATTTCGCCGCAGCCGGATACGCAGCAGGTACCCATACCACGAGCAACAACAGCAGCGTGAGAGGTCATACCGCCACGCACAGTCAGGATGCCCTGAGCAACCTGCATGCCCTCAATATCTTCGGGAGAGGTTTCCAGACGAACCAGAACAACCTTCTCGCCGTTCTCGTGCCATGCCTTAGCGTCTTCAGCAGTGAAGACAACCTTACCGCAGGCAGCTCCGGGGGAAGCAGCCAGGCCCTTGCCGATAACTTCAGCCTTCTTAACAGCCTCAGCATCGAACTGGGGATGCAGCAGGGAGTCGAGCTGCTTGGGCTCAACACGCAGAACTGCTTCTTCCTCATCGATCATGCCCTCGTCCACCAGGTCGACAGCGATCTTCAGAGCAGCAGCAGCGGTACGCTTGCCGTTACGGGTCTGCAGCATGTAG
>CAJFNK010000069.1 GCA_904394685.1 Candidatus Heritagella gallinarum
CATCCCGTCTTGAAAGTAAAATCTATCATTTACTTTTACAATATAACATTGCCCAAGTGTTCCTCTTGAAGTTATCAATATATCACCCGGGGTAGGAACTTGTCCTTGAGTCTTGAGTTCTTTATACCTTTCTTCAGGTATATATAACTCAGGGGTAACTGTTCCTGTGGTGATTAGGCTGGTTAAATCAGAAATCCTCCAAAAAGGGACACCAGAAGGAGATTGTTCGCTTTGATAAATACGCTTACTTGAGCCTACAGAACATATTTTAGACATCGGCAAAACTCGCCAATTTTTGGTATTGGTTTCTGGATTTCCAAACATCTCCACAAAGCGGGACTTGATAAGTAAATCCAGCTTATCAAGCTGCTGGCGGCGTTTGGCAATCAGGTCGCTGACTTTGTCCAGCACTGCCGCAATTTTGCGCTGTTCGTCAAGAGGCAGGAGGGGAATATGTGCTTCAGTCAAATTCCCAAGTTTTATATATTTAATAACCCCACCTATAGACTGCTTACGCAAAGTCTCGACATATTTATCGAGAAAGTAATATAAATATCGCACAAGCAATTTTTCTTTATTGCTACTTTCGATAATATAAGTTCGCTGGTATGCATCAAATTTCCCGGAATAGTATTTTACGTTTAAGTCCCCATTACCAGCAACTAAAACACATTCGCAATCATAGCTATATGTATCTATGGTTAGAGGTTCTTTGGAACAAGTAAAAAATGGATATATACCATTATCAGATGATGCATTTGCATCCAGTTTCCCTGTTTTTATCCAAGTATAATCCCCTAGTCTCGCCATCACAGCATCCCCTCCAATTCTGCCAGACCTGCGGCGACTTCCATTTCCAGTTCGTGCAGGTCTGCCATAATTTCGGCAGTCGAGGGGTACTCCACCGGCACATACTCCACCTTTTTGTATTTGTTGATGGACAAATCATAGTCGTTTCCGGCAATTTCCGCCTTGGGCACCAAAAAGCTCTGCTCGGTGCGTGCTCTGGCCCCCTCGTTGAGGGGGCTGTCAGCATCAGCTGACTGGGGGAGTATTCCTTCGTGGTAGGTACTATCAGCGGGGCATTTCGTCAAAGAATGGAACCGCTCAATGATGTCGGGAATGTCGTTTTCCGCTATGGAGGTGCGCTTGTCGTCCAGACTGAAGCCGTCGGCCTTCATATCATAAAACCACACGTTTTCTGTGCCGCCTGCCCCGGTTTTGGTAAACACCAGCACCGCTGTGGAAACCCCGGCATAGGGCTTGAACACACCGGAAGGCATGGAGATCACCGCTTGCAACTGATGATTCTCCACCAGCTCCTTGCGAATGGCTTTGTGTGCCTTGGAGGAACCAAACAGCACGCCGTCCGGCACGATGCAGGCGCAGCGCCCGCCCTTTTGCAGCATCCGCAAAAACAGAGCCAAAAACAGCAGCTCTGTCTTTTTGGTGTTGGTCACGGCTTTCAGGTTGTCGTGAATGCTCTCAGCGTCCACTGTGCCCTTAAAGGGCGGGTTTGCCAAACAAAGGGTGAATTTGTCGTGAATCTGGTTCTGCTTGGAAACGCTGTCCTTATAGTCGATTTCCGGATGGGTGATGGAGTGGAGCATCAGGTTCATGGCGGAGATCCGCAGCATGGTGCGGTCGGTGTCAAAACCGGTGAACATGGGACCGGCAAAGTGCTCCCAGTCTTCGGAGGTCATACTGTCCTCGCAGTGCTTGCGGATGTATTCCGCAGCGGACACCAGAAAGCTCGCTGTGCCACAGGCCGGGTCACAGATAATGTCCTGAGGAGTGGGCTGCAAAAGCGCCACCATCATTTCCCGAATATGTTTTGGGGTGCGGAATTGACCGTTTTGCCCAGCGGTAGAGAGCTTATCCAGCATATACTCATAGAGATCGCCCTGCATATCTAAATCGGCAATGTCGTGCTCATACAAATCCTCCAGCCCGGTGATGATCTTTTGCAGCACCTGAGGCGTGGGAATCAAGAACATGGCGTCGCTCATATACCGGGCAAAGGCCGTCTCATTCTGCCCTTCTTTTTGGTCGGTGTCGTTGGGAATCTCGATGAGTTCGCCTTTGTCGTCAAAATCCGGCAGATGGCCGTTTTTCAGGTTTTTAATGGCGGGGAATACCCGCTGGGAAATCACGTTGTAAATCTCACGGGGGTCGTTGTTCTTGAATTTACTCCAGCGCATGGCCTGCCCTGCAGGGGACTGGGGGAAAATCTTGTCCATTTTCTCGCCGGTCATGTTTTCAAATTCTTCGGTTTCCAACTCTTTCTCATCCAGCGAGCGGATGAACATCAGGTAGGTCAGCTGCTCGATCACCGTCAAGGGGTTGGTAATGCCGCCCGCCCAAATATCCGTCCAGATTTTATCGACTTTATTTTTAATCACGCCTGTAACCATGCGCATTTCCCTCCAAATGAAGTATTTGCAATCAATTTCACAATACGATATTTCTTGTATCTTTTAGTATAATCGATATTGCTGTAAAACACAAATAAAACTCCCAAAATTGCGGTTGTGAGAAGCCGTCGTCAGGTGTTGGCTATCCACATGGATAGCCAATATTTCATATAAGGCGTATAGAAAGAGCACCAGGCTATCCACGTGGATAGCCTGTTCTCACTATTCCCCGCAGATTTTCTGAATAATCGGTTCCTGCCCGATCATCCAGTTCATAAACTGCACTGTAGATAATTCACCGTTTTGAATCTGTTTTTTACGCTCCACAGCCTCTTTTCGGAACTGTTTGAGTGCGGCCTTTGCACTTTGTATTTGTTCCTGCGGTGCATGGTTCTTTTCCAGCTTTTTAACCCGGTTATACCAGAACATATACTCCCGCTTGTAAGCCTGTTCATATGCTTCCTCTTTGGATTTATCGTCAAAGCTCTTTTTTGCCGCCTTTTTGCTGGATTTACGGCACCGTTCACTGCACAAGCTGCTGCGGGAATCCGAGGCAAAGAATATCCGTCCGCACTGGGTACAGGTGCGCATCAGCAGGCCTGCATCCAAAATCCGCTGACGGTAATAGATGAGTGCGGGACGCAGGGAATCGCTTACCATGGCGCACTCAAAAGGAATCTTCCCGCTGGGATACCAGATCTCCAACTTGGCGTCTGCCCGATGGTTCCATATGGGGAAAACAGGCCGCTCCCGCTTCCAGTTGACCATTTCAGGAGTATATTCTCCAAAGGGAAGGATCAATCGCTGTGCATACTCCAGCAAAGCAGCCTGTGCCTTTTCCTTATTGCGTCCACGAGTACAGCGCAGATACATCTCCCAAATCTGGATTGCCGCATATCGGGCAGCAACATTCCCCTCTGCCAGTTGGGAAAGAAATTCTGCTGCTTTTTGCTCATGAACAGTCTGGCGTGATGTTTTTCTCTCCGACAGCGCCCCGTGAAGGGCCCACACAGCCTCCGACCAGCCCTCTGCGGATGTTTTCCCGAATTCACACCAAAACGTCCCCAAAGGGCGGGTTTGGGACCAATACAGCGTTTTTCCCAATCC
>CAJFNK010000070.1 GCA_904394685.1 Candidatus Heritagella gallinarum
CCCGCATGAATACTAAGAAAAAAGGGTTGACATCTTTTTTGTCAACCCTTCATGGTGGAGATGAGGGGAGTCGAACCCCTGTCCGAAAGTCACTTACCAACGCTTTCTACGAGTGTAGCCAATATTTTGAATCTCCCGCAGCACAGCGCCTATCGGCAGGCTCTGCGCTTTGGCAGCCCTTAATCCGTGACCGGGGTAAGGGCGTATCCCGGTTCACGTTCACCGCTAATCGACGCCTTTATCCGGGCCACGGTACTCCCGGTAAAGACGGCCGCCTTAATTAGGCAGCAACAGCAACAGTTTTGTTGTCGTTTAATTTTAAAGGTTGCGGATTTTATAGCGGTCCCGCACCGCTACTCGCTTACGAAGGCTCACAACCCCCGTCGAAACCTTTGCATCCCCATATAAAAGAAATGTCAAACACGGTTTCTTTCTTTAATGGCTCTCTGAATATCTCTTTTTGCAGCTTTTTCGGCCATATCTGCACGTTTATCATAATTCTTTTTGCCTTTACACAAGCCAACCTGAACCTTGACACGAGAACCTTTAAAGTAAAGAGAAAGAGGGATTAAAGAGTAACCATCCTGCTTTACCAGTCCAAACAGACGCATAATCTCCCGATGATGCATCAAAAGCCTGCGGACACGAAGCGGATCACGATTGAAAATATTCCCCTGCTCATAGGGGCTGATGTGCATACCATTAAGCAGCATTTCACCATTTACAATCGAACACCACGAGTCCTTGAGGTTGACTCTGCCCTGACGAAGCGACTTTACTTCTGTGCCAGTCAGTTCAATTCCAGCCTCCATACTTTCTTCAACAAAGTAATCATGAAACGCTTTTTTGTTCTGTGCAATTGTACGCAATGCTTTTTTCTCCATGATGGAACTGGTACTCCCTTAATAATCCGTGTTTAGATATTATATCATACCAGTTTATAGAACACAAGGAAAAAGAAAAATTTTATTCAGTTACTTGTATAGACCTGCAACAAAATCCGATTTAAATTTTACAGAATAATGGGAATGAGTCTCCAAAAGATTATTTTTCGGATTCCACTGCCTGTTTCATAAAAATCCTGTTGGAGATCAGCCGTTGGTTGTGCGGAGAATGTTCCAGAGCCTTTTCTACCATCTCCAGCGCCTTTTGGCTGGCGCCCGTGTAATAATATCCCAGAGAAGCGAGGTCATACGGCAGGCTTCCCCACGCATCCGCTTCACAGATATAAGTGCGGGGGCGTTCTTGAATCCGCAAAGCACACTCTGCTAGAAAAATCACCCCATGCCAGTTCTTTTCCTGATAAAGCATAAGGGCAAAATCCATATATGGCTCCCGAAGATACGGCGCTTCCCCGATACTTTTCCAATACCATTGGTATGCCTGTTCCCGATCTCCTTTTTGCAGATAAGCACGGGCAATGTAACGCATGGAGGCACATCTTTCATCCTGCCATTGTGCCTTTGGCATTTGCAAATGATGTTTTAGAGTCCGAATACACTTATCCCATTCTCCTCGGTACATGTACTCTCGCCCCAAATAGTGCATATTCCGGTCATCGTCTGGCTGTTCTTTTACTGCAAGTTCCAGCAGCGGGAGATATTGGGCACGAGATTTGGAAAGATCCGCAAAATGGTTCAGCTGAATCCCTTCTGCATAGACGCTATTTCGGGGCTCTTTCCCAGTATAAGCCAGAACCTCATGGACAGGATGCTTCCAATAAAATCCATGGCGAGCATGGATTTTATCAATCCAGAAAACATATCCTTCGGATCCATCTTCGTTAAAATTCCATGTATAACGATATTGAGCCTGGACGGTATCCTTTTTCCATGCTTTTTCCAGCTGATTCCTCCAGCCCGGCTCAAAGCGCTCGTCCAAGTCAACGCAAACACAGATATCTGCATCTTCTGGAACCAGTTCAAGTGAGCGATTCCGAGCGACATCAAACCGCCAGGGAACGATCTGCTCCTCATAAACAGCAGCGCCTAATTTTCGCAGCTTTGAGGCTGTCTGGTCGGTTGAACCGGTGTCCAGAACCACAATGGAATCCGCCTCTTTCATCGATTCCATCCAGTCTTCAGCAAAAGCTTCTTCATTTTTACAAATCGCATATACACAGACTTTGTATAAAGACATTGATATCGCTCTCTCCTTTCAAATCCGGATGTATAGCTGCTATAAGTAAACACAGCTTCTAAAGATGGGGGTATTTCCTACTGAGAAATACCCCCATACGATTGTTAAAGATCCCCTATCTTATTCACAGTGATAGAAATAGAATCATACAGAATTGATCCGCCTTCTGTGATAACATTCAATTTTGCTGGGACAGTGTCTGCATTTATAATTTGGGTGAACGAAAGGTTGCTGGTGTCTGTTGAGATTTGGAAATTATGCCGTACACCAGTTCCGGGGACTGTTGTTCCATTTTGTTGCAAATAAAGTGATACTGACATCGGGAATTGGGAGTCACTGGCTGGAGATATCGTTCCATGGAAAGAAACGCTGTAACAGCCGGTTTCTCCTATCACCACATCCGGTGAATTTTGTGCATGGGTGATCGCTGTCCCATTCATCGCTCCATTTCGATCAAAGATCAGCGGACTTCCCGATGTTCCCGGCTGGGGTGGCGTAGAATAGGCATTCAGGAATGTCGCCGGAGGTGTTGTACCCGGATCTCCTCTGGGGATTGCGAAATCAAAGACAGCGTCCTGATTGGTTCCACTATTAGTAACTGCTGCTTGTGTCCCTGGATCACCAGTTGTTACTGTACCTATCCGAACAGTAGCTGCATTTCCCTGCGTGCCAGCATCACCGGCAGGACCCGTCGGGCCGGTGGGACCTGTTGCTCCCGTCGCTCCTGTCGGGCCGGTGGGACCGGTTGCTCCCGTGGCGCCTGTTGGGCCAGTGGGGCCTGTTGCTCCTGTGGCTCCTGTCGGACCGGTGGGACCCGTCGCTCCCGTCGCTCCTGTCGGACCGGTAGGACCGGTTGCTCCCGTGGCGCCTGTTGGGCCAGTGGGGCCGGTTGCTCCTGTGGCTCCTGTCGGACCGGTGGGGCCTGTTGCTCCCGTCGCTCCTGTCGGACCGGTGGGACCGGTTGCTCCCGTGGTGCCTGTTGGGCCAGTGGGGCCTGTTGCTCCTGTGGCTCCTGTTGGGCCAGTGGGGCCAGTTGCTCCCGTGGTGCCTGTCGGACCGGTGGGACCCGTCGCTCCCGTTGCTCCTGTCGGGCCGGTGGGGCCGGTTGCTCCCGTCGCTCCCGTCGGCCCGGTGGGGCCGGTTGCTCCCGTCGCTCCTGTCGGGCCGGTGGGACCTGTTGCTCCCGTCGCTCCTGTCGGGCCGGTGGGACCTGTTGCTCCCGTCGCTCCCGTCGGCCCGGTGGGGCCTGTTGCTCCCGTCGCTCCTGTCGGGCCAGTGGGACCTGTTGCTCCCGTCGCTCCTGTCGGGCCGGTAGGACCTATCAGGCAGGAACACGGCGGCATCGGTGGTGGGCAACAATGGCAGCAACATTCAGGACGGCAACAGGAGCAGGACGAGTTATCTTGTGAACAATGAATGATATTCATTTTGGGAAATTGTTTCCGGTTCATGATATCCTCTTCTCTCCATATGAAAAATAGTTGAAGCAAAGAGATATTTTACTTTGCCTCTCCATACTATGATTCGATAAAAAAAAGGTGACTGAAACAGATCATTAGATATAGAGTGAAAAGATATATAGGCAAAATAGTTAACCCCCTGAATCCAAGAGGGAATGTATCATATTATACTTCCTTTTTCTAAACGCAGGGTTTATGATATAATAGAGATTAAGCGATATTAATCCAGACTCGCCTCTTTTTGACCACTACAATCTATCGGAGGTTTTCCCTGTTCCATGAGTTATCAACTGGCTATTTGTGACGACAGAAAAAGCGATATCGAATATGTGTCCCGTTTGATTGAAGAATGGGCAACTGATTTTCAAGTTCCCATCCATATAGAATCTTTCCCTTCTGCGGAATCCTTTCTATTCCACTATGCCGATCATAAAGACTATGACATTTTGATTTTGGATATTGAGATGGGAGAAATGGACGGGGTGAGCCTTGCCAAAACATTGCGCCGGGAAAACGAAACGGTTCAGATCATCTTCCTCACCGGGTATTCCGACTATATTGCGGAAGGCTATGAAGTGGCTGCCCTGCATTATCTGATGAAGCCGGTGAACAAGGAAAAACTCTTTTCTGTCCTTGACCGGGCGGTGGATAAAGTGCAGAAAAACGAAACCGTACTCCATCTGGAATCTGGCGGCGAGTTGGTGCGGGTTCCCATCCATCAGCTCCGTTATGCGGATGTGATGGGCAACTATGTCACGCTTCACGCCAAGGATGAGTATAAAGTAAAAATGACGCTGGGTGAACTGGAAAAGCAGCTGGACGAGCGGTTCTACCGGGCCGGGCGTTCGGTGATCGTAAACCTGACCGCCATCAGCCGGGTGACAAAAAGCGAAATTAGGCTCAGCGACGGTACAGCCATCCCTCTCCCCCGTGGGGCGTATGAAGGGGTCAACCGGGCGATTATCAACATGGGGTAACAAAGATGAGATTTTTAGCAAAGAAAATTGAAAAACAGATTGG
The DNA here is from genome assembly GCA_904394685.1 of Candidatus Heritagella gallinarum. Lineage (GTDB taxonomy): Bacteria > Bacillota > Clostridia > Oscillospirales > Acutalibacteraceae > Heritagella_A > Heritagella_A gallinarum. The sequence goes on from CAJFNK010000070.1 coordinate 4,620, forward strand.
CGCTTATCAAAGCGAGCTGATCGAAACCCACTATCGGGAAGTGGAGAACATGTATCGCCAGATTCGGGGCTGGCGACACGATTACCGAAACCACATCCAAACCATGAAGGCCTATGCCGCTGCCGGGGATTTACCGGCCATTCAGCGGTATCTTGACCTGCTGGACAACGACCTGACAACGGTGGACACCGTTATCAAAACTGGAAACCCCATGACGGACGCCATCCTCAATTCCAAAATCTCTCTGGCCAAATCTCGGCACATCCCTGTGGTGGCCGACGCCCATATCCCGGTGAAGTTGAAATCCTCCGAGATCGACCTGTGCTGCATTATCGGGAATCTGTTTGACAACGCCATCGAAGCCAGCATGAAGCTGCCGGAGGAGAAGCGGCTGATTCGGGTGTATATGGATATGAAAAACACCCAGCTCTATATTTCCTTTACCAATTTTACTGCCGGGAAAAAGATGGAAAAGCAGGGCGGCCTGTTCCGCAGCACCAAAGGCGAGGGTCATGGGCTGGGGCTTGTACGCATCGACGCCATTGTAGAGCGGCTGGACGGGTACCTCAGCCGGAACAGCGAGGACGGCGCTTTTACCACTGAGATTTTGCTGCCGCAGGTGTGAGGCATGCAATTCGTCCCCCAAAAATGACAATTCGTCCCCAGAATCCTCCGGGGGCGAATTTTTTTGATAGGATAGTACCAGAGGTGAGAATACATGGAAGAAAAAAAGAAATCCCCCTATAACATGTGGCAAAACACCGGCTATATGCTGACCCAAGCCTGGAGAAATTATCCAAGCGTGATCTTTTTGTGCATTGCGCTGGCGGTGGTCACTGCCGCCCAAACGGTTACGGAGCTGTTGATCGCCCCCATGGTGTTGCAGAAGGTGGAAAACGCTGCGTCCCTTCAGGAGCTGCTCCTTGCCATCGCCGGGTTCAGTCTGGCCTTATTAGTTTTGTCCGGTTTGAAGCAGTATCTGGACACCAACACCATGTATGGCCGGGTTGGGGTGCGAATCTCAATTGTTCGGCAAATCGGGATAAAAATGGCCCGGACTTCCTATCCCAACCTGAAAGAAGATCGCTTTAATGACCTGGAAGGCAAGTCCTTTGATGCCTGTTCCGGTAATCAGGATTCGGTGGAATACATCTGGACTACCTGGACGGTGATTTTGACCAATATACTGGGATTTATCGCCTATCTGGCAGTGTTGTCCGGCCTGCATCCCCTGTTGCTCTGTGTCATTATCGCCACCACCGTTGCTGGATATTTGGTAAACAAGCGCATCAATGAATGGGGCTACCGGCACCGTGAGGAGGAATCCGGATACATCAAGGAGATGTACTATATCCGGGAAAAGGCAACCGAACGCTTTCTGGCCAAGGATATCCGGATTTTTGGCTTGGCAGACTGGGTAAACGACATATGGTACAAAACCCTGCGTCTGTACCAGGCTTTCATTCGGAAACGGGAATCCCTGTACATCTGGACGAATGTGATCGACCTGCTCCTTTCTCTGCTTCGCAACGGGATCGCCTATGCCTATCTGCTCTGGCTGACCCTGACCAGCGGTATGAGCGCATCCGAATTTCTGCTCTATTTTACCGCTGCCAGCGGCTTTACCCAGTGGGTGACGGGGATTCTGGAAATGTTCACCCAGCTGCACAAGCAAAGCCTGGATATTTCCATTGTACGGGAATTTTTGGACTATCCAGAACCTTTCCGGTTTGAAGAAGGAGAACCTTTGCCCCAGAATCTGCGTACTCCCTGTGAAATTCGGTTGGAGGACGTTTCCTTCCGGTATCCCAAAGCAGAAACAGACACTCTGCGCCATATCAACCTGACCATCCGGCCCGGAGAAAAGTTGGCCATTGTGGGACTAAACGGCGCCGGTAAAACCACACTGGTACGGCTGGCCTGTGGATTCCTTGACCCCACCGAGGGACGTGTTCTCCTGAACGGAGAGGACATCCGCCACTATAACCGGCGGGAATATTACAAGCTGTTTTCCGCAGTATTTCAGGAGTTTTCGGTGCTGGAAGCCAGCGTGGCCGAAAATGTTGCCCAGCGGGTAAAAGGCATTGATGAGGAACGGGTGCGCCGCTGTCTGGAACAGGCGGGGCTCACCGAAAAGGTGGAGTCCCTCCCCAAGGGGATGCAGACCCCCATTGGGCGACAGGTGTTTGAGGATGGCGTGGAGCTTTCCGGCGGCCAGACCCAGCGGCTGATGCTGGCCCGGGCGCTGTATAAAGACGGGCCTATTTTAGTGTTGGACGAACCCACCGCTGCCCTTGACCCCATTGCCGAAAGCGATATTTATCAAAAATACAGCGGGATGACCCATGGAAAAACCTCGGTGTTTATCTCCCATCGCCTGGCCTCCACCCGGTTCTGTGACCGCATCCTGATGCTGGAAAATGGGCAGATTTCTGAAGAAGGGACTCACGACGAATTGCTGAAGCAGGGCGGCAGCTATGCAAAATTGTTTGAAGTACAAAGCCGGTACTACAAAGAAGGAGGAAAAGAGGATGGAGAATGAGAAAACCAAGCTCACCTATCGCCAAGCCTGGAAGATGAATTTGCGGGCATGGAAAATCTGGTGGAAGCTGTGTCCGGGCGTGTTTTTCTCCACGCTGGCCTCCTCCATCATGAAAGCCATCACGCCTTATGTGACAATTTTCTTCTCTGCCCAGATCATCAACGAACTGGCGGGAAATCGGCGCCCGGAAGAACTGACCAAATGGGTGATCCTCACCCTTTCCTGTGCGGCAGGCTGCGCTCTGTTGCAGGGGATTTTCTCCCGGTGGGCAAACTATGAGAAGGCTTCTGCAGACCGCTTGGACAGCCAAATCTATATGAAAAAAATGCTCTCTCTGGATTATGTGGATGTAGACCGGCAGGCGGTCTTTGATCTGTATTCCCAAATCAAGCAGAATGCTAACTGGGCAGGCTGGGGAATCCACCGGACTCTTTCCTTTTTTGAAGACCTTGTCACCGCAGTGGTGCAAATTTTGGGTGGTATCGGCCTTTCTATGAGCCTGTTCCTCCTAAATGTTCCCCAAGACAGCAGCCTTGCCTTCATCAATCATCCCCTTATAGCAGTGGGGATTGTGGGGTTCATGCTGCTCATCTCTGTGGTTGCTCCCTTATGCAGCAACCAGATTTACCGGTACTGGATTGCTTATGCACCGGAATCCCGTTTAGCCAATCGTTTTTTCGGCTTCTATGCTACCCTGAGCGCAAACAGAAGCCTGGCTCCTGATGTGCGGATGTATGAACAGGAGGAAAAGGTCTGTGAACCCTATCTTGACCGGAACAACGCTTATATGCCAGGCTCTACCATTGCCAAAAATGCAAAAGGGCCTATGGGTCTTTGGGCCGCTCTATCCCAGTGCGTCACGGCCATCCTCACCGGTGTGGTCTATGCTTTCGTTTGTTTAAAAGCCTGGGCGGGTGCCTTTGGCGTAGGTTCTGTTACCCAGTATGTGGGAGCGATTACCCAGCTGTTCCGGGGGCTCTCCAATCTGCTGACAACAATGGGGGAAATGCAGGGTAACGGCCAATTTTTACAGGATGGCTTTCAATTTCTGGACATCCCCAACCGGATGTATCAGGGCAGCCTTACCACCGAAAAGCGCTCTGACCGCAACTATGAGGTGGAGTTCCGGGACGTTTCCTTCCGCTATCCCGACACCGACCAGTGGGTGCTGCGCCATGTCAGCATCAAGTTCCGGGTAGGCAGCCGGCTGGCTGTGGTGGGCATGAACGGCAGCGGCAAAACCACCTTTATCAAGCTCCTATGCCGCCTGTATGACCCCACCGAGGGGGAAATCCTGCTCAACGGCATCGACATCCGCAAATACCGGTATGACGATTATATCCGTATATTCTCGGTGGTATTTCAGGACTTTAAGCTACTGGCTCTCCCCTTGGGGGAAAATGTGGCCGGTTCATCGGAATATGACCGAGAGCGGGTGAAAAAATGCCTGGAGGACGCTGGGTTTGCCGAGCGTCTGCAATCCTTCCCCAAGGGCCTGGACACCTATCTCTACAAAGACCTCAAGGAAGATGGCGTGGACATTTCCGGCGGTGAAGCTCAAAAAATTGCTATTGCCCGAGCCTTGTACAAGGATGCGCCCTTTATCATCCTGGACGAACCCACTGCCGCCCTGGACCCCATTGCCGAAGCGGAGATCTACAGCCGGTTCAACGACATCGTGACAGATAAGACCGCCATTTATATCTCCCACCGGCTCTCCTCCTGCAAATTCTGCGATGAAATCGCCGTGTTTGACGAAGGGAAAATCGCCCAAATGGGCACCCATGACAAGCTGGTGGCTGATACCAACGGCAAGTATTATGAGCTTTGGAACGCACAGGCACAGTATTATACAAATATCTAAAACCAGCTTTGGTAGGTTTTTATATATTATATTTTTGTATATTTTTCTTTTCGGGGCATGATATCTATCAAATAGTTTCGGGTTCCATTCCACATTATCTTCTATCCAAACTATCAGTTCACATTCTATTCATATTTTTAGATTATGATTTACCCGAATCAAAATCCTGTTATCACCTCGAAAGGGCTGGTGTATTCCATGAGTCATTTTCAAAATAGAGACACTTTTCTCCCATATAACGTACCCGATATCACAGAGGCAGAAATTCAGGAAGTCGTTGATACGCTTCGCTCCGGATGGCTGGCAAAAGGCCCCCGCACAATTGAATTTGAAAAACGTTTCGCAGACTATGTGGGCGCTAAACATGCTATTGCCGTAAACTCCTGTACAGCCGCTTTGCATGTCGCTCTGCTGACACAGGACATCGGTCCCGGTGATGAGGTCATCACCACCCCCATGACATTTGCCTCGACTGCCAGCACCATTATCCACACAGGTGCGACTCCTGTTTTTGCCGATATTGATTATCGGACAGGCTGTATTGATCCCGATGAAATCGAAAAGAAAATCACTCCCAGAACAAAAGCAATCGTACCGGTACATTACAGCGGCCAAGTGTGCGATCTGGAGCGGATTTATGAGATTGCCGACCGTCACGGCCTGTTTGTTTCAGAGGATGCTGCACACGCTCTCTGGAGCCGCTATCAGGGCAGGCTGATTGGCAACCAGCTGCGTGGAACTGCTTCTTACAGCTTTTATGCTACCAAAAACCTGTGTACTGGCGAAGGCGGTATGTTGGTAACAGACCGTGACGACATTGCAGAGCGTGCCCGCATCCTCACCAGCCATGGTATGAGCCGGAACGCCTGGAACCGCTATGCCAAGGGAGGAACCTGGAAATACGATATTGTAGAGCCGGGATTCAAATACAATATGTTTGATATTCAGGCAGCACTGGGACTTCGCCAGCTTGACCGGCTGGAAGAAATGCAGGCAAGACGTTTACAGATTGCCGACCGCTTCCAGACGGCCTTTAGCCAGATGGACGCCCTCGATATGCCGGAGGTTCCCGCCTACACCACGCACAGCTGGCATCTTTATGTCATGCGTATTCGCCCGGAAATGCTGGATATTGACCGTGACCAGTTTATTGTGGAATTGAACGAGCGCAATGTGGGAACCAGCGTTCACTTTATTCCGGTTCATCTGATGAGTGCTTATCAGAACCGCTTTGGCTATCGGGAGGGGGACTTCCCCAATACCGAAAAGCATTTCGACCGGATTATTTCGCTCCCGCTCTATCCCACCATGACAGAGGAAGACACCCAGTATGTGATCGATGCGGTGGCAGATATTATCGAAAAACATCATCGCTGATATGGGGCATATTTGAATATCATACTTTGATTCCCACAGTGGACAGGCACTGTCAGAAAAACAAAAGGCTGTTGCAGAGAATAAAAAACTCTGTAACAGCCTTTTTACTATCAAGTTTCGGATTCGTCGGGCTTTTCAAACAGGATTCCCAGCTCCCGCAACCGGCACAAAATCCGCTGATAGGTTTCTTCCGTAGGACAGGAAATCGTATGCAGATGGATTCCGCCTGTCAAGGCACAAAGCGGATTGGCCTCGTTTTTTGCCAGTTTATGCAAAAAAGCATCGGCATCATACCGGGAATGGATTTGCAGGCTCCCTGATATCTGTCCATACAGCGGATGCTCTACGATCACATCGATCAGAGCGCCGCCGTTATCCACCACGGTATATAATTCCTGCGGCAGCTTTTCTTGATCGTGGCGGCACGCCAGGATATATTCCTGTTGATGTGGGCGTTTTTGGGCCAATACATACCCTCTGGGAGTTGCCATGATTTCATGGTCGGCAGCACGCAGCAAGGCGATATCCCCCACAATGATCTGTCTGCTCACCGAAAAGCGTTTGGCAAGATTGGAAGCGCTGACCGGTTCACAGCTACTTTGCAACACTTCAACAATTTGTTCCCGTCGCTTTGCAGAAGGGCTCATCTTCTCCCGCTCCTTTATCATAAACTACGGCTATTGTATCATATTTGCCGGCAAAAAGCAAAAAATCCCCCAAACGGAGGATTTTATCAGCTTTATTTTTTCTTACCGGCATTTTGTTCTTCATAGACCTTTAGGGCTTCGTCTACCGGTCCGTCAAACACAACTTTACCCTTGACCAGATAGATGGCACGGGTACAAATCTCCCGGACGCCGCTGGGAGAATGGCTTACATACAACACCGTAGTTCCCTTTTTGATAATATCAGCGATAGCGACCTTACACTTTTTCTTAAAGCTGGCGTCGCCCACACTCAGCGCCTCGTCAACCACCAGGATTTCAGGATCAGTATTGATGTTCACAGCAAATCCCAAACGCATTTTCATACCACTGGAATAGGTTCGTACCGGCTGGTCGATATATTCGCCAAGCTGTGCAAAATCGATGATCTTATCCTCAATCGAACGGATATACTCATCTGTCAACCCCAACAGGTAGCCTTTGAGATAAATATTCTCACGCCCGGTCATTTCCCCGGAAAAGCCCGCTGTCAACTCCAAGAGAGCAGCCACACGTCCGTTCACAGTAATGGTGCCGCTGGTGGGGAAAGATACCCCGGTAATCATCTTCAACATGGTGGATTTACCGGCGCCGTTGTTGCCGATAATGCCCACTGACTCGCCTTTCTGGATTGTGAGGGTGACATCCTGGAGAGCAAGATGCTTTCTTAACTTTTTAGAACGATAGAAAAGAGCGACAAATTGCTCTTTATTATCACGATAGAGGGTATACTCTTTGGTAACATGATCGAAAATAACGGCTGGCTGAGTTTCTGCCATTGGTATCTTCCCCCTTACAGTACATCAGGCAATTTGGTACGAAAACGTTTATAGTTATACATTCCCAAAATAGCAATCAATAAAAACTCAAGTAGAAAAACAATGGTTTCTGTAGAATACTCAAAAAACCATTCGTGATAAATAAATGCCTTACGATATCCATTTACAAAATAGTTAATCGGGTTTAAAAGCATTAGACGATGCAACCATACCGAATCCAAAGCATAGGAATCCCATGTGATTCCTGACATCCAAAAAAGTCCTGTAATAATAGATTTAATAAAGTTTTCAAAATCCCGGCTAAAAGCACTCATTGGTGCTGTTGACCAGGAAAGCGCCAAAAAGAAAAGGAACATCATAGGGGCATAATAGAAAAACTGAATCGTATGCACAGTAGGATAGTATCCATTAAAAAATAAATATACACACATCAGTGCGGTAAGCATCAAGTGAACAAAAAATTTCTCCAACAAAGTAAAAGTCATGATATTCGAAACCGGGAAATGCATTTTGACAACAAATTGCCGGTTGCGGCGAATAGATTGAGAACCAAACAAAATACTGTCATTAATAAAAAACCATGGAATAAATCCAACAAGCATAAAGTCAAATCTGGGCAGGCCATTGATTTTACTGGACATGCGTAGTCCTACTCCAAAAGCAAACCAATAAATAAAAAGGGTAAACAGTGGTTTAATCAGCGCCCAGCCGGCTCCCAGAAATGAACCCTTATAGTCTTTCTTCAGTTCCGTTCTGGCCAACATAAAAATCTGTTTTGCGTTGTGCCGGTGTTCTTTAAAAATGCTGAACATATTGAACAAAGAGAATGCCTCCTCTGCGAATGATGTCACTTCCGTACCAGGTATTTTTGCCGTCTTTTCATTCTGTTATTTTTCAAAGACTTCAACGTAACTCTTATTATTTTACCTTGACTTCCCTAGAATGTCAATTCAAGAGTGGCAAATTGAAAAGATTGCTTAGAAACCACCGATTTTCCACAATCATCCAACTGTTTTTCAGCAAAAGCCCCCAATAATTTAATGACGATTCTGTTAAAAGGCTCTGATTTCTATCCAAATTTTCAAATTTTATTCTTCCCAATTTTCTCCAAAACTTTCATAACGATAAGCGCCTTTGAGCCGCTCTCGCTGACTCAAAGGCGCTTATCACTCCCATTTATTCAACTAACAATCTTATAATAGATCCGGACTGTAAGAGAATAAATCAGCCCATATAACACCCCAAAAATCAGGAAACTGATCACGGTACAGATGATATACAGCTGGGTATTTTGCAGCGCCATCCCCACCAAAATCCGGCTGATCATCGGGAATGCAAAAGCGGTGTGAACGCCCGCCATCATCAGTGGCAGGAAAAACACGGTGAGCACCTGAGAACGAATCGTCCTGCGAATCTCCCGCTGATCCATTCCCACCTTTTCCATAATCTGAAACCGTTCTTTATCGTCGTATCCTTCAGAAATCTGCTTATAGTAGATAATCAGGATCGTCGCCATGATAAACAAGGCTCCTAAAAACACACCTACAAAAAGCAGTCCGCCTACAATTCCCATCATCATATTGCGCTGTTCCTGTATCCAATTGGTTGAGAGCATCGTGATATTGCTGCCGGATTTGGCAGCTTCATCTCTGATCTGCTCAAATGAATAAAGTAATTTTTCATTCACTGCTGCTTCTGTCTGCTCATTTGTATCCAGATTGAACCCATAGGTACACTCGATGTCTGGATAATATTCCTCGTCTGCCTGGATCGGCCAGTGCTGCATTTTTTCAATTTCCATCAGGGCATCAAAATCCTTGACAACCACTCCATACTTTGTCGATATCGTTGCAGCTGATGCGCCATTTTCGGGGAAAGCAGACACTTTCTCTTTGATTGTAAACTTTTTTTCTCCCAGCGGAAAATCATTTCCCTGATAAGAGTTCTGGCCAACATACAGCAGAATTTCACCATCGTTCAGCGCTTTCGATGTGCCCATCAGACGATTATATTCGTCAAGCGTGATAAAAGTAAAGGTATAATAATCCGATGTTGTCATACCAGAAAGCTTTTCGGGAGCAATCTCATAAACTCCATTAATTTTTTGTGAGTACGTGTTCAGATAGGTGTAGGACAGCACATCCTGCGCCGTTACGCCTTCTTCTTCAAGAATCTCCCCTACTACTTTTTCCAGACTTTCTCCCAGAACAGAACTGTCGCACCGTACCCGAACCTCAAAATCTCTGGGATAAGTTTTTGCAATCATATCCTCCATTCCAATATACATGGAAAACGTGGAGGAAATCATCACCAGCACCATGGTAGAAAGCACACAGATATTGGCAAGGCCAACTGCATTTTGCTTCATGCGGTAGATCATACCGGAAATCGAAATAAAATGGCGGGCTTGATAATAAAAGCGCTTATTTTTCCGCAGGATTTTGAGGATGGCAATGCTTCCCGCCGTAAACAGGCAGTAGGTTCCCAAAATGACCAGAATCACCGCTACAAAGAACAGCATAAACGCCTGCACAGGATTGGTGATGGAGATTGCGAGCCAATAGCCGCTTCCCAGCAAAGCTACACCGATCAAAGCCAGAAGCCAACGTGCTTTTGGCTCCTTTTCTCCGGTTTGCCCTCCACGCAGCAGCTCAATCGGATTGGTCAGGTGAATCTGGCGCAGGCTGTTGAGGAAGATCAAAAGAAACAGGATGCCAAAAATCAACAGCGTATTCCGAATAGCATCCATTGAAACATAAAACCCAAGCGGTACTTCTTGTGTCATCAGCTTTGCCAACACCAGAAAAGCCGCCTTATCCAGAATAATTCCAAATCCTAATCCCACCGACAGGCTGATGAGGGCAATATAAACGGTTTCATAAAAAATCATGCGGGAAAGATGCCCCTTCCCCATGCCCAGCACGTTAAAAAGGCCGATCTCTTTTTTACGCCGCTTCATCAAAAAGCTGTTGGTATAAAAAATAAAGATATAAGCAAAAAGAGAAACCACCCAGACGCCCAACCCCAAACATACCCGGAGCGAACCTCCACCAAACGTCATATCGTCGATGCCGGGGTTCAAAGAGAGGGCATAAATCATATAAAAAGCTGCAACGGTAAAGATGCAGGTGAGCAGGTACGGCACATATACCCGTGCGTTTTTGCGGATATTGGTTGCCGCCAGCTTTGCATAGAAGAACTTATTCATAGCGCACACCGCCTTCGACCTGCACAAACCCGGCAGAAGAACCTGCCCCCGCTCCGGTTGCAATCAGCGTCAGCGTATCCGAAATCATCTGATACATTTCTTCCTGTGTATGGCTGCCACGATAAATCTGATGGAACACTTGACCGTCTTTGATAAACAGCACCCGTCCGGCGCTGCTGGCCGCTTTCATGCTGTGTGTTACCATCAAAATCGTCTGCCCGCCCCGGTTGATTTCTTCAAACAGCTTTAACAGGCTGTCGGCGGAACGGGAATCAAGTGCGCCTGTGGGTTCATCGGCCAGAATCAGCTGCGGGTTGGTAATCAGGGCACGAGCCACGGCTGTACGCTGCTTCTGACCGCCGGACACTTCATAAGGGAACTTTTTGAGCAGAGCGCTGATTTCCAGCCGGTTGGCAATTGGAGTCAAACGCTGCTGCATCTCTGCATACTTTTTGCCTGAAAGCACCAGGGGCAGCAGGATATTGTCCTGGATGGAAAAGGTATCAAGCAGGTTAAAATCCTGAAACACAAAACCCAGATTCTCCCGACGGAAGGCCGCCAGCTCTCTCTCCCGGATGGAAAGAATATTGCGCCCCGCCAGCAAAACCTCACCGCTGGTTGGCCGGTCAAGCGTGGCAAGAATATTCAAAAGAGTGGTTTTACCGCTGCCGGATTCGCCCATAATGGCGACAAACTCCCCCTGCTCCACCGAGAAATTCACATCTGTCAGCGCCTGCACATGGCTGCCGCCAAACCGGGTGGTATATACCTTTTTCAAGTGATTGACTTCCAAGATTGACATTGGGAATACCTCCTTTGTTTCGTCACAGCCAGTATACCAGAAAAGGGAAATGCGCTGCCATCGTTCCGGCTTACATTTCCCCTTTTAAACTTACCGATTTGTAAGGAACCTTTATTTTTATTCCCAAATTTCCGGTACAGAATCCAGCAACAGCCGCACCTGTGTGCCTTTTCCCGGTTCTGAGAGAATTTCAATTTTATGCGAGAGCTTTTTCATGACCTCTCGACAGAGATAAAGCCCCAATCCGGTAGCACGTTTATCGGTACGTCCGTTTAGTCCGGTAAAGCCCTTTTCAAAAATGCGGGGAAGATCTTCGGGCGCAATCCCGATGCCGGTATCCTGAATCACCAGCACCCGTCCCGGCTCCTCCCAGATGCAAATAGAACCTTTTGCCGTATACTTGAGGGCGTTGGAGAGAATCTGTTCGATTACAAAGCACAGCCATTTTTCGTCAGTCAAAATGACACTGTTCAGCTCTTTCAGCTCCAGACGGATTTTTTTGCGGATAAAGAGCGGTGCATATTTTCGGATTGCCTGCCGGACAATCTGCTCCAGCGGATACCGCTGGATGACAAAATCATTACTGGTACTGCCCAGACGCAAATAGGACAAGACCATTTCCACATATTGCTCAATCCGGAAAAGTTCTGTCTGCATTTCGGGCGATGCCGCCTCTCTCTGGCTTTGGAGCAGAAGCCGCATGGCGGCAATCGGCGTTTTGATCTGATGCACCCAAAGGGTATAGTACTCCATCATGGCGCTGCGCTCCTGATCCCACCGGGAACTGATTCGCTGTTTTTCACAAAACAGCGCCCGCAAAGCGTCGTCATAATCCTGCTCCATCAAATTCCGTGGAGAAGGCAGCTCCTCCAGCGAAATCAGGATATTGGCTTTTAGTGATTCCAGCTGCTTATGGCGGATATAAAACAGATAAAAATCCACACTGCCTGCCACAAGCCCGGTTGTCAGCCAGAGAATCATCATATAGACCCAGGCTTCCAATTGCAGCTGATACAGCAAAAACAGCGTGCCGCTGATGGCCGCCAACACTCCCAGCAAGCACAACAGCTTGCGGCGGCATTTACAATACGCCCCCAGCACCTTGAAAAAGGAAAGCAGATTCCTCATGAGATCAAATACCCGATTCCTTTCTTCGTTGTAATAAAGCCATCCAATCCCACCGCCTCCAGCTTGCGGCGCAGACGGGTCACATTCACCGTCAGGGTGTTTTCATCCACATAGCAGTCGGTTTCCCACAGCTTGGTCATCAAAGAATCCCGCCCCACTGCTTTCCCCTTGTTTTCGAGCAGAGTCTGCAAAATCTTGTATTCGTTTTTCGTCAGCTCCACTTTATTTCCCTGATATGTCAGCGTAGCATCTCCCATATTTAATATTGCGCCACGATGTTCCAGAAGGCTGGTCTGGCCGCCAAAATCATAGGTACGGCGCAAAACGGCCTGTACCTTTGCTGCCAGCACATGCAGGTCAAAGGGTTTGGCGATAAAATCATCCCCGCCCATATTCATCGCCATCACGATATTCATATTATCGGATGCAGACGAAAGAAAAATAATCGGGATTTTAGAAATTTTCCGGATCTCGTTGCACCAGTGATACCCATTAAAAAAGGGCAGGGAAATATCCAGCAACACCAGCTGCGGGTCAAACGCCACAAACTCGGCCAGCACCTTTTGAAAGTTCTCAACGCAGTGCGTTTCACATCCCCAACTCTCCATATGATGCGCCACCGTATTGGCGATCACGCCGTCATCTTCTACAATCATGATTTTATACATCTTTCACACCTGCCTCTGTCAGAATACGGTCTTACTCCCTAAAAAGACAAAAAGACCCCGCCAAACAGCGGGGTCAGAATGGATCACAGCTCTCGGCGTCCCTCAATCGCACGATACAAAGTTACCTCATCTGCATATTCCAGGTCGCCGCCCACCGGGATTCCATAGGCCAGCCGGGTGACCCGGATTCCCATCGGCTTCAAAAGGCGGGAAATATACATGGCGGTAGCCTCTCCCTCCACTGTGGGATTGGTTGCCATGATGACCTCTTTTACCTGTGGGTCGCTGACACGAGCCAACAGTTCCTTGATATGCAGCTGATCCGGCCCCACCCCACTCAGGGGGGAGATCACGCCGTGAAGCACATGATAGGTTGCGTGGAACTCATTGGTGCGTTCCAAGGCAAACACATCACGGGGGTCTTCCACCACGCAGATGATGGATTTATCCCTTGCGTCATTGCGGCAAACCGGACAAAGCTCCTCATCTGTCAGATTGCAGCACACCTTACAGTAATGGATTTTCTCGTGCGCCTCCATAATGGCATTGGCAAACTTTTCCGCTTCTTCTTTTGACACCCCCAGAATATGGTATGCCAAGCGCTGAGCGGTTTTGTGGCCAATCCCAGGCAGCTTTTCAAACTGCTCCACCAGCGTTTCCAGCGGAGCCACATGATAAGAACCCATTGGATTAGAACAGCCCCGGTACGTTCAACCCGCCGGACAGCTTCTCCATTTTATCGTTTTTCTCGGTGCTGGCTGCACGCAGCGCCTCGTTTGCAGCTGCGATAATCATATCGGAAAGCATCTCCACGTCCTCAGGGTCCACCACTTCGGGCTTCATATCGATGCTCTTGAGCTCCATTTTACCGGTAACAGTCACCGTAACAGCTCCGCCGCCGGAAGTTGCAGAATATTCCTTTTCTTCCAGCTCCTTGGAGAGGGCGTCCATGTCCTCCTGAAGCTTCTGTGCCTGACGTGCCAGCTGCTGCAGGTTATTCATTCCGCCGCCGCCAAATCCCTGTGGTAATCTTGCTTTCATAAGTCAATTCCTCCTAGTCTTTTTCAATTACTTCAATCCCAGCTTGTTTTGCCTGTTCTTTCAGGGCGTCAAGGGGATCCTGTTCTTCGGTTTTGTTTTCCCCCGCTGGTTTATAAGGACCCAGATTATAGACCTTGCCTGTTACCTGACGAATCGCATCCCGCATCCGGTCACGCTGGGACGGCCGCCGCAACAGTTCAAAGGCAATCTTCTGAGGGGCATCTATCAGCACATAGTTCCCGCTGATATAAGCAGAGGAACCATGGAATGCTGCTGCAATAGACTGCGAATAGCTTCGCATGATCTGTAAGACCTCCGGCCATTCTGTGAGCTTTTGTGCATTGGCCTGGATTTCTTCGAGTGACATTTTGGAAGATTCTTCCCGCACTGCCGGCTCTGCTGCCGGTGCTGGTTCGGGCTTTGATTCTTCCGCCAAAGGTATTTCGTCCAAAACCGGTGCAGGGCGCTGCACTTTTGGCTTTGGCGCCGGGGCAGGCTCTGCCGCTGTCGGGATACCGGAAACCAGCTGGCGTTCCAGCGCTTCGATTCTCCGAACCAGCGCAGGCGTACTGTCTTCCAGTTCGGGAGAGCAAAGACGAATCAGGGTCATTTCCATTTCCACACGACGGTTCCCGCCCCGGTACATCCGCTCAAGGGATTCCTGAAAAGCGGTAAGGCCGTGCAATATCAACGGAAGCGGGCACGAAAGCGCCTGACGGGACAGCCGTTCCTGCTCCTCGGAAGTCATAGCAAGCAAAGGAGTTGCATCCTTCATGGTTTTGACCAACATCATTCCACGGAAGTGGCCGGTCATTTCCTCACAAAGCCGAGCCATATCCTTGGAATCCCGGTAGAGCCTGTCCACCACTTCGAGCGCTGAGGAAGAATCCCGCTCCATAATCGCCTTTGTCAGGGCAAAAAGATGGTCACGCCCTGCCAGACCGGCTGTTTCGTTTACTACCTGAACCGTAACCTCCCGGCTATGACCCAGACACTGGTCCAAAAGCGAAAGGGCGTCACGCAAAGCGCCGTCGGCAAGGCGGGCAATCAGCAGCGCTGCCTGCTGGTCGAGCGTGGCGTTTTCGTGTTCCGCCACATATTGCAGCCGGGCAGCGATATCCTCCGGGGCAATCCGGTGAAAATCAAAACGCTGGCAGCGTGACAAAATGGTGGCGGGCAGTTTATGTACCTCGGTGGTAGCCAGAATAAACAGCACATGGGGCGGCGGCTCCTCCAATGTTTTCAGCAGTGCGTTAAACGCCCCCACCGAAAGCATATGAACCTCGTCGATAATATACACACGATACCGGGCAGACGCCGGGGTAAAGGCCGCTTCTTCTCGAAGCTCCCGGATATTTTCAACGCCGTTATTGCTGGCGGCGTCAATCTCCATGATATCCATCACCGAACCGCTGTCAATCCCACGGCAGATTTCACATTCCCCACAGGGGTCTCCATCCACCGGATGCAGGCAGTTTACCGCCTTGGCCAGAATTTTGGCGCAGGTCGTTTTGCCTGTTCCACGGGAGCCGGTAAAGAGATAGGCATGGGCGATGCGCCCTGCCACCAGTTCGTTCCGCAGGGTCGTGGTCACCTGAGGCTGGCCCGCCACATCGGCAAACACCTGCGGCCGCCACTTTCGATATAACACCTGATACATGCAGAAACCACCTCCCAATCTATCGTAAATTCAAACTTTGAGTACTGATAAAACAGCCGTCTTATTCTTTTCGGGCTTTTAGGAATCTTCTAAACATACAGAAGCTATTGACTACCATCAGCAGTCCCGCAATCCCAAGCAAAAGTTTTAAAATCCATTCCATCTGCACCACTATTGCCGATATAGCAATGCTAACGCCTACTACCAGTAACAAAATCGACACCGCAAGTTTCACAGAAATCATTCCTTTCCATTACAAAGTTCTTTTCGTTGTAATCGGTTGGTTTTCTGCAATATGAAGTTGGATTTTCTATCCTGTATACAGCACCGGCATGCGCTCACAGAAGGATAAAAGAAAAGCAAGACAGACGCCGGAACGAACCGGCGATATCATACCGCTGGATATACGGACGGACGGGCTGCCTGCATCGCACAGGGCAATCCGATTAATGCTGCTCGGTTCCCCGCCTGACATGGTTCACGGCGCCCCGCCGTGCAGACCCATCCGCCCGCATATCCTGCGATACGCATTCTGTCTCGCTTTTGCCGGCACTTAGTAGCCAGCTTGATTATTATATACGATTTTTTGAAAAAATACAAGCCCCAATCTGATTTTTACACAAACAATATTATCGCAAAAACACCAAAGCAAAGAGAGTGGGAATCAGCAGGAAACTGCTTTCCAAATAATATCTGGTTTAGTGTTTACAGCAAACGAACCGGAACCCCCTGACGGGTCAAATACTCCTTTAGCTCTGGGATACTGATTTCGCCAAAGTGGAACAGCGACGCCGCTAAAACTGCGTCGGCCTGCCCTTGTGTAAAAGCGTCATAAAAATGTTCCAGCTTACCAGCGCCGCCGGAGGCAATTACCGGGATTCCTACCCGGCTGGATACCGCACGGGTCAAATCCAGATCATACCCGTTTTTCACGCCGTCGCAGTCCATACTGGTGAGCAGGATTTCCCCCGCCCCCAGCTTTTCCGCTTCGATTGCCCACTCTACTGCATCTTTTCCGGTATCTACCCGTCCGCCATTCAGATAAACCGTCCAGTCTCCGTTAGGCGTGCGTTTGGCGTCGATGGCGCACACCACGCACTGGCTTCCGAATTTATAGGCAGCTTCCTGAATCAGCCGGGGATTTCTCAATGCAGCCGAATTGACCGATACCTTATCTGCTCCCGCACGGAGCAGCATGGTAAAATCCTCTACGGTGCGGATACCGCCCCCCACCGTAAAGGGGATGAAAATCCGGGACGCCACCCGCTCGACAATATCGATCATGATGCCCCGTGCTTCCGATGAAGCTGTGATGTCCAGCAGCACCAGCTCGTCTGCACCGCTTGCATCATAGGCCACCGCAGCCTCAACCGGGTCTCCGGCATCCCGAAGGTTGACAAAATTCGTTCCTTTTACCACCCGTCCGTTGTTCAAATCCAGACAGGGAATAATCCTCTTAGCATACATCTCTGATTAGCCCCTCCCATCATTACCCGGCACCAGCAGTGAAAAGTTTCGAAGCATCTGCAAACCAACATTCCCGCTTTTTTCTGGATGGAACTGGGTTGCAAACAGGTTTTCACATTGAACGGCCGCATGAATGGTTACCCCATATTCCGCCGTAGCCGACACCACTTTTGAATCCTCTGCCTGCAAATAATAGGAATGGACAAAATAGACATATGGATTTTCGGAAAGCCCCTGAAACAGCAACGACTTTGGAGTGGAAAACGTCAGCGAATTCCAACCGATATGCGGGACTTTCAAGCCCGGCTCATCAGGGATACGCAGAATTTTGCCCTTGAGCAGCCCCAACCCCGGAACGCCGGGAGATTCCTCGCTGGATTCAAACAAGAGCTGCAGCCCCAGGCAAATCCCCAAAAAAGGCTTGCCGGAATCCACAAACTGCCGCACCGGTTCTACAAAACCACGGCTTTTCAGCGAATCCATCGCATCGCCAAAAGAGCCAACGCCGGGCAATACCGCCGCATCCGCCTGTGCCAGCCGTTCCGGCCGGTCGATAACTTCTGCACGGCACCCGATAAACTCAAACGCCTTCACCACACTTTGCAGGTTCCCGGCGCCATAATCAATCACCGCAATCATCGGTTTCACATCCCCTTTCACCTATGCTTTATCATAGTGCTGTAAAAAAGTGATGGTTTGATTATAGCAAATTTTCGGGAAAATGGCAACACCTGAATTTATTTTTCCATGTTTATTGCAGAAAGTCCTTCGGGAAATCCCGTTATTCTTCCCACATCCGGCAACGCCTCACCGCTTTATGCCATTTATCCAACAATGGCTGCGAATCAAACTCCTGCTGCGGCTGATAAACCGTCTGCGATTTCCACACAGCCGCCAATTCTTCCTGCGATTCCCACACGCCAACGGCCAAGCCTGCCAGCATAGCAGCACCCAAAGCGGTGGTTTCCAGGCAGGCGGGGCGCTGCACTGTGCATCCCAGCAGATTTGACTGGAACTGCATCAAAAATCGGCTCCGGCTGGCTCCGCCGTCTACCCGCAGCTGTGGGATGGAAACGCCTGCATCTTCTTCCATGGCGTGGAACAAATCCCAGCTTTCATAGGCGATACTCTCCAGCACCGCACGGGCAAGATGGGCATCCGTGGTGCCACGGGTCATCCCCAACACAGCACCCCTTGCATACATATCCCAATAGGGGGCGCCCAAGCCGGTAAAGGCCGGGACAAAATACACCCCGCCGTTATTTTCCACACTCTCCGCCATATGATCGGCATCCGAGGGCTTTTCAATGAGCTTCAGGCCGTCACGAAGCCAGTTGATGGCGCTTCCGGCATTAAATGCACTGCCTTCCAGCGCATAGGTCACCTTTCCGTTTAGGCTCCATCCTATGGTTGTGAGCAGGCCGTTCTTTGATTCTACCGGCGTTTCACCTGTATTCATCAACACAAAGCAGCCGGTTCCATAGGTGTTTTTCGTCATGCCCTTTTCAAAGCAGCACTGTCCAAAAAGCGCCGCATGCTGATCTCCCGCTATCCCGGCAATGGGAATCTCTCTGCCCAACACAGCGCTGTGACACATCCCCACCACACCGCTGGATTCTACCACCTTTGGCAAGGCACTCTCCGGGATTCCCAGACGTTCCAGCAGGTTTTTATCCCATTGCAGGGTGTGGATATCAAACAGCATGGTGCGGCAGGCGTTGGTAACATCGGTCACATAGCTTTCCCCTTCTGTCAGGGAATAGATCAGCCAGCTATCGATCGTACCAAAACGAAGGCGGCCTTCCTCTGCCAGTTCTTTTGCCTTGGGAACGTGATCCAGAATCCACTTCATCTTTGTACCCGCAAAATAAGCGTCGATTATCAGGCCGGTTTTCTCCCGGATATAAGGTTCCCATCCCTCCGCTTTCAGTTCTTCACACAAAGGCGCTGTCCGCCTGCACTGCCACACAATCGCATTGCAAACCGGGATACCGGTCTGGGCGTCCCAGGCAACGGTGGTTTCCCGCTGGTTGGTGATTCCAATAGCGGCGATTTCCTCCACCGAAACCGCCGCACGGCTCATGGCCTCCCGGACTGCAAACAGCTGGCTTTCCAGAATCTGCACCGGGTCATGCTCTACATATCCGGGCTGCGGATAAATCTGCGGGAACTCTTTTTGCCCCTCGGATACGATCTGACCATAACAGTTGAACAAAATGGCACGGGAGCTGGTGGTTCCCTGATCGAGCGCCAAAATATACTGACCGATTTTCATCTCTGCAATCCTCCATTCTCCGGAGTACCGGAATCTCAGCCGGGGCATATTTCCCGGACGTTTTTCATACCTAAAAACAGGTGGGAAACCCATCTGCTGAATTGACAGAAAGCATAAAAAAGAGTAAACTATTGATTTAGACTGATTTATTTGAGAAGGAGCGTTTTTATGGATTTTATCTCTCTGGCAGGCATCGCCGTAGGTCTTTCGATGGATGCCTTTGCCGTCAGTGTGACAAACGGAGCTGTTACCAAAAAGGTAGATTTCCCCTTTGCCCTGCGGATGGCTGCCTGTTTTGGACTGTTTCAGGCGTTTATGCCTTTTATCGGATGGCTGGTAGGCACTGCGGGCGCCGGATTTATCTCCAGCATTGACCATTGGATCGCCCTGATTCTCCTGTTGATTATTGGTGGGCAAATGCTGCGGGAATCTTTTTCCCACGAGGACGAATGTCCTGCGGCCAGCCGGGAGGCCATCAGCCTGAAAATGCTGCTGGCTATGGCAGTGGCAACCAGCATCGACGCATTGGCTACCGGCATCATTTTGCCCGGAGCAGTTGGAGCCAGCACCGTCCCGCTGATGCTTCTTTCTGTGGGGATTATCGGCGTGATTACCCTGATTCTCTGCACAGCCGGGGTGTTTATCGGAAAGAAATTTGGCTGCCTGCTTTCTTCCAAAGCCGAACTGGCGGGCGGCATCGTCCTGATCCTCATTGGCGTTAAAATTTTTGTGGATCATATGTTTTTGTCGGCCGGCTAAAAGCCAACATAGGAACCAACAAACTGATTGGCTCCATTGCACCACTATTGTAGCATATTCCAGCGGAATTTCAAATCTTTTCCAAAAAGATTTTGGGTTCCGCTTTCTTTTTATTAATTTCGCTTAGGGCGTTTCTGAAAACAAAGAAATTGAAGGATTTTCCGCAAGCAACAGGCAGATACAAGGCAAAAACGATTTTTAACGCAGTAGCTGCCATTGTACGACATCATTTCATGATGTCTGTAGGAAAAGACGATAATTTCGTCTTTTCAGATAGCCCCTAGTTTATCAAAAAGGATGTGATCTCCATGCTGGACAAAGCCGAACTTTCTGCCCTTGCTACCTTGGCAAAATTGGAATCGCCTTTGCCGGAGTTTTCGCAAGAACTGGAAGCCCTGGCGCCCGACCTCGAAAAAATGGACGTTTTTTTTCAGCAGATTCTCGATTGCCCCTGTGAATCCGGCGAGCCTGCTCCGGATTTCACCACTCTGCGTCCGGACGAGCCTGCACCCTCCCTCTCGCAGGCAGAAGCCCTGAACGGAATAGGACAAGCGGGATATTTTGTTATCGGAGAGAAAAAGCCAGGAGAAGAAAAGGAGGGAAAGACATGAGCGTGATTCGAGCTTTGCACCGTGCTTTTTGTGATAACGCCCTTTCCCCCACCGAGCTGACCAACTGTTTTTTCTCAGAAATCCATCAGCAGAACCCTTTTCTCAACGCCTATGTTTCGCTGACACAAGAAACTGCCCATCAACAGGCACAGCAGGCAGAGCTTTCACTCCAGCAAGAAACGCTCCCTCTGTT
Source organism: Candidatus Heritagella gallinarum (assembly GCA_904394685.1). Taxonomy (GTDB): domain Bacteria; phylum Bacillota; class Clostridia; order Oscillospirales; family Acutalibacteraceae; genus Heritagella_A; species Heritagella_A gallinarum. Next base: position 25,698 of record CAJFNK010000070.1, read on the forward strand.
GGGCGGTATCCCCTTTGCCCTCAAAGACAATATTAGCACCAAAGGGCTGCCCACTACCTGCGCTTCTGGCATGCTGCGGGAATACCGCCCGGTTTTCAGTGCCTCTGTGTGGGAGTCGCTGTGTCAGGAACAGGCTGTCCTGCTTGGTAAAACCAATATGGATGAATTTGCCATGGGCTCCTCCACCGAAACCTCGGTTTATGGCCCTACACGCAACCCGCTTTCTCCCCAGGATTCCCCCGGCGGCTCATCCGGCGGCGCAGCGGCGGCTGTGGCGGCCGGGCTTGCCGTTTATGCTTTGGGCTCCGACACCGGCGGCTCTGTCCGCCAGCCCGCCGCCTATTGCGGGCTTACCGCCCTCAAGCCGACCTATGGCGCTGTTTCCCGTTGGGGGCTGATTGCCTATGCCTCCAGCCTTGACCAGATCGGCCCCATGGCGCTGTGTGCCGAAGATACGGCACTGGTGCTGGACGTGATTGCCCAAAAAGACGAGCGGGACGACACCAGCCGTGGACTGCCACCAACCGCCGATGGGCTGTCGTTGCCGGTTGCCGGGAAAAAGGGCGTTATCCCGGTTGAAATGATGCAGGGAACTTCCGAAAGCGTGAAGCAGGCGGTTTGGGACACTGCACACCGCTTGGAGAATCTTGGCGTATCTGTGGAGACCGTTTCTGTCCCGCACCTCGCCTTTGCCGCACCCGCCTATTATATTCTGGCGTGTGCCGAAGCCTCCTCCAATCTAGCTCGCTATGACGGCGTCCGATACGGCTATCGCAGTGATTGTTCGGGAGCGGGGTTTCATCAGGCTGTGTGCCGCAGCCGTTGGGAAGGCTTTGGCGAAGAAGTTCGGCGACGTATCCTGATGGGCACCTATGTGCTGTCGGCAGGCCATCACCAGCAGTATTATCAAAAGGCACAGCAGGTGCGCCGGCAGCTGCAACAGGATTTTGCCAGCCTGTTTTCCCGCTATGACTTTGTCCTCTCGCCGGTTTCCCCCACAGCGTTTTTGCCTTTGGGAAAGGTTTCGGGCAACCCGGTGGCAGCATATCAGGCGGATTTGTGTACGGTTCCCGCCAACCTCACCGGACTTCCGGCACTCGCTTTGCCCAGCGCTGTTTATGAGCATCAGCATCCTGTGGGCGTACAGCTGATGGGGCGGCGCTTTGAGGATGCCTTTTTGCTGCGCCTTGCCCACCATCTGGAAGGAACCGGCACCCGGCCGCCGCTCCCTGCACCTCTTGCCACCTTGTTGAATCGGGAGGGGATCGCATGATAGAATTTGAATTGATTTGCGGGCTGGAAACCCATGTGGAGCTTTTGACCCAAACCAAAATTTTTTGCGGCTGCTCCACCGCCTTTGGAAGCCAGCCCAACACCCACTGCTGCCCGGTGTGTCTGGGGCTTCCGGGCAGCCTGCCCCGCCTCAACCGGCAGGCGGTGGAATACGCCATTCTGGCCGGGCTTGCCCTGCACTGTGAGATTTCGCCCCTTTCTCATATGGATCGGAAAAATTACTGCTATCCCGACCTGCCAAAAGCCTATCAGATTTCCCAGTTTGACGTCCCTCTCTGCCACGATGGGTGGGTCACGCTTTCCAACGGGCGCACCATCCGCATCCGGCGCATCCATCTGGAGGAGGACGCCGGAAAGCTGATACATCAGGACGGGCGCACGCTCATTGACTACAACCGATGCGGCGTGCCCCTGATTGAGATTGTCACAGAACCGGATTTCCGAACTGTGGAGGAAGCAAGGGAATATCTGGAACTGCTGCAAACCACCATGCGCTATCTGGGAATCTCCGACTGCAAGATGCAGGAGGGTTCCCTGCGGAGCGATGTCAATGTTTCGCTGCGCCCGGTGGGCAGCGAAGCGCTGGGCGTGCGGACAGAAATCAAGAACATGAACTCTTTTTCGTATATGGAAAAAGCCATCCGCTTTGAACAGGAGCGTCAAGCCGGGCTTTTGCGGCAGGGGCTGCCTGTGGAGCAGGAAACGCTGCGATTTTTGCCGGAAGAAGGGCGCACGGAACCCATGCGGAGCAAAGAGGACGCCCACGACTACCGGTTTTTCCCAGAGCCGGATTTGTGTCAGATTCCTGTTTCGGACGAGCTGGTGGAACGTTTGCGCCGCACGCTGCCGGAGCTTCCACAGGCAAAACAAAACCGGTATCAGCAAGAGCTGGGGCTTTCGGAAGAAGAAGCCCGGCTCCTGACACGATACCGGAAAATCGCCTGTTATTTTGAAGAAGTGGCAACGGAGATTCAATCCCCAAAGTATGCGGTCAACTGTATTCTCGGCCAGATTTTCCGCCGTCTTAAAACCGAGGATGACAAAGAACGTGCAGAAATCCCCGTCCCACCCGCCGAGCTGGCGGGACTGATTGGGCTGCTGGAAGATGGAAAAATCCGTATCGACCTATTAAAATCCACGCTCGAAACCATGCTCGATACCCAAAAATCCTGGAAAGACCTCCTTCGCCCCGAAGACCTTGCAGGTATTTCATCGGAGCAGCTGGAAGCCCTGTGCTGGCAGGCGATTGCCGACAGCCCCAAAGCGGTAAACGACTATCACAACGGCAAGGAAAAAGCCCTCAAAGCCATTTTAGGGCTGGTCATGCGTGGATGCCGTGGAAAAGCCGACCCCATAGAGGCCGAAGCCCTGCTGCGAAAACTTTTGTGATATTTGGGCTTGTTTGAAAAATCATAAACATCGTCTTTTTCCCTATTTTCAAACAAGTCCTAGAGGCGATAAAAGCGCTCTCCCACCAATTCCCGACAGCACTGGCGGAAAAAGTCCCACTCTTTTTTGTGAACCCACAGGACAAAACCATTTTGACCAATCCTTGGTTTAAACTCGAAATAAAGCTCCCCCAAGGTCACAACCTCTTGAATTGCATCAATTTGCCCCTGTTCCCACCGGAGCAGGGGTTTTTTGCGCCAAAAAGAACATAGCTGCACTGCATCCCCACAAAATTCCACCCGGCAGGGACGCTTGTTCATATACATGCCCAGCGCTTTCTCGTTGGAAAATTTCACACAGGAAAATGACCGGCGCATAAAGAACACCCTTTCCGGCTTTGGAAAATTCGGTTATTGAATCAGTTGTACATGCTTGATGCGGCCGTTTTTGCCGCTGCTTTTTACGGTCAGACCGTGGATATCGCTCACAAACTTGACAAACGTGGTATAGCCATAGTTTTTCACATTGAATTGCGGGAACTGCTCCATCAGCCACTGGTTCAGCTGTCCCAAATTCAGCTTGCCTTTTTTATATTTCTCCCAGTCACGCACATACGACACAATCGAAGCCCGTACAGTATCCGCATCCAGATGGTTCTGGCGCAGAGAAACAAACAGCACGTTGTTGTGCCGTGTCAGGCTCAGGCCGTCAAACGCAGAGAGGAATTTCGAGAGCTTAGTGTACCCATAGTTTCGCACATCAAAATCAGGATAGCGCTTGAGCAGGTGATTTCCCAATTCGCTGATGCTGATCCCCTTTTCTTCGTCCCCGTTTTCGCTGATGATATTGACCATTGCCCGCAAAATGGTATCGATATCGGTCATATTTTCTTCGGAAGCCGGGGGCGTTTTCTCCTCTGCCGCCTCGGCGTCCGCCATCAGCACTTCCAGATACTTAAACACATTGCAGGCCACACTAAAGGGCTTGGGCGTCTTTTTCTCCCCCATGCCGATCACCATCATGCCCGATTCCCGCAGGCGGGTAGCCAGCTTGGTGAAATCACTGTCGCTGGACACCAGACAAAAGCCCTCGACATTGCCGGAATACAGGATATCCATGGCATCGATAATCATAGCGGAATCGGTTGCGTTTTTTCCATAAGTATAGCTGTATTGCTGCACCGGGGTGATGGAATTTTCGAGCAGCTGGGTTTTCCATCCGGCGGCGGCGTTGGTTGTCCAATCCCCATAAATCCGCTTATATGTCACGCTTCCATAGTTGGAAATTTCATCGAGAATATATTTGATATAAATATTGGATACATTTTCAGCATCAATCAACACGGCAAATCTTTTTTCGTCCATGAATCCGCCTCCTTTAAAAACTGGGGATACTGCTTTTGATTTATTATACCACAATTTCCTTTATTACGAAACGGTCAGCGCTTCCCGGATAAGAAAAAGCAGCAGCAAATGCACCGGATAAAAGGCATAAAACAAAAGCTTGGGCAGCCGTATCCCCCGCTTTCCATTATAGAGGCCAATCGGCACGGCCGACAGCACCGCTGCCGCCTGAAGGGGGTTCAATAAGAGAGCGTATCCTGAATTTACCAGAGCAAACGCTCCCACTCCTGTTCCACGGCGGGAACGGCAAACAGAGAAAATTAAAATCAATACAACGCCAAAAGCACCATAATCCGTATTACACAGCTCTGCCAGCAGTGCAAATGCCGCTGCAAGAATCATCCCGATTGCGGGCGATTCCTGCATCTTTTCCAGCACCCACATGGCGGCCAGCCCCATACTGAGCGTCCAAAACACGTTTTGATGGCCAGGATACCAGAGGGTATCAAAGAAAGCCAAATCAAATACCGGTTCGGACACCAACGCCAATAACAACAGCCGAAAAAGGTATCGAAAACGGCTGGAAGTATAGAAAAACCCCTCTGCCAAAAGAAAACAATAGATGGGAAAAGACATTCTCCCAATCAGACGAAAAGCCATTTCTTCTGGAAACAACACTGCTCCCGTATGGTCAATAGCCATGGTAATCAGCGCAATCATTTTTAACGAAAAAGACGACAAGGACTTCTCCTCCATTTCAAGTCCAGCGAGAGACTTCTCCCAGCAAAATTTTTCTGATATATCACAGAATGGTAACAATCAAACAGATACAAAATAAGCCTGAAGCAATTGCTTCAGGCTTATTTTGTTGGTGCACCGAATGAGGATAAATCCGAACCCTCAACATCTGCCAGAGTGATAGTCTTGGAACCATCCTTATAGTTGAAAGTAAGGA